>CACIWG010000072.1 GCA_902590245.1 uncultured SAR116 cluster alpha proteobacterium | reverse complement strand
GTTGAAAATGAAATTAAAGACAATTCAAGAACCTTGTCTATTTTGTCTAAATTTAAAAGGTCGAGAATAATATATATAAATAAATATTCTGAAATTTTTAATAAAAAAAAACAAAGTTTTAGATTACAAAAAAAAGATCCTTTGTTAATTCTTGCAAAAAAAAATAAAAATTTTGTCTTAAAAGCTCCAGAAGGATTTGGGATAGGTGCTAGTAAAAATTATTATTTTTCTCATATGTATAATTGTATCTATGATTGTAAATATTGTTTTTTACAAGGCTTATATTCCTCCGCAAATTACTTAGTTTTTGTTAATTATGAAGATTTTTTAACCCAAATTAAAAATTTGGTTACTAGAAATAAAGGTAAGAGTATTACGTTTTTTTCTGGGTATGATTGTGATTCATTAGCAATGGAAAAAGTTACAAGTTTTGCCGATTATTTCTTAAAAAACTATTTGGAAAAAAATAAAATTACATATGAGTTTAGAACAAAAAGTTTACAAATAAATCCTTTTTTAAAAAATAGACCTTCAGAAAATATTATAATTGCTTACAGTTTACTCCCAGGTAACTTAGCTCAAAAATTTGATATTAAGGCCCCATCAATAGATCTAAGAATAAAATCATTAAAACAACTTACATCACTTGGATGGCAAATTGGTCTAAGGTTTGACCCACTAATATATAATAATAATTGGAAGATTTCTTATAAAGAATTGATAAGAACAATTTTAGATGAAATTAATACAAATTATTTGCATTCCGTCAGTTTTGGTTCTTTAAGATTCCCAAAACAAATCTTTAATACAATAAATAATATGTATCCTGGAGACGAATTATTTTCGTATAATTTTGAAAAAAGAGATAATGTATACTCTTATAAGGATGAAGTTGAAAAAGAAATGATTTCATATTGTAAAAATTTAATTTACAAAAAGGTTAAAAAAGATGTACAAATTTTCTCTTGCACTCCATATTAATTTAAATGCTATCCAATAAGAATATTATTGTTACCGGAAGCTCAAGTGGCATAGGTTTATCTATAACCAAAGCTTTGCTAAAAAACAAAGCAAATGTATTAGGCGTTTCAAGAAGAAATCCAAATTTTTCAAATAAAAATTATCACCACATTGAATTTGATTTATCAAATATTGAAACCGAATATGAAAAGTTAAACAGATATATAAAAGAAAAACCTATTGACGGATTAATTAGTAACGCTGGCACAGGAAAACTTGAAAGTTTAGAGAATTTTTCTCCAAAACAAATATCTGATTTTATTAAATTAAATTTGAATTCTCATATAATTATTACAAGACTTTTATTGCCATATTTTAAAACAATTAATAATGGATTTTTAATTTACATTGGATCTGAAGCTTCATATAAGGTTGGAAAATATGGGAGTATTTATAGTGCTTGCAAATTTGGGTTGCGGGGGTTTGTCAAATCAATAAGAATTGAAACTTCTTTAAATAACATTAAAGTCACTCAAATTAATCCAGGTGTAGTTAAAACACCTTTTTATAATGACTTAAAAATATCTCCTGGTAAGGAACATGATGAATTTATTGAACCTGATGATATATCAGATGTTATTATTGATGTTCTTAAGATGAGAAAAGGTACAGTGATTGATGAAATTAATTTAACTTCTCAGAAGCAAACAATCACATTTAAGAGGAAAAATTGAAAATTTTACTTGTCATATTTGTTTTATTTACAAAGTTTGTAAATGCTGAAGTCATTGATATAAATAATAGAGAACTTAGTAATTTAATTGAAAAAAAAATTAAGATTATAGATGTTAGAACTTTAAATGAATGGAGGGCAACTGGTATAATTAAAGGAAGTTTTTTAATATCTTTATTAAATAAAGATAAAAAATTTATTTTTAAAAACTGGTACGAAATGTTCAACAAAAAGTTTGGTAGCAATAAATCTATTATATTTATTTGTGCTTCAGGAGTTAGGTCTAATTATATATCTCATTTGGTAAAGAAAAAAAAACCAGATCTTATCATTTATAACCTTAAATATGGAATA
>CACIWG010000071.1 GCA_902590245.1 uncultured SAR116 cluster alpha proteobacterium | reverse complement strand
GGACTTAGAAACATACGAGCAATTAGAAGTCAGTTCAGATGTAATTGGTGATCAAGTACATTTTTTATCAGATGGCATGGAAGTTTTAGTAAATTCATATGAATCTCAAGTAATTTCGATTGATTTGCCTGAAACTTGTGAAGTTGAAGTTATTGAAGCAGATGCTGTTATTAAAGGTCAAACTATATCCTCATCCTACAAGCCCGCTACTATTAAAAATGGTATAAAGATTATGGTCCCAAGTCACATTGAAGTTGGTACCAAAATTATAATTAAACCTGCTGATGGTACTTATGTTGAAAAATCTAAATATTAATATTTATCAAATTTATGTCTAACATATCTCCATTGATAAATGTAATGAAGACAGCTTACAATAAAGTTAATAGAAGAATATATAGAGACTTTGGTGAAATAGAAAATCTTCAAGGATTAGATGGAAAAATTGATAGATTTTTTAATAAAACATATGAATTTATTGAATATAATCTAAAAGATTATTTAACTTATTGTAGACCAGAGTGGAAATTTTTAGACAATAAAAATTCAACATTTAAAAAAGATACTTATTATTGGTTATTAGAACCGCTGAGCGGTAAAGAAAATTTTAAAAGATCTATTCCAATTTTTTCAAGTTCAATTTCTGTTTTTTTTAATGATAAAGTAATTGCATCTTCCATTTATGATCCTCTTCGTAATTATTTCTATTTCACTGAAGAAGGGAAAGGAGCATTTTTAAATGACCACAGAATTAGAGTGTCAAATAGACAGTATTTAGAAAATAGCTTAATCTCTTTACAGGTTAATAATTCTAGTTTTGAAATTGAAAAACTTTTTTTAAAAGACAACATATCACTTAACAATTTCAGAATTTTAAATTCTTCAATTGTCTCCATAAGTTGGTTATGTAATGGAAAATTAGACTGCTTTATTGGAATAAACATGGATAAGTTTCTGATCCAATCAAGCAAACTTTTATTAAGAGAGTCTGGAGGTTTTTTTCTAGAAGCTAGTTTAAATAAAAATAATTTTTTTATTTGTGCCAATCCCATGATCCATAAAAAAATAATTAAGATTTTAAATTGATATTTATTTTGATAAACTTAAGTTTTAATTTTAATGGTTTTTGAAAAAATGAGCAGCCCCAATAAATATGCCTTTAGAATGATTTTACTATTAATAATAGTCTTGATTATCTCATATCTTCTTTACGAGCCACTAAGAAATGCTTTTGAAGGTAACAGAGAAATTAATGGCCTTATAATATTTACTTTTTTAGCAGGCGTTTTGTTATCCTTTAGACAAACATTTAGGTTAAGTAAAGAAAGGAACTGGTTACAATTTGTAAAAAAAAATGATGTATTTTTACCTGACAATTATAAAAATTCAAAAATTAAACCTGAGCTCCTGGCACCTGTCGCAGCTCTTCTTTTAGAAAATAAAAATGAAAACACATCATTAACTGCAAACTCTTTATCAACTATTCTTGGAGGTGTATCTTCAAGGTTAGATGAAAATAGAGATATAATTAGATATATTATTGGATTATTAGTTTTTTTAGGATTGTTGGGGACATTTTGGGGATTGCTTCAAACAATATCATCTGTATCATCTGTTATTCAATCACTTGAGATAAGTGTAAATGAAAATAATGCTAATTTTTTTGACAAAATTATTAAAGGATTGAATGCGCCTATGGAAGGCATGTCAACTGCTTTTTCTTCTTCTTTATTTGGACTTGGCACGTCACTCATACTTGGATTTTTGGATTTACAAGTGAGCCAGGCAAATAATAGGTTTTTCAATGAATTAGAAGATTGGCTTTCTCAAAAAGCTATTTTTACAGCGCCAAGTGAAACAAAAAACATTGAATTGGGAGAAGTGGCTCTTGAAAATTTAGCTGTAATATCAAAAAATTATATAAATACAGAAAATGAAAAAGTTAAAATATCTGAAAGGTTAAATGAACTAAACTTACTCTTGAGTCGTTTGACAGAAAAATTAGATGACGAAAAAAATATAAAACATTCAATTGACGAATTAAATATGAATGTCAAAAATATAATTGAAAATGATAA
>CACIWG010000070.1 GCA_902590245.1 uncultured SAR116 cluster alpha proteobacterium | reverse complement strand
GATAGATCTAAGATCATGATTGATTTTATTGAGACTGAAGTAGTAATTGACAATTCTGATTCAAAAAAATTTAAAAATAATACTCACTTTGTAGATTATCCATATACTTTAGAAACCACTAAAGTTTTCTTAAATGATAAATGGGTAAATGTAGATGTTATTAAAGAAGAACAATTTCTAAATAGAACAAAAATTAAAGGGCCTTTATTAATAATTGAAAATAATCAAACCATTTTCGTTGAAGACAGTTGGGAAGCAAAATTTGCAAATAACCAATTCATAATTTTAGATAGAATTAATAATAAAAGTTCAAAAATATTTAATAATATAAATTTTAAAAAATCGGACCCTATTTTACTTGAAATTTTTAATAACTTATTCATGAATATTGCTGAGCAAATGGGTACAGTTCTTCAACAGACAGCATCATCTGTAAATATAAAAGAAAGAGTTGACTTTTCATGCGCTGTCTTTTGTAAAAAAGGTAAACTTATTGCTAACGCTCCTCACATGCCAGTTCATTTAGGTTCAATGCAACAATCAGTTCAAAGTATTATTAAGAACAACAATAAAAAATTTAATAAAGGTGATAGCTTTGCTCTTAATGCACCTTACAATGGTGGAACTCACCTGCCAGACATTACAATAGTGACACCTGTTTTTATTGAAAATAATCTTACTTTTTTTGTGGCCTCAAGAGGACATCATGCAGACGTAGGAGGGACAGCTCCTGGGTCTATGACCCCTTTAGCAAAAAACATAGAAGAAGAAGGTGTTCTTTTTGACAATGTTAAAATAATTTCAAATAAAGTATTTAATGAGAAATTAATAGTTAAAATTTTTAAGGAACACAAATATCCAGCAAGAAATATTTTGCAAAATATATTAGATATCAAGGCTCAAGTAGCATCAAATTATAAAGGTTTGCAACTATTACAGGAAGCATATCAACAATTTGGTAAAACGAAATTTTTAAACTATATCAAATTTATAAGTCTTAATGCTGAAAAAAGCGTTACCACCGCAATAAAAAAACTTAAAAATTCTGATTTTACTCTTAAAACAGACAATGATGCAATAATTAAAGTTAAAATAACCAAGATTGAAAATAATAAAAAAGTGATAGTTGACTTTACAGGAACATCTAATCAACTTTCAAATAATTTTAATGCTCCAAAGCCAGTTGTCATAGCAGCAGTTTTATACTGTTTTAGATTATTGGTGGATAAAAATATACCCATGAATTCTGGTTGTCTAAAGCCAATAAAAATAATAATCCCTAAAAATTGTATGCTTAACCCAAAATATCCTGCTGCCGTAGTAGCAGGTAATGTTGAAACTAGCCAGCATTTAGTAAATGCTTTACTTTCTGCACTAAATGTAATGTCCTCTAGTCAGGGAACAATGAACAATTTAACGTTTGGAAATAAAAAATATCAATATTATGAAACTATTTGTTCAGGTTCTCCTGCTGGTCCAGGTTTTAACGGTACAAATGCTATACAAGTTCACATGACAAATTCAAGATTAACCGATCCTGAGATTTTGGAGTTAAAATTCCCTGTAATACTAAAAGATTTCCATATTAGACCTAACTCTGGTGGCAAAGGTATTTATAATGGAGGAGACGGTACTTATCGGGAAATACTTTTTAAAGAAGATATGGAATTAGCAATTTTATCAAGTCATAGAAAAATAAAGCCTCACGGTCTTAAAGGCGGAGAGAATGGGCAATTAGGAAAAAATTATATTATTAGAAAAAATCAAAATAAAGAAGTTTTACGGGGTTGTGATTATACAAAAGTAAAAAAAGGAGATGCTATTGTTATAGAAACTCCTACTCCAGGAGGATACGGAAGAAGAAAATAAATTGAAAAATATTTAATTAAGTCGTTTAATAAATTATGGCAAAATTCGAAAAAGTAAATCTTTTAAATTACCCTATTTTCTTTATGACAAAAGAAACTAAATGCCCTTATCTTGATAATAGGTCTGAAAAAAGATTAGTGACAGATTTAAATAACAATCCTTTTCTGTTTGATGAATTATCTATATCTGGGTTTAGAAGAATTGAAAATTGGATGTACAGACCATCTTG
>CACIWG010000069.1 GCA_902590245.1 uncultured SAR116 cluster alpha proteobacterium | reverse complement strand
TTTGTATAAGATTTGAATTACCTGATTTATGACCAACAAAAAAAAACTTTTCATTTTCAACAGAAAATATTATTGCAGAATATCCACCTCTTATTGGTGAATATTCAATAATATTTATTTTTTTGTCGTTAATTAATTTTTTCAAAGAACTACTTTTTTTTCTGACAAAAAAGGCGACCATAACAAAAATAGCCAAAAAAATTAAAATGGTTATTATTGTGTAAGGATTTAAAATACTTTCATTCATAACTTACCTCTCTTTTAAGATAAGCAAGAATAATGCCAATTAATACATCATATAACGTATTGAATTAATTGAATAAAATTTGTCAAATTTTTGATTTATAACTTTTTAACAGTGTCTTCAGGATTAGCGACTTCTGTAAATCTCACTCCAAATCTTTCTCCAACCATAACAACTTCACCTCTTGCGATTTGAACACCGTTAGCAAGGATATCTAAGGGATCTCCAGCAAGTCTTTCTAATTCAACCACAGAGCCTTCATTCAGTCTTAAAAGGTCACGTATTTTTAATTGAGATGATCCAACTTCTACAGTAAGTTTAACCTCGATATTTTCTAAAACTTTTAAATTATCAATACTAACTTCAGATTGATCACTTTCTGCATCAACTTTATTCTCTTGATCTAATTCTGCCATGTTTACTCCTTTAAGAAACTCTATTTTTAAGACTTATTGCAGCCTGTCCATTTGATTCACCAATTTCTGCTTTAAATAATATTTTTTTATCAACTAAAAAATCAACTCCGTCAACAGGACCAAGTTGTAGTAAATCACCTTTTTTAAAACCAACCATTTGTGATACTTTTACTTTAGGTTCACTCAAAATAGCAGAAACAGGCAAAGGTATATTTAGAACAGAATTTTGCAACCTTTCTCTCCAAGATTTGTCATCCTCAACTACGTCTGATTGAACTCTAGATCTTAAAAGCGAAGCTATGGGTTTAAGTGTTTGCAATGGATATATTATATCAAATGAAGCTGAGTCCACATTTGGTAATTGTATGACAAATGAACATATGATCACCGAGTCTGAAGCCTCAACTAAAGTAGCAAATTGAGGGTTTATTTCTCTACCAACATTTTTAATTGAAATTGGCATTAAATCTTTCCAGGCGTTTTCTAAAGATCTGCCAATTCCATCACTAACTATTTCAATTATTCTTTCTTCAGTTGCTGTAAATTCAGCTTTTTTTAAAGGAAAGCTTGCTAATTTTCCACCATAGTAGCAATTGGTTAATATGCTTATAAATGATGGATCCATAACTAGTAACATTGAACCTTTTAATTCTTCTATACGAGATGTAGATAAACTCATAAAGCTCTCTAGACCAGCACTATATTCATCATAAGTTTTAACTTCAGGTGGGAATGGATTAATTTTAGGTTGTAATCTCAACATTGGTAAAAAAATTCCCCTAACCATCCTAGCAAATCTCTCATTAATTAATCTCAGAGCATAATAATCTCCCATCAATTCTAGATTATCTGATCCAAAAGTAAAAGACGTGACCTCTAGGTCATTATTGAGACCATCTCCAGAATTAATTTCACCAGATTTCAAACCATCCATTAAGGCTGAGACTTCTTCTGATGACAATTTTCTTGAGGTGTTAGACATTTTTAAACCCTACTGAACTACAAAACTTGTAAAATAAACACCTTCAATCCCTGGAAATTCTTTAAGAGATTCTAGCTTAGCATTCATTTCCTTAAGCAACTTTTCTGAAAGAGCGTTTTTGCCTTCACTTCCTGAAATGCTTTCTTCAGAAAAATCACTGATAACTGACAAGATCACAGATCGTAGAGCTAGCTGATGTTGATCTACCATTTCGATCACTTTTTCGTCATACTGAGTTGAAACACCAACACTAATTTGTAGAAACTTTTTGCTATTTTTTAAATTTGTAGTGAAATCACCAGGAAATTCAAAATATGTTGTTTCATAAGCATCAACATCTGGAACTGTTTTTACATTTTTTGTAATAATTCCCTCTTCATTATTTTCTTCAGTATTTTTAACTTTATTTTGGTCTTCTTTTACTTTTGGTTCTCCTTCAATGATCTGATTAACTTCTTGAGAAGGATCTTGTTCAGGTTCTCCTCCAAAAATAAAATATCCAATTCCAAGACCT
>CACIWG010000068.1 GCA_902590245.1 uncultured SAR116 cluster alpha proteobacterium | reverse complement strand
ATTTAATATCTATTTGTTTAACTATATTATTGTAGTGTCTGATCATAAAATCTAATTTAGCTTTGTCTATTTCACCTAAATTGTGTTTTTTCATAATATCTTGCTCAATTGAAAAGTTAACACTTTCAATCTTAAAATTTACTTGATGTATTAGTGCCAATGGAGTATTAGCTGCTCCACTTGTTTCCCATTTTTTGTTTTGCTCCTTATCAAACAATGTTAAACCTAAAATAGTTATAGGTCTAACATGAGTAGGATCTGAAACAAAATCTTCATGACGAGGATGCGGCACAGCTATTTTAATTAATGCCTGGTTTTTACAAATTCTATAAAGTTCTTTTAAAATTTTTATAAAAATATCTGGGTCTTGACCTATATGTTCTAGTACATGTGAGAGTATTATTTCTTCAACTGAATCATCATCAAAGGGATAAGGGAATTTTTCTAAATCATGTTTAATATCAACGTTGTAAAAGTCAAATTTATCAACGTTTACATAACCTTTATAAATTTTACTTCCACATCCTAAATTTAACTTCATTAACACACCTATTAAGTTTTTTAGTATCAAATGTTTTTAATTCTTTGTAAAACAAATTTTAAGTTTTTATAAGCACTTGCAAATATCTTAACGGTTGACTACCCAATATGTTATTATTCCATTTTTTTGAAAGATTGTTATCTATAATATATAAATTATTTTTAAATCTAAAAAAAGGATTTGTAATGGAGTGGAAAGAATACGAAGGAAAACAAAGGTTTAGAAGAGTAATTACCAATACTTTTTCATCAAATGAAGATTGTGAAATGTTTATTATGGTTTTGAAACAACAATGGCCAAAACATATCAATAAGTTACCATATAGTGAATTAGAAATTACTAGATCAATAGAATCGCCAAATATTATGTCAGCAATGTGGACTTTAAAAGATTATAAGCATTTTGATATTTTAGAAAAAATAGGTAATGAAATTATTTACCCTTATAGAAATAAACTATCACCAAAATCAACAAGTATTAAAACGGTATCACTTTGTAAGATTTCAGGAAGTTAATAAAATAAAATCTAGTTTAAAAGTTTTGTTAAACGGGTGCAGTCATTTTGATATGAGAAGATGTTGCCTCAGATTCATAATTATAAACGAAAACACCAGCGTATTGACTTTCTTTAAATACAAAGATCTTTTTAAGGTCCTCAATAAATTGATTAGATTCATTTTCAAACTTTTTTAATTTATCTATGGTATTAAATTTAATAAAAATTGAGAGGTCACCATCTTTTCCTATCATTATATTTAGGGACTGAAAATTAAATTTTGTAATTTGTTTTCCAAGATTGTCAGAACAAAATGACGCAGCAACTTTAGCCTCAGTTATAGATGGAAATTTATATTGGAAAACTTTTGCGTACATATTTACTTATTAAAGCTCATCTAACATACCTTCTATTAGGTCATTAGCTTGTTTGCCCTCAAGTTGGATAATATTCATTATTTTTGTATGTAGCCCCATGCTATCTTGAATTTTTTTTCCTTTTTCCGTTAATTCTAATTTTGATTTTGTATTAATCCTACATAGATCATTTTCAATGAGTGTTCTTTCAAAATCATCAGATATATCCATCTTATTGCATACATGAATAAAATTTTTAAAAATCAACATATCTTTTATATTTGTTTCATGATTAAAAATATCTAAAGCATTAATTAACCTATCAGAAGTTAATTGTTTTTGATCACTTATTAAATCTATTTGATGAGCAGCTTTTTTAATAAGCTTTTCGACTAAATCAATTTTATCTTGTGATAATTCTATTATTTTCGAAAATGTCATCATACAAACCATGCCTAGCGCATAATTATTTTTATCAATGATTGGAAATCCTATGTAACTTTTAACTCCTTTTTCATTACTGTGAGTTTTTGTAATTTCGTGTTTCGTGACGTCAAAAGCAATTAATGGTTTGGTATCAAGTAAAACGTGAGCACACACACTTCCATCTTTCGGTCTACGAGTATTTAAATTTTGTGTTATTTCTTCTTTAGACCAACTTTCAGCTAAGTAACATCGTTCTTTACTATCAAATAATTGAAACAAAACAGCCTCGTAACCAGTAATGTCTTTGGCTAAATCGCAATAAATATTAAAGAGACTTGCTTGATCAGAATCTATTAGACCAGTTCTCTCAACTGCTTCAGCTCTTCTT
>CACIWG010000067.1 GCA_902590245.1 uncultured SAR116 cluster alpha proteobacterium | reverse complement strand
ACATATAAAAATCACCAATACAATCTAATATTTTATGTTTTACAAATTCCTTGTTACATCTAAGGCCGGTAGCATTTAATATTTTATTGTCTTCAACAACTATTGCATTATTTAAATTACCTCCTAAACCAAATCCAGCAGCTCTTAATTTTACTACATCTTTTGAAAGACAAAATGTTCTAGCATAGGAAATATCCTCAATAAAATTTTGAGTACTATGAGTGTAGATATATTCGTCTTTGCCAATTACATTATTTGGATATTTGATTTTAATTGTAAAAGACAAGTGAGAAGATGGTAAAATTTTGATTGATCTTGCACCATCTTTAATACTAATTTCTCTTAGAATTTTTAAAATTTTTTTTGGTTTTTTTTGAGTTTGCAAACCAATTTCCATAAGTTTTTTAGTAAACTCATAAGAACTCCCATCCATTGCTGGTAATTCGGATGAATTAATCTCAATTAAAACATTATTTATATCAAATGAATGAAGAGTAGCAAGAAGATGTTCCACAGTACTAACATAAACTCCATATTTATTTTTCAATTTAGAACAATACTTGGAAAATTCGATATTTTCAGGGGTTACTTTAATAAAATTATTTATATCTATATCGGTTCTTTTAAAAACAATACCAAAGTCGTCTTTAGCAGGCATTAGTCTCATGTTTACAGCTTTGCCACTATGGATTCCAACACCATTAAAACAAATTTCTGAATTAATGGTGTTTTGATAGTAATTATTATTAAGTATTTGTGCGTTTATTATATTCATAATTGTCCATTAATGAATATATTTAAAAAATTATTTAGATCAAATCAAATATAGTTACTAAATGTTTCATAGTACAATTTTACTTTAATTAAAAAAAATATTCTTTAAATTTGTTTAAAAAACTGAAAAAACCATTGTTATTTTGATCTCTTGAGCTTTTTAATACTAATCCAACTAAGCAACTAAAGCTTGGTGACTGAATTAGGTCTGGTGCATTTAAAAGCCCAATAGGTTTTCCGATTCTTACATCACACTTAAAATAAGATTTTGCAATGTTACTAATTCCATAAAGATTAGATGTTCCACCGGTAATAATAACTTTTGAAATTTTTTTATATTCTGGAAAAGAATAATTTAAATTTTCAATTACTAACTCAAAAATTTCTTCAACTCTAGGTTTGATAATTCCAATTAACATAGATTTAGGAAAATTGTGCGAATTAAGTTCACCTTTCTCATCAATAATTTTAACATCAATTTTCTTAAAATCATCTAATTGATTTACTTCTGTAGAGCCATGTAAAATTTTAAGTTTTTCAGCTTCTTCTGATTCAGTGCCTAGCCCTTTTACAATGTCACTTGTTATGTGTATACCACCTATTTTAATAATACTTGAATAAATTAAACTATCTTTAAAATAAATTCCAATAGATGTTAAGCTTGCACCAATATCAACAATAATAGAACCAAGATCTCTTTCTTCTTTTATCATTGTAGATATTCCATTTATTTCTGGTGTTATATAAAATTGATTTACATGTAAATGACATAATTCAATTGATTTGTTTAAATTTGAAATTACGTTTTTATTAACATAAGTATTAATTGCTTCTAAAGTTAGAGTTTTACTTTTAAGTCCAATAGGATTCTCAACCTTTTGCTCATTTTCAATTTTATAAGCTTTCGGTTTTCTTCTAAGTTGAATGTAATTTTCATATTTTGATTTATATTTATCTATGTTTAAAAGTGTTAACAAATCTTCTTTTTTTATTAGGTTATTCGAAATTTGTACATTATCAGATGTAACTTCAGTAAAAGGCAACCCACCATTTACATTACAAGTAATACTGGAAATCCTAAAACCAGCCATTTCTTCAGCTTTTTCAACTGCTTTGGAAATAGCATTTGACAATTTAGATAAATCTGTAACTTCACCTTTGTTTAAACCCATAGAAATATGTTGTCCAAATCCTAAAACTTTGATTTGTATATTATTATTATCAACAGATTGACCAATTAAACACGCAATCTTACTATTTCCTACATCTAAGCCAACATGAATTTTATTTTTTTTATAATTAATTGTTTCACCTTTAATTTATTTTGGGTTTTAGAAAATATTTTCCATAAATTCTTAAATCTATTTCAACAAAATTCCCAGTTAATATATCGTGTTCTGAAACTGTTTTTTTTAGTAATTTAAGTGTATCTGTTACGT
>CACIWG010000066.1 GCA_902590245.1 uncultured SAR116 cluster alpha proteobacterium | reverse complement strand
TTGAAAGTCTTAGGTTCAAATCTTACCCTAGCCAATTATACAACTTATCTTATGTAATGTCTCAATTTCTGTTTTTAAAGAAACTTTAGTTTAAGCTTTAATGTCAAATAAATTGTTATGCAGGTAGGGTTCAATTTTTATAATAGTAATTGCATTCTTATTAGAGATTTTGAAGTAAAGTATATTAATTTATCAAGTTAAAAATAGTTCTATTTAAAAGATAACTTTTTAGGCATTCTAGAACTTTAATTTAGTAATTTTACAACTACTTTATAAATAATCTTGATGTAGGCATTTTAAGGATTACTCTCAAAGTGTTATATTACTAGGAAATTAAGTATGACTTATATCACAAAAAAATATGACGAAGCTTTTATAAATAAAAATTCTGTAAGAACTAATTATAAAAAGTTGATAAATTGGTTTAAAAATCAAGATAATAATGAGTTAACAAAAAAAAATTATGAGGCAATGAAGTTTTTTGAGGACACAGGCGTATCATTTAAGGTTTATTCCAACGACACTAAAGAAAATCTAATTCCATTTGATATAATTCCAAGAATAATAAATTTTAAGGAATGGGATAAAATAGTTAAAGGAATAACACAAAGAGTTTTAGCTATTAATTTTTTTCTAAATGATATCTATGGTGAACAAGAGATTATTAAGCATGGTGTGATACCTGTTGATCTAATTCAAAATAACCCTGCTTTTTTGAAACAGATGATAGGATTTATTCCTCCAAAAAAAACATACAATCATATTTCTGGCATAGATCTAATAAAAACAAATTCAGATAATTTTTATGTATTAGAAGATAATGTGAGAGTTCCATCTGGCGCTTCGTACATGATAGAAAATAGAGATACTATGCTAAAATTATTTCCTGAGCTAATTTCAAGATATAAAGTACTTGAAAATAGAAACTATGCTAAGAATTTGTCTGAAATTTTAAAAAAATCATCACCTAAAAACACAAATAAAAACCCTAATATTGTTTTGCTAACGCCAGGTATACATAATTCTGCTTTTTTTGAACATGCTTTTTTAGCAGATAAGTTAGGGGTTGAATTAGTTGAAGGTAAGGATCTACGGGTAATTAACAAATATTTAAATATGAGAACTATAGAAGGTTGGAAAAGAGTAGATGTAATTTATAGAAGAATAGACGATAATTTTTTAGATCCATTATCATTCAAAGAGGATAGTTTTTTAGGAGTTCCAGGATTAATGGATGTATATAGAAATAAAAATGTAACTATTGCAAATGCTCCTGGCACAGGAATTTCAGACGATAAATCAATTTATTCCTTCATACCAGACATTATAAATTTTTATTTAGGTCAGAAATCAATATTAAAAAATGTAAAAACATTTAAATGCCGCGTAAAAGATGAATTGAAATATGTATTAGACAATTTAAATAAATTAGTTGTTAAAGAAGTTCATGGCTCAGGTGGTTATGGAATGCTAGTAGGACCACTAGCAAGTAAAGCTGAAATATCTAAATTTAAAAATAAAATTGTAAAAAATCCTTCTAATTATATTGCTCAACCGACTTTATCTTTATCTACATGTCCCATTTATACAAAAAAAGGTCTAACTTCTAGACATGTAGACTTAAGGTGTTTTGCTTTGTTAGCAAAAGAAAAAGTATCAGTTACTAGTGGTGGCCTCACCAGAGTTGCTTTAAAGAAAGATTCACTTGTTGTTAACTCAAGTCAAGGTGGTGGAACGAAAGATACTTGGATATTGAGTTCCTAATGTTAGGAAGTACTGCTGATTCATTATTTTGGATGTTCAGATATATTGAACGAGTTGAAAATACATTATGTATGATTGAAAGTGGTTTTCAATTATATCTTTTATCATCTAGTAATTTGTACAATGAATGGGATGCAATTTTAAGAACTAATTCTATAAGACATCATTTTTTGAAGAAAAATAATTCTTTAGATAGTCTTAAAATAATTAACTTTATGTTTAAAGATTCTAAGAATTTGAATAATATTTTAATGCTTTTTGGAAAAGCTAGAGAAAACGCAAGAAGATCAAGAGTATCAATCACTTCAGAAGTTTGGGAAGCTATAAATACGTGTTGGTTATATTTGAATAAAGAACTTAATAAAAAAATAAATGAAAGTAAAATTCAAATAATTATTAAAAATACAAGAGAAAAAATTGCTCTCATTTTTGGTTTTTTAGAAAGAAGCATGTTAAAAAATGAAATTTTAAATTTCTGCTATTTAGGTACATTTATTGAGAGATTTGATAACACTGCAAGAATTTTGAATACAAGGTATTATCTCTTATTAGACCAAAAAAAATTTAGATTTGAAGGTTACGTTAATTTTCAATTAGAAATGATTTTGAGAAGCATATCTTCATACAGATCATTTATGTGGAAAAATCAGAATGAAATTAAAGCTAATAAAGTTTCTTATTTTTTAATATCAGATAAAG
>CACIWG010000065.1 GCA_902590245.1 uncultured SAR116 cluster alpha proteobacterium | reverse complement strand
TTATTAAGTACATCGGGATTAATTTATTTATTTTATACAACAAAGGACTTTCCTCCAATTTTACAAAATTCATTATTTTTTGAACCCATTAAAACAAATTCAATTAAAATTATAGAAAAAATTGTTAATTTTATTTAAGGTAATTTTTTGAGGGGTTAATGGCTAAATTTAGAGAAGAATGTGGTGTTTTTGGTATTTTTGATGCAGAAGAAGCTTCAGTATTAACTACACTTGGTCTTCATTCTCTTCAACATAGAGGACAAGAAGGTGCTGGGATTGTTTCTTATGACGGAAAAAAATTTCATAGTATAAGAAAACAAGGACTTGTTGGTGATAATTTTAATGATAATGAAATTTTATCTAAATTACCTGGAAGAAATGCAATAGGTCATGTTAGATATTCAACAACAGGAGAATCTAAAGCTGAAAATTTACAACCTTTATTTGCAAATCTTTCTTTAGGTGGTTTTGCATGTGCTCATAATGGAAACCTAACAAATACATATTCCTTAAAAAAAAACTTAGTATCTAAAGGTGCTATTTTTCAAACAACCTCAGATACAGAATTAATTTTGCAACTAGTGGCGCGATCACGCCAAAAAAAACTCATAAATAAACTTATTGATGCTTTGAGCAAAATTAAAGGAGCATACTCATTAGTAATTTTAACAAACAAAAAACTTATAGGCGTAAAAGATCCTTTTGGGATACGTCCACTTGTTTTAGGGTCTTTAAATGGATCATATGTCTTAGCTTCTGAAACCTGCGCACTAGATATAATCGGCGCTAAATATATTAGAGATATAGAAAATGGAGAAATAATTTCTATCGAACAAAATAATATTCAATCTTTTAAACCATTTGAAAAATATAATGAAAGACCTTGTATATTTGAAAGAATTTATTTTGCTAGTCCAGATAGTGTTATAGATGGAAAAACAGTATATACTTATAGAAAAAAATTAGGCGAACAATTAGCCCTGGAAAATAAAATTGACGCTGATGTTGTTGTTCCTATACCAGATTCAGGTGTTTCAGCAGCAATAGGATTTTCGCAGAAATCAAATATTTCCTTTGAGCTAGGTATAATTAGAAGTCATTATGTAGGTAGAACTTTTATTGAGCCAACACAAAATATAAGACAACTTGGTGTTAAACTTAAGCATAGTGTAAATAGATCATGTATAAAAAATAAAAAAGTAGTTCTCATTGATGACTCTATAGTTCGAGGGACAACGGCAAGCAAAATAGTAAATATGGTTTATGAAGCTGGTGCAAAAGAGGTCCATTTAGGAATAACATGTCCACCAATCAAATTTCCTGATTTTTATGGCATTGATACACCAAAGCACAAAGAATTAATGGCCTCTAATTATACTTTAGATGAAATGACTAAAATTGTTGGTGCTAAGTCACTTTTTTTTCTTTCATTAAAAGGTACATATATGGCAATGGGATATAAAAATAGAGATAATAAAAATCCTCAATTTTCTGACCATTGCTTCACTGGTGACTATCCAATAAACGTAGAAGAAATACAAAATTTGAAAAATGAATTGTTCGACTAAAAAAATTGCTTTTATTTCAGGTGCCACTTCTGGGTTAGGAAAAGAGTTATCAATTAATTTAGCTAAGCTTGGATATCATATTCTAATTAATGGTAGAAATCAGAATAAGCTTAATTGCCTATACGATAAAATAAAGTCTATTAAAGGAACGTCAACCATTATAAACCTTGATTTGAAAGATTATAATGGGATAGATAAATTAGGTTATGAAATTTTTAAAAAATATAAAAAATTAGATTTATTAGTTCTGAATGCTGCAATTCTTGGAACCCTAACTCCATTATCTCATCAAAATCCTAAGGAATTTGAAGAAGTTTTAAATACAAATTTAATTTCAAATTTTAGACTTTTAAGATCACTTGAATTAAGTTTGAAAGAGAGTAGAAATGGTGAATTGTGTGTAATATCTTCTGAATTAATCACAAATCCAAAACCATTTTGGGGTGCCTACTCTATATCTAAAGCTGCATTAGAACAAATGATTTATAGTTGGCATTTAGAAAATAAAAAAACAAATATTGATGTATATATTGCTCGACCTAGACCTATGAACACAAAAATTAGAAACACTGCAATGCCAGGTGAAGATCAAAAAAAAAATCAAACACCTAATGATGCAGCTCTAAAATTAATTTCTATTTTAAATAAAAAAAATAATTCTAATGGTATACTTACTTTTGATTTGTAAAAGGGTTTGGTGTTTTTTTGAGACTGATAACTATATTGACACCTTCAAAATTAAATTCTTTTTTTAAGCTATTTTTTATATATTTAACATAAGATGAAGGAATCTCTTTTGGGAATGAACAAAATACCACAAAACGAGGCGGCATCACTTCAACTTGAGAAATATATTTAATTGAGTTTTTTCTTCCTTTAACCAAAGGCGCCGGGTGTTTTTCTACAATAAACTTAAACCATTTATTTAAAT
>CACIWG010000064.1 GCA_902590245.1 uncultured SAR116 cluster alpha proteobacterium | reverse complement strand
GAAGGAATTAAGATTTGTATAGAATTAATAGAAAAATATCAAGAAATTGAAGGTGTTCATGGAATTCATTTGATGGGTTATCATCAAGAAGAACAAATTGCGGAAGTAATATCACATTTTAAAAAATAGAGGTTTTTATGAATGATTTACAAAAAATAAGAGAACTTCAAGGTAAAGTTATGAAGGACATAGCTGCAGGAGCTCTTATACCAATAATGATGATTGGAGATGAGTTAAATCTATTTGAAAAATTATATAAACATGGCCCAATATCCTCTAAAGATTTTTCAAAAAAAATTGAGATGGATCATAGGTATATTAGAGAATGGTTATTAGCTATAAGTGCCTCTAATTATATCAACTACAATTCGAAAGAACAAAAATTTTATATGACTGAAGAACAATTTTCAGTTCTAGCTGATGAGGAAAGTTCATCTTTGATGATTGGTGGTTTTGAAAATTTAGTAGGAGCCGTTAATAATTATAAAATTATAAAAGACAATTTTAAAAATGGACATGGAACTGAATGGGGATCACTTCACCCATGTTGCTTATCTGGATCTGCTCGATTTTTTAAGCCAGCCTATTCAATTTTTTTAATTAAAAAATGGATTCCAAGTATTGATAATGCAGTTGAAACTCTAAGTAATGGTGGAAGGTTCGCTGATGTAGGATGTGGTTATGGACACTCAACTGAAATAATCGCAAAAGAATTTCCAAAATCAAAAGTGGTAGGTATAGACCCACACGAACCATCAATTCAAGAAGCAAAAACAAATTCTGCCTCTAAAGGACTTAATAATCTAACATATCAAGTTGCATCAGGAGAAGATTATCAAGGTAAGTTTGATATCATTTCTTTTTTTGATTGTCTTCATGATATGGGTGATCCAGTTAGCGCCATAAAATATGCAAAGTCAAAACTAAATACTGATGGAACTTTAATGCTTGTAGAGCCCTATGCGGATGACGAAGTTTCAAATAATTTTAATTTAGTTGGTCAGATGTATTATTCATTTTCTACTATTGCTTGTGTTCCTGCGTCAAAATCTCAAAAAGTTGGTTTAGCATTAGGAGCTCAAGCAGGAGCAAAAAAACTTTCTAAAATTTTAAAAGAAGGAGGCTTTAACCAAATAAAAGTGACTTATAAAACCGCGACAAATATGGTTATTCAAGCTAAAATTTGATAATCTCATCACATATGTTAAGAAAAGAAAAAGTAAATTTTATTTCGGAAGAACTTAATAAATTATATCCTAAAACACCTACTCCTCTTACACACCAAAATAAGTTTGAATTATTGATAGCAGTTCTATTAAGTGCACAATGTACTGATGAAAGGGTTAATAAAATCAGTCCCATTTTATTTAAAGTTGCTAATAATCCTTTTGAAATGGAAAAAATATCTAAAGAGAAAATCTACAGTATCATTAAACCTTGCGGTTTAGGGCCACAAAAATCAAAAGCCATTTCAGAATTGTCTAAAATTTTAATTAAAGAGTTTAATGGTAATGTCCCAAGAACTTTTAAAGAATTAGAAAAATTGCCTGGTGTGGGTCATAAGACTGCTAGCGTTGTAATGTCTCAAGGATTTGGATTTCCTGCCTTTCCAGTAGACACGCATATTCATAGATTGGCTCAGAGATGGGGTTTAACCAATGGTCGTAGTGTTAATCAAACAGAAAAAGATTTAAAAAGGCTATTCCCAAAAGAATGTTGGAATAAATTACACCTTCAAATTATTTTTTATGGTAGAGAGTATTGCACTGCTAGGGGATGCTTAGGCATTAAATGTAATATATGTAGGACATTGTATCCAAATAGAGTTAAACCCATTAAAACAAAAAAATAAATTTCTAAAAAGTTAATGCGTAGTTTTTATAAACTAAACTTATTTCTTCCATAACTTCATCACTTAAATCAACATCCAAGCCCTTTATTACAACATCTAATTGTTCATCTGTTGTTGCACCAAATATAACAGACCCCATAAAAGGTCTTTTTGTACAAAAAGCCAAAGCCAAATGTACTGGATGAATATCAAACTTTTTTGAAATTTTTATATACTCTTTAACAGCTTTCATAGCATTTAAGTTAACCCTATCACCAATTGTTGATACTCTTGTTATTCTTGAATCAGTTGGCATTTCATCATTTAGATACTTCCCAGTTAACAGACCTCCAGCTAATGGAGAATAAGCCAACAAAGGTATTTTTTCATAATAAGACATTTCATTCATATCAGTATCATATAGCCTACATAATAAACTGTATTCATTTTGAATTGAAGCAACTGGAAAATTATTAAATTTTTTTACTGCATTAACATATTTTGTCACTCCCCAACATGTTTCATTTGAAAGTCCAAATGCTCTAATCTTACCCTCTAATTTAAAATCATGCAGTGTTTCTACTATCTCTAAGATGTCATTTTCAACTTCATCTTTATTGCTATCAGACGGGTTATAATTCCAATTTTTACGAAAGTGATAAGAGCCTCGATTAGGCCAATGAAGTTGAT
>CACIWG010000063.1 GCA_902590245.1 uncultured SAR116 cluster alpha proteobacterium | reverse complement strand
ATAAGTTGATGACAGTTTCAGAAAGTAAAAAGAATTAATTTTCATACCATTTTGGCCATAATCTCTTAACCACTTCGCTTTTAGGATTAAAAGCATGACAAGTTTCTAAAAGAAGTGGTCTTTGTTGATCTTGGTTAAGTCTAGTATTATTTTCATTTTTTTGTTTTGATTTGTAAGGGTATATTGTTTGAAAAGCTGCTGTGGCGACTGAATTCAACAATTCTGTTATGTGAGTACAGCCATTTGTTCCACCTATTAATTTTGTAATTGTTTTTTTCCAACCGGATTTAATCTGTAACCCAATAATTTTTTTGAAATTTGAATTTGCATTTTTGCAAATTGAATAAGGGCTATTTTCTGTTTTAGCTTCTGCGTCTATAACAAATAAATTTTCATCAAGCACTAATTTTATTTTCATTTGATGTATAGGCTCATCTTTTTTTATAATACCTCTATCATGATTTTGAAAATCGTAATTTTTAGTATCTAATAATTCAGCTTCAATTTCAAAAAGTTCATCATATCTAACATAGCCTTTTAGGCTTATATTTCTATTATGAAGTAATTTACGTTTTATATTCTTCATCATTTTCTTGTTCTTTCCATAGTCTTAATTTAGATAAAAAGTTTTTATCTTTTTGTAATATTCTAATTTTAATTCCGAAAAGTCGAAACTCTTGGCCGGGATTTGGAATTGTTTTTGTTTCGAAAACTACCAATCCAGCAATAGTATTATAATTTTCATCAGGTAAATCCCATGCAAGAGAACGGTTTAAATCCCTAATTGTGACTGAACCATCGATTATAAGAGAGCCATCAGGTTGTGATTTGACACCTTCAACATTTATATCAGTTTCATCATCAATTTCTCCAACAATTTCTTCTAAAATATCTTCTAATGTAACAATTCCACGAAAATCACCGTATTCATTTACCACAATTGCAAAGTGTTCTTTCCTGCCTCTGAAAATTTCTAATTGATCTAAAATTGCAGTGGTTTCTGGTGCAAAGTACGGATCAATTAAAATATTCTTTAAATCAATCGATTTTGCATCTTGAAATTCATTTCTCTGTAAAAATCTAAAAAGTTCTTTTGCATGTAATATACCAATGATGTTATCTTGTGTTCCTGAAAAAACAGGTATTCTAGTATAAGGACTTTCTCCAACTATTTTATAAATATTTGTTGCAGATGAGTTAATATCAATCATTGTCACTACTCCTCTATGTGTCATGACTTCTTCGATATTTACATCTTCAATGTCAATCATGCTTGACATTATTTTACCCCTTTCAATAGCTCTAGTTTCTTTGCCAGCATGTAATCTTATCATTCCTTTTAGTTCTTCTGTTTTAGCTTCTTCACTAGCATAATCAGGTCCAGTAATTAATTTTGACAACTTTTCAGTTAAAAAAGTTAAAGGAGTAAAAAATATAATAATCAAATTAATTAATGGTGAAACTGTAAGTGCAATATCGTCTGCATTTTTAAGAGCATATGTCTTTGGGATCATTTCAGCAAAAATTACTAGAATTATCGTTAAAATAATTGTAATGATGATTAAAGGTACATTTGTAAAAAATTGTATAGCAAAACTTGTTGCATATACTGAAGCAATTATATTAACAAAATTATTGCCTATGAGAATTGTTCCGATCATTTTATCTCGATTTTTTAAAATTTTTTCGATTAGTTTTGCCTTCTTATTTCCTCTGTTTACCAATTCATTAATTCGTGCTTCTGATACAGCAGTTAAAGCAGTTTCAGAGCTTGAAAAAAATGCAGAACATATAATTAAAAATATAATAATTAGTAAAAAAATACTTAATTCATTCATTAATTAACTCATTAAAAAATTTGTATAATATTTTTTCATTTATATCATTTTTAATTAATGCACTTCCTATTCCATTACATAAAATAAGAGTAATTTTTCCATTTTTGACTTTTTTATCTAAATAAAACTTATCCAAAAGTTTTTTTGACGATAATTTTAGACCTTTAATATCTTTTAATTTTGCAGGCAGATTAAATTTTGATATTAATCCTATACAACTTTTAGCTTCTTTTTTTGAACACAAATTCATAATAACACTAAGTCTAATTGCACACACCATTCCAATTGCTACAGCTTCACCGTGAATTAATTTTTTACTATCATAACTTATTAAATTTTCAAACGCGTGTGCAAAAGTGTGACCAAAATTTAATATTGCTCTGATACCTTGTTCTTTTTCATCCATAGATACTATTTTTGCTTTAATTTGACACGATTTGAAAATAATATTTTCAATATATGGGCTTTTTAGTTTTATTATATTTTCAATATTATTTTCAAGATAACTAAAGAACTTCTTATCGTATATAATGGAATATTTAAGGACTTCAGAAAAGCCTGCTAAAAGCTCTCTTTTTGGAAGCGTTTTTAAAAAATTAATATCTATTAAAACTCCTTCTGGTTGAAAAAAAGTACCTACTAGATTTTTTCCATGTTTTGTATTAATTCCAGTTTTTCCACCTACTGAACTATCTACCTGAGAAAGTAGAGTTGTTGGGACATGTATGCATTTAACTCCCCTTAATACAAT
>CACIWG010000062.1 GCA_902590245.1 uncultured SAR116 cluster alpha proteobacterium | reverse complement strand
AAAAGAATTAAAAGTAAGTTAGAAAACAATAATAAACTCAATCAATAGTACTTTTTTTATGCATTTAGCTGAAACTTTATTTGTGCCAGGTAATTAAACACTTCACTTCTTTACTTCTCGTTAAGCCTTGACCATTGACCACATTGCATCAATACTTCTTGTTCTTTCGCCCATTTTTGAGCATCTGATTTACTATGAAATGATTTAGATATAGACCCTATGTATTTACTTCTTACTTGTGCTTGCCATAAGTTATTTCTTTTACGAAAACTAGCCACTTTTTTCGCTCCGTTGTGACGGAGATGTGGCAGCTAATTTAAATTAATAAAAATATTGTTATTAAACAGAGAGTTATAAGTTCGGAGCACCAGAATCATAATCCGTGTGTTGGGGGTTCAAGTCCCTTCTCCGCTACCAATAATTCTTAGAATAATAAGTTACACCTCACTTATTATATTTGAAGAATCCAAGGATAAGTTTAAAAAGTTAAACCTGTTGTTGCCAAAATGTGACAGATTTTTTATTAAATCAAAATTAGAAAAATTCTTTTTTTTATATATAATATTTATATGCCTGATTTATTTAAAATTAATTTTAAAGATGAAGATGTTATTAAAATACAAAATAAAATTAAAGATTTTAATTGGTCAAAGATTTCATCTTCAAAAAATTGGATAATGGGAACAAATCCAAACAAGTTAAAAGAATTATGTGAATATTGGACAGACGGATATGACTGGTTTACAGATCAGGATTATCTAAATTCATTTAATCAATATAAGTCTGATGTAGACGACTTAAAACTCCATTTCGTTTTTGAAAAAGGTAAGGGAAAAATCAATTATCCTCTAGTGTTATTACATGGATGGCCAGGATCAATCAGCGAGTTTCATAATATAATACCAATGTTAACTGAAAATTCTAGTAACATAGCATTTGATGTAATTGCACCATCTCTACCAGGGTTCGGGTTTTCAGATAAACCAAATGAACCAATAGGACCAAGGAAAATGGCTAATTATATTAATAAACTTTTAGTAGATGTACTTGGTTATAAAAATTATTTTGCTCAGGGTGGTGATTGGGGATCTTATATAGCAGCTTGGCTGGCGTTTGATAATCCAAAAAATTGTAAGGGAGTACATGTTAATATGATGGGGTTCAGACATGTAAATGGAACACAAAATGAAGAAGAAAAAAAATGGGAAGATGATTTTGAGTTAAATGTTGAATTACAAAAAGGATATATGACTCAAAAGGCTACAAAACCTCTTACACTTGCCTATTCTATGATTGATAATCCTGTTGGTGTGGCCGCATGGATTTTAGAAAAATTTCATGGTTGGTCTGATATCAGAGATAATGATTTATTCAATACATTCACAAAAGATGAACTATTAAGAAACATAATGATCTATTTATTAACTAATACATTTGAAAGTTCTTCATGGATTTATTATGGTAGACGACTTGAAGGCGGTAGAATTTTTTCTAACAATCCTGCTATAAGAGTTGAAACCCCTACAGCTTGTTGTCTTTTTCCAAAAGAGTTTTTAAAATGGCCTCCAAAAAGTTATGTAGAAAGAATTTACGATGTAAAACAATGGACAGTAATGCCAAGAGGAGGTCATTTTGCGGCATTAGAAGAACCTTTATTATTATCAAATGATATAAAAAAATTTTTTAAAAATTTAGTTTAAATCATTCAATTGTTATATTTTAAGCATT
Organism: uncultured SAR116 cluster alpha proteobacterium; assembly: GCA_902590245.1. Taxonomy (GTDB): domain Bacteria; phylum Pseudomonadota; class Alphaproteobacteria; order Puniceispirillales; family Marisalimonadaceae; genus TMED54. The sequence goes on along the minus strand of CACIWG010000062.1, from coordinate 880 downwards.
TCAAGATCAGTTCAATTGGATTTCTAATGACTTTAATACTTGAATGCACGTCAAGCTCATAAAATGAAGGTCGCAGATTCTAATCCTACTATTCCAACTAACAATTTACGTATATAGAATTATATTTTTATATCTTAGTGATTGTGTCCAACGTATACTTTAATTGATTAAATTTTGGTATTAAATTTGCAAATTTAAAATATGTTTATAAGAGGTATGATATGGAATTCAAATGTGTAACTTTGCCAAATTTAGGAATTGTTGAAACTCAACTTTCAAAAGAAATTGTAAAAAATTTATGGGCATTAGTTGAAGAAGCAAAACAATGTCAAATGAACCACAAAAATGTTTTGGCTGGACACATTTCATCATCATTGAAAATTGATCAAAAATCGAACAATCTTAAAGAATTTATCGATAATGTTTTGCCCAAAATGGCAAGTAAATATATTGAAGTGTATAAAGGATTACCAGTAAGACATTTAATATCTAATGAGCATTCAAAAATTGAATTGAATTTAGATAGCTTGTGGGTAAATTTTCAAAATAAACATGAATTTAATCCTATACATTGTCATGGAGGAGCTCTAAGCTTTGTTATTTGGATGAAAATTCCAACATCTAGTTATGAACAAAATAACTTACCGATTTCTAAAAATTCTTCTAGCCAGGGATTAGCATCTAATTTTTCTTTTATTTATAATGACATATTAGGAACCCTTAGAACATTTGTTTATCAATTAGAAAAAAATATTTCTGGCTATATGGTTATGTTTCCTTCAAGTCTTCATCACCAAGTTTGTCCGTATTATGAATCTGATGATACAAGAGTTACTATATCTGGAAATGTAGCTTTACATTATCAAACATAGTTTGTCTA
>CACIWG010000061.1 GCA_902590245.1 uncultured SAR116 cluster alpha proteobacterium | reverse complement strand
ATTGCTGAAGATTAGACTTTGAAGGGGCGGATTGAGCTGAGGCTATTAAAGATATCAAAATTTCTTTTGAAATTTTTGATTTTTTAAATTTACGACAAGATTTTCTTAATATTCTTCTAGATATAGAATTAGGTATATCAAAAGATTTTTTCAAATCACTATCTTGTGCATATCTACTTTTAATCAGATCTTTGATATCAATCATAAAAATTTAATATTTTGTTATAATTATGTTAGAGTTTAAACATAAGATTAGGAAGAAAAAAATCGTGTTAAATTTAGACGGAAAGATTGCCATTGTCACAGGATGTGGATCTGAAGGTGAAGGCTGGGGAAACGGAAGAGCTATTGCTACTTTGTTAGCAAGGCAAGGAGCAAAAGTTATAGGAACAGATTTAAATTATAAAGCAGCAAACAATACGCAGGATTTTATTCTTAAAGAAAACAATAAATGTGAAATTCATGAAGTAAATATGTCTAATAAAAAAGATGTAGAATCTTTTTTTAAAAATGTAACAAAGCAACATGAAAAAATTAATATTTTAGTTAACAATGTTGGCAGATCTGAACCAGGTGATCCAGAAGTTATGGATTATGATGTTTGGAGAGAACAATTTAGTACAAATTTAGATACTGCTTTTTTTGCTATCAAACAAATTATACCAACAATGAAAAAAATTGGTGGTGGATCTATTGTAAACATTTCATCTGTAGCTGGAATGAGATATGTGGGCAAACCTCAGGTCGGTTATAGTGCATCTAAAGCAGCATTAATGCAAATGACTAAAACAACAGCAATTATACATGCAGAAAATAAAATAAGATTAAATTGTGTTGTACCTGGTTTAATGCACACCCCTCTTGTTGAAAGACTTGCAAATAAATATGCTGATGGAAAATATGAGGAATTCGTTAAAACAAGAAATAATCAAGTTCCTATGAAAAAAATGGGAAGTTCATTTGATGTAGCAAACGCAGTTTTATTTTTAGTATCAGATGAAGCAAAATATATTACAGGGACTGAAATTGTAGTTGATGGAGGCTTAACAGCAACTACGCCATAAAGAAAAATATTAAATAGATTTTTTAAAACGTCTTGCATATTGATTAGGAGTTTCAATTTCAGCACCTAATATATCAGCAGCATCCCAAACCCATCTAGGATTAGATAAAAATGCTCTTGCCATCGCAATCATATCACTTTCATCATTTTCAAGTATTTTATTTGCTTTAATTGGATCTGTTATCATTCCAACTGATCTAGTTAAAATATCTGAATTTTGTTTTATATATTTCGATAAATGTACTTGATAATGATCTTTAACTGGTATTTTGGGGCTTGGTGTATTGCCACCACTTGAAACACACACATAATCACAACCTAAGTTTTTAAGTTGTTTAGAAAAAACCAAAGCATCCTCTATTTCAATTCCATTTTCTTCCCATTCTGTTCCAGTAATTCTCATTCCAATTGGCAAATTATTTGATACTTTTACTACCTCTTCAAAAACTTCTAAAGGAAATCTCATTCTGTTATCAAGATTTCCTCCATATTTATCTTTTCTTTGATTTGATATTGGAGAAATAAATTGATGAAGTAAGTATCCATGTGCTGCATGAATTTCAATTAAATCAAATCCAGCTTTAACACTTCTTTTTGTTGCATCAATAAAAGCTGTTTTAACCCTGTTTAAATCCTGTTCATTCATCTCTTGAGGAATTGGCCAACCTTCATCAAATGGAATTGCCGATGGCGCTATAGTTTTCCAGGGGTTTTGATTATCTCTTAGATAAGATCTTCCTTCCCAAGGTCTTTGAGTAGATGCTTTTCTTCCAGCATGGCCAAGCTGAATTCCAAACTTAACTTTATTTAATGACAGTGCTTTTACTTTTTCTAACACAGTTCTAATTGATGCAAGACAATCATCATTATAAATTCCTGTACAATTATGTGTAATTCTTCCAATATCTTCAACTGCAGTAGATTCAATTATCACTAAGCCTGCACCACTAAAACCAAATTGTGATAAATGTTGAAAGTGCCAATCATTCATCAAACCATCTTCTGCAGAGTATTGACACATTGGAGATACAACAATTCTGTTAGAAAATTTAGTATCTTTAATTTTAATTTTTTCAAAAATTTTATTTTTAATCATGCCTTCTGATCCAATCATTAACAAGTCTTCTTGCAATAGAGTCAAATCTAGGAAGTTTAAATCCATCCGTAATATCAGGATGAGTTAAATCTTTTAATTGACTAATGTCAAACCAGTTTGCATCTTCTATTTCATCTTTATCTAGATTTAAGTCAGTATCTTTTGTTTCAGCAAAAAATCCAAGCATTAAAGATGCTGGAAATGGCCAAGGTTGAGACTGAAAATATTCAATTTTATTCACATTCACCCCAACCTCTTCGAAGACCTCTCTTTTTAAAGCTAATTCGAGACTTTCTCCTGGTTCAACAAATCCAGCAAGAGTACTATACATTTTTTGTGGAAACCTAGACGAACGTGCCAACAAAACTTTATCTTTATTTGAAACAAGTGTTATAATCGCTGGATCTGTTCTTGGGAAGTGGCTTTGATTACAATTTTTATTTACACATTTTAAAACAAAACCAGCTTCTTCTATTTTTGTTTTTGATCCACATACTCCACAAAATTTATTTTTTTCGTGCCAAAATGCCATACCTTTTGC
>CACIWG010000060.1 GCA_902590245.1 uncultured SAR116 cluster alpha proteobacterium | reverse complement strand
TTTTAGCTTTTAGTTTTTATTTTGTTTCACTGACATATTTAACACTTGCTGTTGCTACAGCATTATACTTTTCCACACCTTTTTTTATGTCAATTTTTGCAAGTATATTTTTAAATGAACATATTGGTTACAAAAGATGGTTGTCAATAATTTTGGGTTTTGTAGGAGTTTACATAATATTGAACCCAAACTTTAATAATTTTGATTACAAAACTCTTTTACCACTTCTATGTGCTTTATTTTATTCTTTATCAATGACAATTACAAAAATAACTTCTGATAAAGATGATACTTATACTCAATTATTTTATTTCTATTTAATAACAATTTTATTATGTAGTTTTTTATTTTTAATTTTAGGATCAGGGCAATTCGATAATTTCAGTGATCCGACAGTTAAATTTATTTTTAGAGAATGGTTTAGTCATATTAATCATACTTGGAAATTTATTCTTATGATAGGTGTTTTAGCAACCATTGCATTTACCTGTGTGTTTAAGGCATACAGCTCGTATTCAACATCAGTAACTTCTATATTTGAATATTCACTAATTGTTTGGTCTATAGTAATAGGATTTTTTTTATTTAATGACATACCTACATTAAGAACTATAACAGGGTGTATAATAATTATACTAGCTGGAATGTTTATATTTTTTAGAGAAGAAATAAGAGATCAAAAAACTAATTTGGAAACGCCTTTAAGAAGATAAATAAAATTTGATAGTTCTGGTATATATTATAAAAGATTTAAAGTTTAAAAAAAAAGATCATTTAATTTATATCATGAGAGTAAGAACCAAAGAATGCTATTATTGTAAATCACTGAATAAAGTTCTTTACCGTTGCAGATATGGTAATGTAATGAGCTATGTCTTTTTATGTATTTCGTGTCTGAATGAGATTAAACTAGGATTTAAGGACACCTATCAATATGGTGGCACTTGGAAAAGTAAAAAGAAGTAACTTAAATCAAAAAGAGATTACAAATGCTCAATATTTTTGCTTCAGTGGAATCACACCTCTAACGCCACCTTTAGGATTTGGAGTGTCAGCTTGCCTCCTTGGAATGATATGAATATGACAATGAAAAATAGTCTGCCCTGCATCTTTACCTATGTTCATTCCAATATTAAAACCTGTTATTGATTCATCTAAAATTTTGAATTCGGTCTTTAGTGTATCTAGCACAATTGGGATCTCATCATGTTCTTCTTGAGAGCATTGAAAATAACTTACAACATGCCTCTTAGTAATAATGAGTGAATGAAGAGGGGTCACTGGAAAAGCATCTCTTATGACATAAAAATGATTGTACTCATGGACTATAAGATCTTCTTCTATATTACAAAAAATGCAGTTATTCATGATTAATTCTTTTAATTAAATTAGTACCCTATCGCAACACCTTCTCTTCGATGGTCGGAACCTCCAAAAAGCTTTTTTTTAATTTGAATTATGTTTAAACCAGAATAAAAATTTCTTAATTTAACTTTATACCCTTTTTTTTCTAATTGATTTTTTAGAAAGGATATTTTTGAGTTTTTTTCTAAATAAAATGTTCCAAACTTGTTAATTCCATGCGGAATAGATGCAGCTTGTTGAACATTCATTTTCCAATCAACTAATCCAATAATAGAGTTTACGACATATCCTATGATATTACTTCCTCCTGGCGATCCAATTATAAATAATGGTTTGTCATTCTTGAAAATAATTGTTGGTGCCATTGATGATCTTGGCCTCTTGTTTGGTTCAATATTATTGGCAACGCTTTTTCCTTTTTTTTCTTTTTGAAATGAAAAGTCAGTAAGCTCATTATTTAAAAGAAACCCTCCATTTGTCATTAATCTTGATCCAAAACTACTTTCAATAGTTGAAGTCATCGAAAGTGCGTTGCCATATTCATCTACAATTGATATGTGAGTTGTAGATGGAAACTCTAGTGAATTAGCATATATATAACTATTTGTTTCTTTGTGTAAAATTGAACCAGGTTTAATTTCCGGTATTTTCATTTTTGTTTCTAATTTATTTGATCTAAACTTTAAATATTTTTTATCAATGAGTTTATCAATTGGTACATCAACAAAGTCACTATCAGCAATATACTTTCCTCTATCAGCAAAAGCTAACCTAGATGCATCTCCGATAATTCTCCATGTTTCAGAATTATTATATCCTAATTTTGATAGATCATATCTTTCAACAATTCCTAAAATTTGATTTATAGTTATTGCTCCCGATGATGGCGGACCCATACCACATACCTTATATTTTCTATATAATGAACATACAGGATTTCTTTCTTTTACTTCATAATTTAATAAATCAATTTTTGACAGTTTTCCTGGATTGTCTTTTACATTTCTAACTGTGGAAATTATGTCTTCACCTATTGTGCCTGAATAAAAAACATCAGAGCCGTATCTAGAAAAAAGTTTCAATGTATTTGCATAATCTAAATTTGTTTTCATGTTGCCATACTCTAACCCTTTACCTAGTGGCAAAAAATAATTTTGTGTAGTTTTATACTTTTTTAAAGACTTACGGTTTTTTTTTATTGATGAACTTAATTTCTTAGAAACTGGAAATCCTTTTTCAGCCAATTGAATTGCATCTTTAAATAACTCTTCCCACTTTTTTTTACCCCATTTTTGATGTGCTTTTTCCAATAATGCTGGAGTTCCTGGAACTCCAACAGATTTTCCACCAACAACAGCTTCAAAAAATGTTAATGGGTTACCTTTATTGTCTAGAAAATGATCTGGCTTTACTTCCAGTGGTGCTGTTTCTCTTCCATCTAGTGTAGTTAATTTT
>CACIWG010000059.1 GCA_902590245.1 uncultured SAR116 cluster alpha proteobacterium | reverse complement strand
CATTCAGGGCCTATTTTTGGTTTTTATTTTCCCAATGGTCAAGTTTCAGTAGAATCTTTTCTTGTTATTTCTGGATTTTATATGTCTCTTATTTTAAGAACTAAATATCCTAGTAATTTTAAAGGGAGACTAACTTTTATAATAAATCGATATTTAAGGTTATTACCTGTTTTTTTTATTGTATCAGTTGTAGTTTATTATACACATATATACCTATATAATAATTATAAGGGTATCAATAATATAGGTTTTTTAAACTATTTTATAGTTACTTTTTCACACGTATTTCTTGTTGGTCAAGAATTATTTTATCACTTAATTTTTGATAAGTTGATATTTAGTTTTGTTTTCGTTGAAAATGGATTAGATAAAATATATACTCAAAATTCTCAAATAACTCCAGGTTGGCATTTTCTATTAATTCCTCAAGGTTGGACCATAAGTGTTGAAATTTTATGCTATTTAATAATACCTTTTTTAATAAATAAAAATATTAAAAATTTAATTTTAATTTTTTCTTTAGCTTTAATTTTCAAAATATGTCTACATTTTTCTTTTCATGAAACATCGCCTAAAGTGATTCACCGAAATTTCTTTACAACATTTCCGTTTTTTTTGTTAGGTGTATTAAGTTATAGAATAATTTACGAAAATATTTCTTATAAATGCTCTATAAAATTAAAAAAAATTACTTTTCTATTTGTTATAACATTGTGTTTAATACAACCCTTTAACGGAATTAACATTAACATATTTGAAAAAAACTCATTACTTCAAATTTTAATTAACAGTTATTTGCCAATTACATTATTTATTTTAATCCCAATTATTTTTGAATTAACAAAAAATAATAAATTAGACAGAATAATTGGAGATTTGTCATACCCGTTTTATATAATACATTTATTTATTTTAAATAGATTATATTTTTTAAATGAGCTTAAACCTATTATCTCGTTCGGAGTCACTCTTTTTTTGTCAATACTTGCTTTAATAATGATAGAAAGAAACATAGATCGCATTCGACAATCATTATTAAAAAATAAAAAATCATAAATTGATCTTGAAATATTCCCATAAATTGTATTAATAAGTTATGAATAAATTTTTAAATTTTTTTAAATCGTATCGATATTTACAAAAGCAAAATGAATTTTTGCATGGTGAAATTGCTTCTTTAAATTCACAACTTAAGTCTAATTATAGCAGAAAAAAAAATAAAAAAAATGAGAACAAAATTAAAATTTTTTGTATCGGTTGTCTAAAAACCGGCACAACTTCAATGGAAAGTTTTTTATCTGAAAATGGTTTTGAAATAGGTGATCAAGGTACAGCTGAAAAATTGATTTTAAACTGGGCCAAAAGAGACTGGAAAGAATTAATAGAATATTGTAAAACAGCAGATGCATTTCAAGATGTTCCTTTTTCATTTCCATTTACTTATGTAATCTTAGATCATGCATTTCCTAACAGTAAATTTATTTTAACTGAAAGAGAAAACGAAGAAGTATGGTATTCTTCTTATATAAGATTTACTAAAAAAATTATCAAAGACCGGTTTGCATTGAAAGATGATAAATTGTTATTACCAAAAACTATTAAAGCATATGATTATAGATATAAAGGTTATCTTTTTGATGTTCAAAAATATGGATTTAACGTAGATGAAAATAATATATATAGTCCAAAAATATATAAAAAAGTCTATAATGAGCATAATTCTGCTGTAAAAAATTATTTTAAGTTTTCACCTAATAAGTTACTTTCTGTAAAATTAAATAATAAGGATGCAAAAAAAATAATTTGTGAGTTTTTAGATGTTAAATATGACAATAAACCATTTCCACATTTAAATAAGTCTAATTAATTTTTAATTTTTTTAAAAAACACTAACCTTTTCAGAGAAGTTTTAACTATTTCCTCTTCTTCTAACCATTTGTGGTGACTTTTATCTAGAAGAGTTAAATATCTTTTATCAAAAACTATCAAATCCCAATTGACTTCATTTATATTTGTATATTTATTATCAATCAAAATATATGAATGCCAAGGAGAAGTTTCATAAGTATTAGGATAAAATTCTTCTAAAGATTTCCGTAAATTTTTAATTCCAACAAACTGAAGTAAAAAATGACGTTGATATATTGGATGAATAATTCTATAAGACCAAAATTGCATAGTTTCTTTTTTATTTTCATCACGAATTTTTTTTACATCTTCATAAACATCATTTTTATATACAATATTTTCAAACCTATCTTTTATGTGAATCTTTATAGAAAAAAATATTCCTAAAAATAGAAAAGTAAATAATAAGAAACGAATCTTTTTTAAATAATTTTCGCAAATCCAAGCAGTCATAAATGGAAATATTACGCAAATTAGAATGATGTAATATGGAGAATACCTTTTCAAAACTGCAAGAAAAGAAGCAAATATTAAAATTAATAAATATATAGCCCTCCAATTATTAGAATTATTAAAATCTTTTGAAATATAGTTACTGGAAATTTTAATTATTAATAAAAGTTTTCCAATTATTAAAAATATTAATACAAATATTTCTCCATTCCATCTTATGTCTTCTTTAAATGCTTCAGGAGGAAAACCAATTAAATATTTAAAATGCTTAATAATTTCTGTGATTGATAAAAAACTAGAATTTTGGTTAAAAGCAGAGGTAGATTTTATCCATCCAATATGCCTTTCGAACATAGCAATTGAACCTTCAATTCCAAAAAAACAAATAGAACAAAAAATTATTAATAATGCAGCTGTTGTAATACTTATAAAAGATAATGTTATTAAAGATTTAAAATTAATCAGTTTAAAAATAAAT
>CACIWG010000058.1 GCA_902590245.1 uncultured SAR116 cluster alpha proteobacterium | reverse complement strand
ATGAAACTCTAAAATAAGGTTCTAAACCAAATGCACTACCTGGTACGGCTGCGACTTTAGCTTCTTCTAAAATCCACTCAACAACCTCTGTATCATTACTTAAAGATTTTCCATTTTTGGTTTTTTTTCCAATCAATCCAGAAACATTTGGATAAGCATAAAAAGCTCCTTTTGGCATCACACAACTTACACCATCAATGGAATTTAAACCTGCAACCACAAGATTTTTTCTTTCATTAAAAGCTTTAAGGCAAGGTTCTAAAAACTTTCTATCACCATTCAATCCTGCTAAAGCAGCATATTGTGAAATTGAAGTTGGATTAGAGGTTGATTGACCTTGTATTTTCATCATAGCAAGTATCAGATCTTTTCTTCCAGCTGCATAACCAATTCTCCAACCAGTCATGCAATAGCTTTTTGAAACACCGTTGACCGTAAGTATTCTATCTTTCAAATCTGGAGCAATTTGTGCTAATGTATAAAATTTAAAATCATCATATATTATATATTCATATATATCATCTGTTATAACATTCACATTTTCATGTTGTCTCAAAACATCTGCAATATTTATTAACTCTTGTTTTGTGTAACATGAACCTGATGGGTTAGAAGGACTGTTTAAAATAACCCATTTTGTTTTTTCTGATATTATATTATCTAATTCTGAGGGGTTAATTTTAAAATCATTTTCTTCATTACAATCTAAGAACTTTGGAGTGCCTCCAGCTAATATTGTCATGTCTGGATATGAAACCCAATACGGTGTAGGAATAATTACTTCATCTCCTGAATTTAATGAAGCAAACAAAGCATTAAATAAAATCTGTTTTCCGCCAACTCCAACTATAACTTGTTCCATATTGTAATCTATCTCGTTATCATTTTTAAATTTATTTACTATAGCTTGTTTTAACTCAGGTATACCCTCAACATTAGTATATTTAGTATAACCCATATTTATCGCTTTAATTGCAGCATCTTTTACATGTTCTGGTGTATCAAAATCTGGTTCTCCAGCAGATAAGCTGATTATTTTTTCACCAGCTGCTCTAAGTTCTCTTGCTTTAGCTGTTATTACCATCGTAGGTGATGGCTTAATTTTTTTTAAACTGTGTGAAATAAAATCCATTTAAACTCCAATTACTAGTGCTATTGAATATTTTTCTTTCTATCATAAATCAATATTATGTCTATTGCTTATAATCATGAATTTAAACTAAAATCAGATTTTGATCCAGCAGGAGATCAACCTAAAGCAATAAATGATTTAATCGAAGGCATAAATAAAAGGGAAAAAGACCAAGTACTTATGGGTGTAACTGGTTCAGGAAAAACTTTTACAATGGCTCATGTGATAAAATCCCTTAACAAACCAACATTAATAATGGCTCCAAATAAGACTCTTGCAGCCCAATTATACGGTGAAATGAAAGAATTTTTTCCTGAAAATGCTGTAGAATACTTTGTTTCATATTACGATTATTATCAGCCTGAAGCTTACGTTCCAAGATCTGATACGTTCATTGAAAAAGAGTCTAGCATAAATGAACAAATTGATAGAATGAGACATTCAGCAACAAGATCTTTATTAGAAAGAAATGATGTAATAATTGTTGCATCGGTATCATGTATATATGGAATTGGATCTGTTGAAACTTATTCACAAATGACAATTAATTTAAAAAGAGGTGATAATATATCACAACATAAATTAATTAGACAATTTACAGAACTACAATATAAGAGAAATAACTTAAACTTTTCAAGAGGTACATTTAGAGTAAGAGGTGACATTGTTGAAATTTTTCCAGCGCATTATGAAAATGCTGCATGGAGAATAAACTTTTTTGGAGATGAAATTGAAGAAATTTTCGAAATTGATGCCTTAACAGGTAAAAAATTAAATAAGCTTGATCAAATTAAATTATACGCAAATTCACATTATGTAACACCCAAACCAACATTAAATCAGGCAATTAAACAAATTAAAGAAGAACTAAAAATAAGGCTGAATCAATTTTACAATGAAAATAAATTACTTGAAGCTCAAAGACTTGAACAAAGAACTAATCATGACTTGGCTATGATACAAGCAGCTGGAACTTGTCCAGGAATAGAAAATTATAGTAGATATTTGTCAGGTAGAAATCCAGGTGAACCACCTCCAACATTATTTGAATATTTGCCTAAAAACTCGTTAGTTTTTGCAGATGAAAGTCACATTAGCGTAAGTCAAATTGGAGCGATGTATAAAGGTGATCATAGCAGAAAACTTACTCTATCTGAATATGGATTTAGATTGCCCTCTTGCTTAGATAATAGACCTTTAAAATTTGAAGAATGGGAAATGTTTAGACCTCAAACAATTTATGTTTCAGCAACACCTGGTGAATGGGAGCTCGATAAAACAAATGGAGTTTTTGTCGAACAATTAGTAAGACCAACAGGGTTAATTGACCCAAAGATTATTGTTAAGTCTACTTCAAATCAAGTAGATGATTTAATAGATGAATGTAAAAATGAAATTAAAAAAAATCATAGAATTCTTGTAACTACCTTAACAAAAAAAATGGCAGAATCACTGACTGAATTTATGCATGAGGCAAATTTAAAAGTTAGATATATACATTCTGATGTAGAAACATTAGAAAGGATTGAAATTATAAGAGATTTGAGATTGGGAAAATTCGAAGTCTTAATTGGCATTAATTTACTAAGAGAAGGTTTAGACATTCCAGAGTGCGCACTTGTTGCGGTTCTTGATGCAGATAAAGAGGGTTATTTAAGATCTAAAACATCTTTAATTCAAACAATTGGAAGAGCCGCAAGAAACCTTGAGGGCAAGGTTATTCTTTATGCTGACAAAATAACAACATCAATGCAATACGCTATGGATGAAACTAATAGAAGAAGAGAAAAACAATTATTATTTAATAAAAAAAATAATATTGAGCCCAAAACTATACAAAATAAAATTTCTGATATTTTGTCTGACTTAAATGAAGATGATAAAAAAGAAGAAAAAAAATTAATAAAACACGTTAAATCAATTCCTGAA
>CACIWG010000057.1 GCA_902590245.1 uncultured SAR116 cluster alpha proteobacterium | reverse complement strand
ATATAGTGCCAGATGGTGAAGTAGGAGAGGTCATAGTTACAGTTCTAAATAATTATGAATTACCTATAGTACGTTTTGCAACTGGAGATCTGTCAACAATTATAGAAGGTCAAAGTAAAACAGGCAGAACTAATAAAAGAATCAAAGGTTGGTTAGGTAGAGCAGATCAAACAACAAAAGTAAAAGGTATGTTTGTACAACCATCTCAAATTGCAAAAATAATTGATGAGTTGTTCGATGATAAACCAAAAGCAAAATTGATTGTAAGTAGAGAGGATAACCGTGATATTTTAACACTTCACATAGAATATTTAGTTAATTCAAATGAAAAAGATAATTTAAATAAAAAAGTTGTTGATGAAATGAAAAAAATTCTTAATTTGAGTGGTGAGGTTGAGTTCGTCAATCTAGGCGCTATACCCAACGATGGTAAAGTAATTGATGATATAAGAGATTTTGGAGATAAAAAATGAAAATTAATAAAGTAAATGCAGTTGTTACTGGCGGTGGAAGTGGTCTTGGCGAAGGGACTGCTAAATATCTAAAAGATAAAGGAGCAAATGTATTTCTAATTGATGTTAATGAAGAAAACCTAAAAAAAATTTCTTCAGAGTTAGACGCTGAATATTTTGTTGGAGATGTTTCTGATCCAGATTTGATGTCTGAAGCAATTGGAAATTTGGATAATATCAATTGCTTAGTAAATTGTGCAGGTATTGCTGTTGGATCTAAGGTAGTATCCAGTAGAGGAACACATGATCTTGGACTTTTTGAAAAGGTTCTAAAAATAAATCTATTGGGAAGTTTTAACTTAATTCGATTATGTGCAGATAAAATGCAGCATAATACACCTGACGAGGATGGTGAGAGAGGTGTCATTATAAATACTGCGTCAGTAGCAGCTTTTGATGGACAAATTGGACAAGCCGCTTACTCAGCTTCAAAAGGTGGTATCGCAGGCATGACACTTCCAATTGCAAGAGAATTGGCAACCCATGGTATTAGAGTTAATACAATAGCACCAGGATTGTTTGGAACACCTATGTTAACTGGAATGCCTGACGAGGTTCAAAAAAGTTTGATTGCAACTACACTCTTTCCAAAAAGATTAGGTACATCTTATGAATATGCACTCTTAGTTGAGAGTATAGTTACAAATGTAATGTTAAATGGAGAGACAATTCGACTTGACGGATCAGTTAGATTAGCTCCTAGATAAAAATGCAAAAATCAAAAATGTTTTTTGAGGATTTTGAAATTGGTTTAGTTATAAAAACTGGATCGAAAAAAATTACAAAAAAAGAAATTATTAGTTTTGCAAAAAACTATGACCCTCAAGATTTTCATATTGATGAAAATAAAGCAAAAAAAGGTCCTTTCGGGACACTTGTCTCAAGTGGTTTTATGACGTTAGGCATATCATTTACACAGTTCTTTGAAACTGGTGTTGTTAAAGATACTGGTATGGGTGCTTGGGGTATAGATGAATTAAGATGGACTTTTCCAGTTTATCCAAATGATGAACTTAAATCAGAAGTAAAAGTTATAGAAAAAAAATTATCTTCTAAAAATCCTAACAAAGGGACTGTTAGAACTCTTCATACTGTTACCAATCAAAATGACAAAGTTGTAATGACTTGGATCGCAAACTTTCTAATTAAAACTAAAAATTAAACTAACAATTTTCAATTATGACTGCTATCCCTTGACCACCACCTATGCACATTGTGGCTAAACCATATTTACCATTTCTTCTTTTGAGTTCATGAACAAGTTTTGTCATTATAATTGAACCAGTCGCTCCAACAGGATGTCCTAAAGCAATTGCACCACCATTAACATTTACTTTAGCTTCATCTAATCCTAACTCTTTATTAACAGCACATGCTTGAGCAGCAAATGCCTCATTTGATTCGACTAAATCTAAATCTTCAATAGATAGTCCTACTTTTTTTAATGCCATCTTAGAAGCTGGAATTGGTCCCAAACCCATCTCATCAGGCTCTACTCCTCCAAAACCATAGGAAATTATTTTGGCCATTGGTTTACCCTTCTTTGCTTGCTTTTCATTGGCTAAAACCAGTGCTGATGCACCGTCATTTATACCAGATGCATTACCAGCAGTTACAGATCCATCATTTTTAAAGACTGTTTTTAAATTTGATAAAGATTCTATTGTTGTATCGTATTTTGGATGTTCATCTGTATCAAAAATATTAATACCTTTTCTAGATTTAATTTCTATGGGAGTAATTTGCTCTTTAAACAAACCTTTTTCTATAGCCTCTTTTGCACGTTTTTGACTATTTAATGCAAACTCATCCTGTTTTGATCGATCAATTTGATATCTTTCTGAAATATTTTCAGCCGTTATACCCATATGACCATGTCCAAACGGATCATGTAGAGCTCCCAACATCATATCAAAAACTTTGCTATCTCCCATTCTATTTCCCCAACGAAACCCTTTCACAACATGCGTTCCGCTTGACATTACTTCAACACCTCCAGCCAATGCAATTTCTGTGTCACCTAGCAATATAAGTTGTGAAGCACTGACTATAGCTTGTAATCCAGAACCACATAATCGATTTACTGTAAGAGCACAAGAATCTTTATTTAAACCTGAATTCAAAGCTATAACTCTACTAACATACATGTCTCTTGGTTCAGTATGGATTACATTGCCAAAAACGGCATGACCAATTTCTTCTGGTAATATATTTGATCTTTTGATACTTTCTTTAGCTACAATTGCACCTAAATCTACAGGGTCAAAATCTTTTAAAGAACCTCCAAATGCACCTACAGGTGATCTGGTAGCAGACATAATATAAACTTCATTCATAAACTTCTCCATACAATAATTTTAAATTTTTAAATCTTTTTCATGTAATGGCTCAAAAAAGTGATTTACCCAAATCTCATCAACCTTATCAAGGTTACTAGGCTTCCATTGAGGGTTCCTATCTTTATCAACAAGCATAGCTCTTACTCCTTCATAGAAGTCACCTGATGCCTGACACCTTTGTACCATTCTATATTCCATTATAAGAGCGTCTCTGAGACTCATTTCTGTTGCCATATGAATTTGTTTAAAGGTTATTTTTAAAGATGTTGGAGATTTTCCTTTTAATTCGTGTTCTGTATTTTTTGAAAACTCGCTTCCATTTTGACTAAGTGAATATGTTTTATTTAAAATTTCTTCAATATTTTCTTTTTCAAATATTTCTTTAATTTCAACCTGGTTTTTTTCAATAATACTTTCTCCACTTACTTGACCACTA
>CACIWG010000056.1 GCA_902590245.1 uncultured SAR116 cluster alpha proteobacterium | reverse complement strand
TCCTATTGGAATATTTTTTGGTAAATGGTTAAATTCAAAATTATCAGATAAAATATTTTATCATGTTACGCACATAGCCTTATTCTTATGTGGTATAAATTTATTTATAAAAGGATATTTTTAGGAGAAAATTATGAATAGTGAAATGTTTAATAAAGGCCTTAGCAAGAGAAGAAAAGTTCTTGGTGATGAATATGTTGATAAGGCTCTTGCTACAGCTGACGAATTTGGAGCAGATCTTCAAAAACTCATTACTGAATATGCATGGGGTGAAGTTTGGAATAAGGAAGCATTGTCAGATAAAGAAAGATCAATGATTAATTTAGGAATGATTTCAGCTTTAAATAGACCGCATGAGTTAGAATTACATATCAAAGGTGCTTTAAATAATGGACTGACTAAAGAGCAAATAAAAGATATTTTTCTACAAGTTACTGTATATTGTGGAGCACCTGCAGGTATTGATTCAATGAGAATAGCTAGAAAAGTATTTAAAGATTTAAATATTTAAATTCTGATTGTCTTTTTTTTAACAATTTTTAGAGTTAAGAAAATGAAATTGTAAATGTGATTTAAATCTTTTTTAGGAGAGTTATGTCTATTCAAAACGAAAATGATGTTTCAACAATAGATTCAACTAAAGAAGATAGCATTAATAATCTTTTTGGACTAACCTCTGAAGTAGAAACAGAAATAAAATTCTGTATTAAAAATAATCATAAAAAAAGACTTCTGTTTCTCTTTGATTTGTTACATCCAGCTGATCAAGCAGACATGCTGGAAAGGCTTTCAAAAGATCAACTTAATAATTGTTTAAGGCTATTATCAAAGAGACTTGATCCGGAAACTTTAGTGTATCTTGAAGACACAGTTCAAGAGGATGTCATTAAAGGAATAGGTCCTAATGCAATTGCCAAGGCTTTACCAGAATTAAATACTGATGACGAAGTCGAAATTTTAGAAAACCTTCAAGAAGATCAAAGAGACACAATTATTAAGAAATTACCAAAAGCTGACAGAATACTTGTTGAAGAAGCATTTACATATCCAGAAAATTCTGCTGGACGTTTGATGCAAAGAGAGTTTTTATCTTTTCCTGAGTTTTGGACTGTTGGACAAACAATAGATCATATGAGGAATAAACAATTTGTTGAGGATAAAAATTTTTATTCAATATTTATAATCGACCCAGGACAAAGATTATTAGGTGTATTATCTGTTAGTAAATTACTTTCAAATAAAAGGTCTATTAGATTAAAAGATATAATGAACAATAATTTCCAATCAGTTGATGTTGAGATAGACCAAGAAGAAATAGCTTTGTTATTTCAGCAATATGCTCTTGTTGACTTGGCTGTTACAGACAAAGCAAATAGAATTATTGGTGTAATAATATTTGATGATATTGTTGATGTTATCAATGAAGAAGCTGAAGAAGATTTTTTTGGGTTAGGAGGAGTTAGTGATGGTTCTATACGCACATCTATATATAAAACATTAAAAGATAGGTTTTCTTGGTTATCAGTAAATTTAGTAACCGCTATAATAGCCTCTATGGTTATCGGGTTATTTCAAGAAGAAATAGAAAAAATTGTAGCATTAGCTGTTTTGATGCCAATAGTAGCTTCAATGGGAGGTAATGCTGGTACCCAAACTGTAACTGTAGCTGTAAGAGCTTTAGCTACTAGGCAGTTAAGTTATATTAATTTACAAAGATTTGTATTAAGAGAGTCATGGGTTGGAATGTTTAATGGTGTTCTTTTTGCAATATTTTCTTCTATTTTGGCGTTTCTTTGGTTTAATGATTTTCAGATAGCAATAATTATGTCTGCATCTATGATAATAAATCTTTTGTTTGCAGGTATTTTAGGGACATTGATACCTCTTTCTTTATATAAGTTTAAAATTGATCCAGCAATATCAAGCACAGTTTTGCTTACTACTGCAACAGATGTTATAGGTTTTTTTACATTTTTAGGTCTTGCAGCTTGGGTAATTTTGTAGATTGATTATATATACTAGTAGTGAAATACAAAATGAGTACAGTGAATCTAAAAAAATTGGCAGTAGGCATGAGAACAATTGAAGATCTTGAAATGAGATTAAAGTTCAATATAGAAAAAAATGGTGAACTTATTCATATAACAAGGAACAAACCAAAAAGATCAGAAGAATTGTGTAATGGAGGATCTTTGTTTTGGGTTATAAACAGAAGAGTTTTAGTAAGGCAAAAGATTTTAAATATTAAACAAATAATTGGAGATAATAATAAATTTTTCGCTGCCATTTTACTTGAAAATCAATTAATTAAGGTAAGACCTACTCCAATGAAACCTTTTCAAGGTTGGAGATATTATGAAAACAAAGATGTTCCACCTGATCTAACCGATGATGGATTTAATGATGAATTTAACAATGAACTTAGCAAATTAGGACTTTATTAGTGTTTTATTGGCTTAAAAAAAATGCATTTAAAATAATAATCATAATTGTTGTAATAATCATAATTTTTATAATTAATTCTTATTTGCAAATGACAAAACCAGTACCTAAGGTAAAAATTCAAAAAGAAAATGAAATAACTGTTAACTCATTAGTAGCGAAACTTGAAGATCATGAGCCTTTTCTTTCAGCTTTTGGACGAGTAAAAACCCAGAGGATTGGAAATTTAAGTTTTGGAGTATCTGGAACAATCTCTTATTTATCAGATAAATTTGTCAATGGTGGAAAAGTTAAAAAAGGCGAGATTTTAGGTAAATTAGATGAAGAAAAATTTCTATTAATTGTTCAGAGACTTCAAGCAGATATTAAAGAATTAACAAAACAAATTGAATTGAGAAAAAAACAATTGGATAGAAATAAAATAATGCTTGAAAAAAAAGTTATTAGTCCATCTGTTTATGATGAAGAGTTAATTAAATATTCAAAAAGTCAACAAATGTTAAATAATTCAAAAATAAATCTTGGGTTAGCAAAAAAAGATTTGAAGGACGCAACATTAATTGCAAAAAGCAATGGAATTATATCAAATGTCAATGCTCATGAGGGTTTGCTTGTTTCAAGTAATTCAATGTTAGGAACTTTTAGATCTCTAGATCATGTTGAAATTGAATTTATTGTACCTGCAAAAATTTTTTCTATTTCAAAAAAATTGATTGGGAAAAAAATTGAGGTCTATTGGGAAACAGGTAGTGAAAAATTGGTTAGAAAAAATGCAATTATAACTAGGTTTCAAGGCATAATTAATGATGATAGCGGAGGAGGAAAAATATTTGCAAAATTTAGTGATGATAAAAATGATCT
>CACIWG010000055.1 GCA_902590245.1 uncultured SAR116 cluster alpha proteobacterium | reverse complement strand
TTTAATTTCTTGACTGACTTAAAATTTATTATTACTAAGTTAGTAAAATGGCGGAGTAGCTCAGCCGGTTAGAGCAGCGGAATCATAATCCGCGTGTCGGGGGTTCAAGTCCCTCCTCCGCTACCAATAATCTATTGAATAATAAGCCACACCTCACTTGTTATAATTATAGAATCTCAGGATGTTTTACAAAAGTCAAAGTAATTGTGACGGAGGTGTGACTTAATTAGTCTCAATATTTCTTTAAACTTAATATTCACGTCGAATTAATCGCCTCTGCTTTGCTCTGATTTTAGCCTTTTCTCTTTCAATCTTTGTAAAGCGTCCATGTTTAGTTTTAGAATCGGTTAACCTTTTTATACCATCCTTGGTCCTTGGGCTTGTGCTGGTGCCTCCATGAAGTCTACAGCGACCGACTGGAAGTTTGGCTGGACGTTGACAAGGTGTACCTTTTCTAGTTTTTGCTTCACATCTTTGACCTGGCCAGTTAGGGCCAAAACGCCAGGGTATACCTTTTAAAAGGTTGTTTTTTGTTATCTTTTGACTAACACCTATCATAGGTTTTATTTTACCACGAAATAGTTGGACGTAAAAGTAAAGTGATCCTTGATTTAACATGTTTTTTCTATTTATGAATTTGTCAATTTAATTCGTAAAAAATGAAAAAAAACTCTAAAACAACATATTTGTGTGTTGACATATACACACAATTACAATATTACTATTTTTATTTATAAATACGAAAGGATGTTAAAATGTATATTAAAAATAATATTAGAGAGTCTTTTAGAGTAAGGACAGATAATAGAGGATCAAAAGAAATTTGTTTTCAATATAGATCAAATGTACCAGGTAATTTTTTGGTTGAAGCGAGATCAAGCACTCCGCTTGGAGCGTTGTATAATATTGTATTTAATTTAAATAATACTTTACGGAATTCAAATGCAGGGATGCCTAAACTAGCTGATCAAGCAAAGATTGTTGATTCATTTGTACGTAATTATCATAGTAATATTTCTATTAAAGACGAATATCAAAGATTAATGCATTCAAAAAAATATTCTACATGGTCCTACTATATTATCGATAAGTTAGATTTTCATAACTTTTTGAAACCAATGCCCTATAGATACTTTAGTTTAGCGATTTGCTGGAATGGTGTAGGCCCAATCCCATTTAAAGGGAGAAGTACACATGATATTTTGCGTGATTTTGCAATTAGTAATAGACGATTAAATACTAATTTAGAAGCACACAGATTTGGTATTGAAAAATTTATTGATAATTTTAAAAAGTTTTGTTGTAGATATTTTGGCTTTGATTCATGGGATGATGAAGTGTTTTTAAGATGTTGCATTGATACAGGTTTGTTCAAAGAAAAAAATTAAGCAGGAGTAACTTAATGATAGATAATTATTTAAACTTTAAAGGTAATAGAAAAGATTTAATACAAGTTATATCAATTTTAGAAAAGCATGATCCTAAAAAATTTATGATGTATTCAAAAAAATATAAAAAACACTTACCTGTAAATATTAGAAGACTACAACAATTCTCTGACAGAGGTTTATTACCTACAAATGAAGTGAGTAATAAAAATTACATATATAACTACGACCATCTATTAATTTACGCTGCAATAATGAGGTTAAAAAATGAGGGATATACATTATTACAAATTGGTAAAATAATAAAAGGGTATGATACTCAAAAATTAACTGATATTGTTGAAAATAAGAATAATAATAAAATAATAGAACATGAAAATATAAGTGAAAAAAATTTACTTTCAGAAAAATTAATCGCGTTAGGAAGAACTGAAGGGCGTGTTTTAAGGAGCCAATGGGTAAGGTTTGCAATTACTAAATGGTGTAATTGTGAAGTAATGAAAAAAGAGCTTAACATGCTAAATTCTGAAGATGTGGACACTTTGACTGATGCATTTAAAGAGTCTTTATTAGATACTATTAAAATTGAAAATATTGATAAAAAATCTCCTAAATTTTAAGAATTTATAGTAATAATTAGATTACTTTGAAGTAAATTATAGATTTTAATAGAGTTTTGATTTGTCAAAAAAATATAGCTATATTGACCTATTTTGTGGTGCCGGTGGGTTTTCAAAAGGTTTTGAAATAGAGGGCTTTGAAAATATATTCGCTCTAGATTCAGAATATGATTTCTGTAGAACATATCAAACAAATT
This sequence comes from uncultured SAR116 cluster alpha proteobacterium, assembly GCA_902590245.1. Taxonomy (GTDB): domain Bacteria; phylum Pseudomonadota; class Alphaproteobacteria; order Puniceispirillales; family Marisalimonadaceae; genus TMED54. Next base: position 1,547 of record CACIWG010000055.1, on the reverse strand, counting down.
TCCCTAATCATACATTGGTTGAGAAGAAAATTGAAGATGTTACTTCCACTGAAATAATTGAATTGGTTGGTAAGAAAGAGGTGGATGTAATAATTGGTGGTCCACCATGTCAAGGCTTTAGCATGGCTGGAAATATTGGTAGAAAATTTTTAGATGATCCAAGAAATAAATTATTCACAGAAATGGTCAGAATTGTAGAAATTGTGAAACCAAAGATAGTTGTTATTGAAAACGTCGCAAGGTTATACACACATAATGAAAACAGGTCGAGAAATGAGATCATTAATTCATTTCATGATCAAGGTTACAATATTGATTGTAAAATTTTAAATGCTGTAGACTACAATGTTCCACAAAATAGAAGAAGAGTTTTTTTTATTGCGTCTCGTATATCAAGTGATATTAAGTTTCCAGATGGAAAATCAAAACCAAAAACAATTAAAAGTGCAATAGACAATTTACCTTTGATTAAGTCTGGGCAATCTTCATTAATACCTAATCATGTGGCAATGAATCATAGCGAACAAATGTTATGTAAAATGAGTTTTATTAAAAATGGAGGCGATAGATCAGCAATTCCAAAGAATATAAGACCAAAATCAGGTGATATTAGAAAATATATAAGATATGATAGCGAAAAACCAGCTGTAACTATAACCGGTGATATGAGAAAAGTTTTTCATTATAAATTAAATAGGGCATTAACTGTCAGAGAATTAGCTAGAATACAAACATTTGAAGATGACTTTAATTTTGAGGGTAAATCTATATCTCAACAACAACAAGTTGGAAACGCAGTTCCTCCTTTGCTTGCCAGAGCAGTTGCAAAAAAAATAAAAGAAATGCTTCAAGATGGATAAAATAAAATTTCCAAAAATAAATTATATCGGAAATAAAGAAAAGTTAACTAAATGGATATGTGATAAAATTCCAGAAGATTGTTGTTCAATTTTTGATGCTTTTTCTGGTGGAGTTTCTGTAAGTTTTGAAGCAAAAAAAAGAGGTCTTAAAGTTACATCAAATGATATAATAAAAATAAATTATTTGTTAGCTCACTCTCTGATTGAAAATAAATCAAGTAAGATTAATAAAAAAGATATTGAAATTATATTCACAGGAAAACCTACTAAGGGTTATATGTACAAAAATTTCTCAAATAAATTTTTTTTTCCTCCAGAATGTATGGAATTAGATTTATATAAAGAAAATATTATAAACAATCTAAAGGGTTTTAAAAAAAGTCTTGCATTTACTCTTCTAAGGAGAGCAATGATACGGAAAATGCCTTACTCACGATTTAATATATTATGGAGCAAAGTAAAACAATTAAGAGATGAAGAATATAGTTACGAAAAATATAAAAGAAAAAGAGCCTATCACAATTATTCAATAAAACACCATTTCTTAGAAAACATAGAAGAATATAACAATGCAGTTTTTGATAATGGTCAAAAAAATAAAGCATTTAACAATGATATTTTTGAGGTTGTAGATAAAATAAAATCAGACATAATTTATCTTGATCCACCATATTGCGGGACAATGAA
>CACIWG010000054.1 GCA_902590245.1 uncultured SAR116 cluster alpha proteobacterium | reverse complement strand
CTAATTCTAATATTTTCAAAATTTTTTTAGCATGTTTCGACGTAGCATTGGTAAAAATTATCTTCTTGCCTTCTAATATTCTTATCTTTGATATTAATTGATCATTTTTTTTTAATTCAGGATGCTCAACATCATGAACATAATCAAGAAATTCTTCTGGTTCTAATTTTTTTTCAACAATTAACCCTCTTAAAGTTAAACCATATTTAAAATAATATTCTTTTTGAATTTTTTTTGCCTGATCAATATCTAAAGAATATTTGGACATTATAAAATCAGTTATTCTATTAGAAATTTTTTTAAATAGACCTAAATTAATATCATATAGGGTGTTATCTAAATCAAAGATCCAATTTTGAAAACTATTTTGATAAATCATTTATATTCAACCATTGATTAATCTAATCTTTAATTAAAGTTCCAACACCATCTTCGGTGAATAGTTCAACCAAAAGAGAATGTTTTTTTCTACCATCCATTATAACTGCTGCTTCAGCACCGTCCTGAACTGTTTTAATACAGGTATTAATTTTAGGTATCATTCCTCCATGAACAACATTTTCTTTAATCAATTCCTTACATTTTTTAACAGATAAATCTGTGATAATCTTACCTTTACTATCTAATACACCTTCTACATCTGTTAACATCATCATTCGTGTGGCTTTCATTGCCGAGGCGATTGCACCTGCCGCTGTATCCGCATTAATATTATATGAAAGACCATTTTCTCCAATGCCAACTGGTGCAATGACTGGAATCATTTTTTGATTTATCAAAGCTTGAATTACATCTGTGTTAATTTTATTTGGTTCTCCAACAAAACCTAAATCAACAACATTTTCAAGATTGGAATCAGAGTTTTTATCTATTACTGACAATCTCTTTGCAGAAATTAGATTCCCATCTTTACCAGATATCCCAACTGCATTTGCCCCCTCATTTGATATTGCTGAGACAATACTTTTATTAATGATGCCACATAAAACCATTTCAACAACATCAATAGTTGCTGCATCAGTAACTCTTAAACCATCTATAAAATTACTTTCAATTTTTAATTTTTTAAGCATTTCTCCAATTTGAGGGCCACCACCATGGACTACTATTGGAAGAATTCCTACCTGTTGTAATAGGGAAATATCTTGAGCAAAAGTCTTTACATATTCCTTTTGCCCCATAGCATGCCCACCAAATTTTATAACTATAACTTTGTTTGAATACCTTCTCATAAAAGGAAGTGTTTCCATTAGGATTTCAGCTTTATCGTTCAAATTATATTGCATATCATTACTATTTTGAGTTATTTTATCCTACATTATAAATAAATCTAATTTTTTGCAAACATTGCTATATATGCTCTCAATTCTTCTAGTCCTGTTTTCTTTTCGCTAGATGTACAAAAGAGATGTGGGTATAGGGTAATCTTATTTTTTAGAGTATTTTTTAAATTAATCATTTTTGAAGAAACTTCTGATTTTTTTATTTTATCAACTTTAGTTACCACACATGTCCATCCTAAACCTTGTCTTTCAAAAAATTCTATTATCTTATCATCCTCTCTAGTTAATTCTCTTCTTGCATCTATCAATAAAAGTATTGTTCTTAAATTTTGTCTTGAAGAAATATAGTCAAAAATTAGATTTCTCCATTCTCTTTGCTCTGTTTTTGATACTTTTGCAAATCCATATCCTGGTAAATCAACAAAATTTAAACTATGTAATTTATTTTCAATTTTAAAAAAATTTAATTGCCTAGTTCTTCCAGGTGTCTTACTAAATTTAGCCAGTTTTTTTTTATTAGTTAAGGAATTGATTAAAGAACTTTTACCTACATTAGATCTTCCAAAAAATGCAACTTCACTTTTGTTTTGTGAAGGCAATGTATCAAGGGACACACATGATTTAATAAATTGACAATCTCCTAAAAAAAGTCTTCTGCCAATTTCTTTATCTTCATCTGAAAATTCCAATATTCAACTTTTTTCTTTATTAATTTTTCTAGTAATTATCCATTGTTGAGCAATTGACAAAAGATTATTCCATGTCCAGTAAATTACTAGTCCTGCTGGAAATGTTGCAAGTAAAAAAGTAAAAACAACTGGCATCCAAGCAAAAATCTGAGCTTGCACAGGATCTGGTGGTTTAGGGTTTAATCTTTGCTGAAGTACCATAGTAGCACCCATCAATAATGGCCAAATTCCTAGATTCAGAAAATCTGGTAAAAAATCTGTACTATAAGGCAATAATCCAAAAAGGTTAAATATACTTGTTGGATCTAATGCAGATAGGTCTTTTATCCATCCAAAAAATGGTGCTTGTCTCATTTCAATAGATACGAACAAAACCTTATATAAAGCAAAAAAAACAGGAATTTGAACAAGTATTGGCAAACATCCAGCAGCAGGGTTTACCTTTTCTCTTTTATATAAAGCCATCATTTCCATGTTCATTTTCTGTCTATCATTGCCAAATCTCTCACGCAATTGTTGAAGTTGAGGTGTTAAAACTCTCATTCTAGCCATACTTTTGTATGATTTATTTGCTAATGGGAAAAATACAATTTTTACAACTACTGTAATAGCAAGAATTGCCAACCCAAAATTACCTAATATATTGTTAGCCCATGATAAGGCATAGAAAAATGGTTTTGTAAGAAAATAGAACCAGCCAAAATCTATAGCTAAATCAAAATTTTTTATTTTTAGATCCTCTTCATATTTATCAAGCAAGTTTAATTTTTTTGCCCCAGAAAATACTCTTGATACAATTTCAATTTCTCCATTTACTGGAATTTTTGAAAGTTCACCTAAAAAATCAGTTTGATATGATGAAGAATTATTAACGTACCTAAAAGTGAAATTTGAATTAGTTTGTTGATCTGGAATTAAAGCGGCCATCCAATATTTGTCTGTAATACCAATCCAACCACCATTTTTTTCAGTTTTTATGGACATTCCTTTTTGGCCAGTTTCTTTTAAATCCGAATAGCTATGTTCTTTTAATGACCCATCAAAAACACCTAATGGACCCTCATGTAAGACAAAGAAATCAGTGGTTTTAGGTTCACCAGATCTTCTTATAAGCCCATAAGGGTATAAGTTAACTGAATTATTTGTTTCATTTTTAACCTTTTGAATGACTTTAATCATAAAATTATCATCAATTGAAATTATTTGAGAAAATTTTAATCCTTCTCCATTGTTCCATGTTAGTGTAACAGGATTATTAGGATCTAAAGAAGACTTAGAACTCTTCCAAACTGTATTTCCATTTGGAACTTTATTTTTATTTGGTGAGCTCCAACCAAATTGTATAAAGAATGGTTCTCTTTCATCAATTTTTTTTAAAAACCTAATCTGATCACTTTCTGGATTAAGAGTTTTTCTGTAATTTTTTAAGATTAGATCATCTATCCTTGCTCCAAGCAGTGAAATAGACCCTTGAAGCTCATTATTAATAATATTAACACGATCTATATTTTTTGTCTTCTTTGTGACTTCTGTCAAAGATGTATCATTCCCTTTTGGCAGTTCAATTGAAGGCTCGTTATTTTTGTCAACTATCTGTTGTTCTTTTTTTACATTTTGTTGAGTTGGTTCGCCGAATAAAATTTGGTATCCAATCAAAACAGACATTGAAAGACAAATTGCTGCAATTAAATTTCTAGTATCTGGATTCATAAAATATTTTCTTTTTTTTCTTTGTTGACTGGATCATAACCACTTTTACCCCATGGATGACATTTTGTTAATCTTTTAATTGCTAAAATACTACCTTTAATGACTCCTT
>CACIWG010000053.1 GCA_902590245.1 uncultured SAR116 cluster alpha proteobacterium | reverse complement strand
TAAAAAAAATTCTAAATAGGGCCTTTTCGGTCGATTCTAGACATGATACAATAAACATGTTCGGTGAGGACACATCCCTGACATACGGGCGTAATCAGTATGCAACAACTTCAATTCACATCGTAGAAGTTGAATCTCATCTTAAAAAATTCGGTGCCTGATTTTTAAATTTAATTAAGAAGGAGGCCACGATGGCTCTATTTGAAAATAAAACTTATGTAAATTCTTAGATTTTTTGGAGTAACTTCTGAAACAATTAAAGATTGGATGAAAAATAAAGATTTTCCAAAACCTATTACACCAACATCAAAAACAAGATTATGGAAGTGTTCTGAAATAAATGATTGGCTTATGGAAATGGAAATAAGACGTGATGATGGAGACTTATAATGCTATCAATACAGTCTTATGGAAGTGCAGCTTTGAAGTTGTTAGAAAACGGTTATACCCCAATTCCAATAATACCTGAAACAAAAAAACCAAGTATAAAAAATTGGCAAAATATAGAGAATGATTATAACCAAATCGAGAAATTATCTTCAAAACACCCTCATGCAGGTGTGGGTGTTCTACTAAATGATTTAATTGTATTTGACATAGACATTCTAGATGACAGATTAAGCCTCTTGGTAAAAAAAATAATAATTAATGAACTTAAAGATACAATTGAAAGAATAGGTAAATTTCCAAAAAGAGCATTATTTTATAGAAGGATTGGTGAAGAATTTAGAAAAAAATCTACTGAATCTTTTGATATTGAAAAAGGAAAGGCTCGATTAGAAATTTTAGCAACTGGCAGTCAGTGTGTTGTTTTTGGAACACATCCAGAAACAAAGCAACCTTATCAATGGATTGAAGACAGTGTTTTAGACACCCAAATTCAAGACCTTCCTAGCGTAAATATTAGGCAAGTGGAAAATATTATTACCCAAACTGAAATACTCCTACGAAATCATGTTGAAACAAAAGAAGTAGTTAGGCCAATTATAAAGACATCAATAAGTGAAAATAAAAAAAAAGAGGGATTAAATGATAACTCCTTAATACGGAGCGCTGTAAGACACATAGATCCTGAAGATTATGATACTTGGATAAAGATAGGGCTTGCTCTTAAAAAGTGTTTTAAAGATGAAGGTTTTGAAATTTTTGATAATTGGTCAAAATATAAAATAGATGGTTCTCCATGCCCAAATTATCAAAACAAAGACTTTAACAAAGAGAAGTGGAATTCATTTAATCCAGAAAAAATAGACAAAATATATATATTTAAACTTGCTACCCAAAATGGTTGGCAAGGAGGGAGTTTTTTTGAAATTGAGAGCAATACACATACCTCAGTTGCAAAATATCTAAAAAAACAATTTGAATTAGATGGCCCAATACCAGTCTATGATGAGGGGGAGCTTTGGAGATATAATGGCCTCTGTTGGGAGATTATACCTGATAGTGAATTAAGAAAGTTAGTTCACGAACTGGATCAAAAGAAAACTAAATCAGGTAAATTGATTCAAGTTAGTAAACAATTTATAGATGGATGCCTTCATGAATTAACGTCAATGTGCTCTCAACCAAGGTTCTTTGAAGAGCAACCTTTAGGAGTAAATTGTAAGAATGGATTTCTAGAGATTTTATATAAGAAAAAACCAAAGCTCTTGAAACATGACCCAAACCATAAACAAAGATTTGTAATTGATGCTAGATGGAAAGACGAAGATTTTATACTTTCTGGTTATTTAAAAAAATTAATCAATGGTTGTTTTTCAGGCTTAGATGAAATTGTTAAAGGACAATTGATAAGAGTTATACAACAAATATTAGGAGTAAGTATTACTGGAATTGCAACTAAACTTTCAACACCAATATGTTTTGTTTTATATGGGCCCACTGCAACAAATGGTAAATCACAAATTCTAGAATTAATACGGTCTCTTTTACCTAAAGATGCATGTTCTTCTATACCACCAGCAGATTTAGGCAAGGAACAGTACTTAATAGAATTAGTTGGTAAAATGGCTAATTTGTCTGATGAGTTGTCAGGAGCTAATGCAATACGATCAGATAAACTAAAAGCAGTTGTAACTGGAGACACTGTATCAGGTAAGAGGGTTTATAAACCTGTATGTTCTTTTAAACCAAACGCCATACATATCTTTGCTACTAATATTCTTCCAAATTTTAAGGGAGGCGTGGATGAGGGAATTAATAGAAGGGTAAAAGTAATACCATTCGATCGAACTATTCCTGTAGATGAGAGAATACCAAGAATTGCAGAAAAAATTGTTTTAAAGGAAAAGGATCAATTGTTTAAGTTCGCTATAGAAGGGGCAATTGACGTAATAGAAAACAAGGGATTTTTAATTCCAGATACAGTTGAGCAGTCTACAGCTCAATGGTTCGAGGACTCTGATTCAATACTATATTGGTGCAAGGAAAATCACCTTCATGATTTATTGGATAAAAGCAAGAAAGTATCACTCACTGAAGCATATTCTGCTTTTAAAAAACATATGTAAGAAATAGGTGATGGTGAGTATGTGCCATCCAGGTCTAGATTTGTTCAAAGAATTAGGCAATTTGTAAGAAATGACGTTGAGCTTGAAATGGGTAGAGATAAACATTCTAATTTTATAAGACGTAAGCAGTTGGTGTACTAGTGTAGATATTTATCTCAAACTTTTAAATGAAAAAATAAAATCAAAAAACTTCTAACAAATTGACCTACACTCCTACACCCCTAGTGCATTTACTTAGCCCAATCTTTACGCCAGTCTTTTTTCAAATATCCATGGTCAATGAACCATGTTTCGAGTTCTTTTAGCTCACGTCGAATTATTCTTCCTTGCTCTGCTCTGGCTCTAGCTTTTTCTCTTTCAATCTTTGTAAAGCGTCCATGTTTAGTTTTGGAATCTGCTAATCTTCTCAAACCTTCCTTGGTCCTTGGGCCTGTACTAGCACCTCCGTGAAGCCTACATCGACCCACTGGCAGTTTGGCTGGGCGTTGACAAGGTGTGCCTTTTCTAGTTTTTGCTTCACATCTTTTACCTGGCCAGTTAGGGCCAAAACGCCAGGGTATTCCTTTTAAAAGGTTTCTTTTTGTTGTCTTTTTAATGTCACCTAACATGGGTTTTATTATACCAAAAAATAATAAACTTATCAGCGGAGTATTTTCTTAATAAATTTTACATATTAAATTCGATGATCACGGGACCATTGACCCTGAGGGGTTGTCTTTTGTTGTGTTTAATCAGCAATAGTCAAATGCATGCTTGTTTCAGATAAAATCGGTTAAAAAAACTTCCAACGTTAACAATCAAATCATATAGATTCAAAAAACACCAAAAATTTGAAATTTAATATTTTTGCAATCAATAAAAGTATATTTATATGTATGAAAATTAATTCAACAAGTAAATCAGTTAAAAATAATATAATTACATGGCTTCCATTAAAAGATTCTATGTTTAATGAGTTTAATTATACTCAAAATTTTGGAAAATTAGGGTTGTGTGGTTGTCCAGGAACTATATTAGATGCTAATAATCAGATTATTGGAATTCAAAAAACATTAAATATTTTTAAATTTCATAAGATTGATATTGTTGTATCTCTTGTAGAGACGTCAGAATTAAAAACACTTGGGTGTGATGATTTAATAAAGAAAATTAAATTGAATAATTTTCTTTGGTTTCATTTTCCTATCACTGACTTTGATATACCCGCTAAAAGTTCACTTTTTGAATTAAATTTACTTCTTTCAAACCTAGAAAAATTTTTAAAAAAAGAAAAAAATATAGTCATACACTGTAAAGCA
>CACIWG010000052.1 GCA_902590245.1 uncultured SAR116 cluster alpha proteobacterium | reverse complement strand
GACTAGCTGGTACATGGACTTATTGGGGATGGAAAGGAGGATATTTCAGTTCTGAAAAAGATGCTAAAATATATTATGATGAAATGAGATATATGCTTGCCTCTCAAATGGGAGCACCTAATTCCCCCCAATGGTTTAATACTGGACTACACTGGGCTTATGGAATAGATGGGCCTAGTCAAGGACACTATTATGTAGATTATAAAACTGAGAAATTAATTAAATCAAAATCTTCATATGTTCATCCGCAACCTCATGCATGTTTTATTCAATCTATTAAAGATGACCTTGTTAATGAAGGTGGAATAATGGATTTGTGGGTGAGAGAAGCAAGATTATTTAAATATGGATCTGGAACTGGAACAAATTTTTCTAACTTAAGAGGAAATAATGAAGAACTTTCTGGTGGTGGAAAATCATCTGGAATGATGAGTTTTTTAAAAATTGGTGATAGAGCTGCTGGTGCAATTAAGTCAGGTGGCACAACAAGAAGAGCTGCTAAAATGGTGACCGTTGATGTAGATCATCCGGACATTGAAGAATTTATTGATTGGAAAGTTGTAGAAGAACAAAAAGTTGCAGCTTTAGTTGCAGGATCTAAATCAACTGCAAAGCATCTTGGAGCAGTTATGGACGCCTGTAATATTGATGAATATAAAAAAGATGATTTATACGACACCAAAATAAATAAAAAACTTAAAGAGGCTGTTCTAAACGCAAGATCAGTTATGATCCCAGAAAATTATATTCAAAGAGTAATTCAATTTGCAAAACAAGGATTTAAAGAAATTGAATTTAAAACTTATGATACAGACTGGGATAGTGAAGCTTATTTAACAGTATCAGGACAAAATTCTAATAATTCTATAAGAGTTACAAATGATTTTCTAAAAAAAGTTGAGAATAATAGTGACTGGGAACTTACAAGAAGAACCGATGGAAAAGTTTTTAAAAAAGTTAAAGCTAAAGAACTTTGGAATAAAATAACAGAGGCAGCATGGGCATGTGCAGATCCTGGTCTACAATATGATTCTACTATTAATGAGTGGCATACATGTCCTCAAGAAGAAAAAATAAATGCTTCTAACCCATGTTCTGAGTATATGTTTATTGATGATACTGCGTGTAATCTTGCTTCATTAAACTTAATTAAATTTAGTAAAAATAATAAAAGACTAAACATCAATGCTTTTGAACACGCATGCAGATTATGGACGTTAACACTTGAAATTTCTGTAATGATGGCACAATTTCCTTCAAAAGAAATTGCTCAAAAATCTTTTGATTACAGAACACTTGGTCTTGGTTATGCAAATATTGGAGGTCTCCTGATGTCATGGGGTGTTCCATATGATAGTGATGAAGGTCGAGCAATATGTTCATCAATTTCAGCAATTATGACAGGAATTTCATATGCTACATCAGCAGAAATAGCAAAAGAATTAGGTCCTTTTTCAAAATATAAACTGAACTCAAAAGATATGTTAAGAGTAATACGAAACCATAAAATGGCAGCTGATGGTTTTCAAGATGGATACGATAGCTTAACTATTAATCCAGTGCCTCTTATCAAAGAAGATTGTCCTTCTGAAGATCTACCTAATGCAGCCTCAAAAGCGTGGGAAAAAGCTCTAAATGATGGAGAAAAATTTGGATACAGAAATGCTCAAACTACTGTAATAGCTCCAACTGGCACAATAGGACTCGTGATGGATTGTGATACAACAGGTATTGAGCCAGACTTCGCAATGGTTAAATTTAAAAAGTTAGCTGGAGGTGGTTACTTTAAAATTATTAATCAAGTTGTGCCAGAAGCACTTCAAAATCTTGGTTATAATGATAAACAAATTTCAGATATTAAAAATTATGTTTTGGGTACTGGCAGTCTAAAAAACTGTCAAGCAATTAGTCATTCAGCCCTTAAAGAAAAAGGCTTTAAGGACGAGCAAATTAATTTAATTGAGAACTCATTAGAAAGTGCTTTTGATATAAAATTTGTTTTTAATCAATTTACTTTAGGTAAAGATTTTTGCAAAAATGTTTTAAAAATTTCAGAAGATCAACTTAATGATTTCTCATTTGACATGCTTAACTTTTTGTCCTTTACAAAAGAAGAAATTGATGCTGCCAATATTCATGTTTGTGGATCTATGACACTAGAAGGAGCGCCCCATCTAAATGAAGAGCATCTTAATGTTTTTGACTGTGCAAATGTATGTGGAAGAATTGGCAAGAGATTTTTATCAGTTGATAGCCATATAAGGATGATGGCAGCAGCACAACCTTTTATTTCAGGTGCTATTTCTAAAACAATTAACATGCCAAATAACTCATCAATAGAAGATTGCAGTGATGCTTACATGTTATCTTGGAAGTTATGTCTTAAAGCTAATGCTCTTTATAGGGATGGTTCAAAATTAAGTCAACCTCTTAACTCAAGTTTGATTGAAGATGAAGATATTAATGATGAAGAAATAATTACTGAAAAAACAACAAAAGTTGTTGAAAAAATAGTCGAAAGAGTATTAAGAGCAGAAAGAGAAAAATTACCACATAGAAGAAAAGGATATACTCAAAAAGCCATAGTAGGAGGCCATAAGGTCTATCTCAGAACTGGTGAATATGAAGATGGTAAGTTAGGTGAAATTTTTATTGATATGCATAAAGAAGGTGCTGCTTTTAGATCTTTAATGAATAACTTCGCGATTGCCGTCTCGATCGGATTGCAATATGGAGTTCCTTTAGAAGAATTTGTTGAGGCGTTTACATTTACTAGATTTGAACCACAAGGTATAGTTACTGGAAACGATACTATCAAAATGTCTACATCTATTTTGGATTATATTTTTAGAGAACTAGCAATTTCTTATCTTGATAGAAATGACTTAGGACATGTTGATGTTAATAATATTGATACAAGCCCAACAGGCGTTGGAGTGAGAGGTGATGAAACAACTCATAAAGTTGCATCGAGAGGATTTGTAAGAAGAGAACTTAAAGTTGTATCTGGAGGTGGAACAGATAATGTATCAGTTTTACAAACTAAAAATTACTTAGATACCTATGAGAATGAGATAACAGATATTAATGATGAAAATGAAACTAATGAAGTACTAGTAAAGCAAAACTCTACCATATCTAAAGAAATTGAAGCTAAGATTAAAGGTTTTGAAGGTGAAGCTTGTGGAGAATGTGGCAACTTTACTTTAGTTAGGAATGGTACCTGTATGAAATGTAATACATGTGGTGCTACTTCTGGATGTTCTTAATTAGTTTAAGTATATAATTTATGAATATTGAAGAAAATTTAAAAAACCATCAGATAGAACTAGAAGATGCTTCAACGCCAGCTGGTAACTATGTACCTTATATAATTACTAACAAACTCGTTTTTATATCTGGTCAATTACCCTTTAAACAAGGAAAGATACCAATAACAGGTGTTGTTGGTGAAAAAGTTAGTTCAGAAGATGCAATTGAGATGGCAAAATTATGCGCTTTAGCACTAATAAGCCAACTAAAATCTGCCTGTGATGGAGACCTCAATAAAGTTTCAAGAGTAGTTAAATTAGGTGGATTTGTTGCTTCAGCACCATCTTTTACATCACAGCCAACCATAATTAATGGTGCATCAGATATTATGGTTAAAGTATTTGGAGATCAGGGAAAGCATTCTCGATTTGCAGTAGGTGTTTCAAGTCTTCCTCTCAATGCCCCAGTTGAAATTGAAGGAATTTTTGAGCTTAAATAAAATAAAATGAATTTGGATATAATTTCAGATATATCTAAGATTAGTTCAGACGCTTGGAATAACTTAAATATTGATGATCATCCATTTACAAATTATGAATTCTTAAACTCTTTAGAAAAATCTAAATCTGTTTGTGCAGAAACAGGTTGGCTCCCTCAGCATATAATTCTAAAAGATATTGATAACAAAATTATAGGAATTTTACCTAATTACCTTAAAAGCCATTCATATGGAGAATATGTATTTGATCATAGTTGGGCAAATGCTTATCAAAAAGCCGGTGGTTCTTATTACCCTAAATTAATTTCAGCTATACCTTTTACACCAGTAAAAGGCCCGCGTTTTTTATATGAAAAAAGTAAAAAAGAAATAGTAATTGAAAATATTAGCCAATTCATAATGGATCTTACAAATAAAAATAATTTAAGTTCTGCTCATATAAATTTTTTAGATGAAAACAATGATCATATTTTA
>CACIWG010000051.1 GCA_902590245.1 uncultured SAR116 cluster alpha proteobacterium | reverse complement strand
ATTGTCTATAACATTCGCACTTACAGAAATTGGAGAGTAACAATTTCCATTTATTGTCTTTATAAAACTTCTTTCTGCTTGTGTTTCAAAAAAAGCTTTTTGATCATTAAGAGAAAAAATTATCTCATTTATTTTTTTATTTTTTATTTTGTTCAAACATTGTATTGCAATGGCACCCTGACCAGCTGAGGGTGGCATTACTTTAATTGGAATTTTGCATGAGTAATTTATATCTAATCTATTCAACCCTGCTTCAGCTAAAACTAATGCGTCGTATTTATTTTCATTTAATTTTGATATTCTTGACTCAATATTACCTCTGCACAATTTAATAGTAAGATCATTTCGAAAATATTTCAAAAATGCCGTTCTTCTTGGAGAAGTGGTGCCAATAATTGCATTTTTTGGCAAATCTGAAAGACTTTTAAATTTGCCAAGTAGCACGTCATTTCTGCTATCTCTGGAATGAATAGCTCCAATGAAAGTATCTTTAGCAATATGAACTTCCATATCTTTTAAAGAATGAACAGCTATATGCGCATCTCCATTTAAAAGACTTCTTTCTAACTCCTTAACAAATAAGCCTTTACCTCCGACCTCGGCAAGAGGTTTATTAAGAAGTTTATCTCCAGTTGTTGAAACTTTCACAACTTCAATTTCAAAAAACTTTTTCAGGCTTTCACATACAATTTCGGTTTGCTTCAAAGCTAAACGAGATGATCTTGAGGCAATTTTTATTTTTTCCATTTTGTTAATGACTTTTATTCAATTTGTTTATTAACAATTATAAATTCTATATTTTGAAAATCTTTGTTATAAACATATTTTATATATATAGATTTAAAAATGACAAGCCATCAAAAAGTGAAATATGTACTTGGAGTTGAAACAAGTTGCGATGATACAGCTATTGGCATAATTGATTCATCTAAAAACATAAAAGCGAACATAGTTTTAAACCAAAATAATTATCACAAAGAATTTGGTGGGATTGTTCCAGAAATTGCTGCTAGAGCTCACCTAAGTTTTATTGATATCGCTTTAAAAAAAGCTCTAAAGAAAGCTAAAATAAAATTGGAAGAAATTGATCTTTTTTGTTCAACAGGTGGTCCTGGCTTAATTGGAGGATTAATCGTTGGAAATACTTTTTGCAAAACGTTAGCTTGGTCATTTCAAAAACCTTTTTTAGCTATTAATCACCTAGAAGGTCATGCTTTAACAGCTAGATTATTATACGATGATTTGAATTATCCTTTTTTGCTTTTATTAGTTTCAGGCGGTCACACTCAGTTGATAGCTGTTTTGAATTATGGAGAATATTTTAGAATTGGTACGACACTAGATGATTCTGTAGGAGAAACTTTTGACAAGGCTGCAAAAATGATGGGTTTAGATCAGCCAGGTGGACCATTAATTGAAAAATTAAGTAAGGAAGGTAATGAAAATTTCTTCAAGTTTCCAAAACCTTTATATAAATCAAAAAATCCTAATTTTTCTTTTTCAGGATTGAAAACTGCATTCTCAAAAACTATCAAAAATGTAGATATAAATATTAATAAACATAACTTAGCAGCATCATTACAAAAAACAATTTCAGATTGTTTACTAGATAGAACAAAATTAGCAATTAAAATTTATAAACAAATAACTAAATCACATAAAGTAAACTTAGTAATAGCAGGAGGAGTTGCCGCCAATAAAAAAATCAGAGCAGACTTAAAGAACTTATCTAATAAAGAAGATATTAAATTTTATGTTCCAACTCTTGAATTATGCACTGATAATGGGGCTATGATTGCATGGGCTGGATTTGAAAGATATAAGCTTAAAAAAGATACAATGTTCAATTTCAAACCAAGACCAAGGTGGCCATTAGATCCAAATGCTTTTAAAAATAATCCAACCATGAGACTTGTTGGTAAAAAAGGTATAAAAGCTTAATGACAACTTTAGGTAAAATTATTTTTTATGGAGGAGGTGCATGGGGACAAGCTTTAGCGATAGCTCTATCAAATTGTAATGCAAGATCATCAATTTTAGTATCTGACAAAAAAAGAATGGAGTCTTTAAACAATGGAACAACTAAATGTTTTCCTGATATTATATTTCCAAAAAATATTTACGTTTCAAATGATAAAAGTATATTAAGAGAAGCAGACATTGTTTTCATAACAACTCAAAGTTTTAGAGTTCAAGATGCAGTTAATGAAGTAATTTCATCAAATCCAAATATAAAAATTATTTTAACTTCGAAGGGCTTTGCAAGTGATAAAGGTGAATTATTTTCTGAAATAATTTCAAAAAAATATCCCAACTTAACTTATGGTATTTTAACGGGACCAACATTCGCAAGTGAAGTAGCTAAAAACTTACCATCAGCTGCGATTATAGCTAGTGATAGTGAAATATTCAGTAAAAATGTATCTACTCTTTTCAGTAATAGTTGCTTACGCCTTTACCCATCAGATGATGTTATTGGAGCATCAGTTTCTGGAGCTATTAAAAATATTTTTGCAATTGGAACAGGTATATCAGATGGATTAAAACTTGGCGAGAATGCAAAATCAGCAATTATTACTAGAGGAATAGCAGAATTATCACAAATTATACTCAAACTTGGTGGTAAAAAAGAAACGGCTTTTGGATTAGCTGGAATAGGTGATATGATTTTAACATGTAGCTCTCCAACATCAAGAAATATGAAGTATGGATTAAATCTTGCTCAAAACAAAAATAATAAAAATATTTCACTTGTTGAAGGTCTTTATGCTCTTAAATCAGCTAAATATTTATCAGACTTATATAAGTTAAATACTCCCATTATAAATTCCATTTTTGACTATATATATAATAATAAATCTATTGATAAAATTATTTTAAATCTGTTAAATCGTCCTATTGGAATAGAATTTAAAAATTGAAAGGTTTTTAAAAATGAATTTTTGGTTATTTAAGTCTGAACCCAATACTTGGTCATGGGACGACCAAGTGAACAAAGGTGAGGTTGGAGAACATTGGGATGGTGTAAGAAATTACCAAGCATCAAATAATATGAAAAAAATGAAAATTGGAGATCTTGGTTTTTTTTATCATTCGGTTAAAGAAAGAAGAATAATTGGCATAGTAAAGGTTATTAAAGAATATTATCCAGATCATACGGATAAGAAAAAAATATTTGGTATGGTTGATTTAGTTGCAGTGAAAAAATTTAACGAATTTGTTACACTTGACCAAATAAAAAATACAAAAGAGTTATTAAAAATGCCATTAGTTAAACAAAGTAGATTATCAGTTTCTCCTGTTTCAAAAGCTGAGTGGGAAATAATTTTAAGATTGGGTAAAACTACAATTTAATAAATCTATTTTTCGCCTTTATGAATAAAATATAAATTTCTTGCATATATTAAAACACCTACTGATTGTCCTGCAATAATCACAGGATCTTTTCTCCATATTGCATAAGTTAGCAAAACTAAGCCCCCTGTGATAGAAAAATACCAAAACGCTACAGGAATTACTGACTTTTTAGCATTTTCGCTTGTTATCCATTGAATTAGAAATCGAGCTGCAAATAAACCTTGTCCTCCAAAACCAATGATGACCATTATATTCTCAGGCTTATCAAGCAAAACATCCGACAAGAATGGTAGAAAATAAATAATTATATTTGATACAAAAATTGCGGCTAATTCAATTTTTTCTGATAAAAGTGATATAAAATTCATAAATAGATCCTATTTTTTTATTTCATTAATCTTCAAATTTTTAGGATATCTTTTTAATAACCATATCATACCAACTATATCAAAAATACTAACAAATAATCTTCCAAGATTTGTATAATTAGAGCTTCCTTTTGATCTGGGTCGATGATTAACATCATGTTGCAATACTAAAGCTCCTTCTCTAGTTGCTAATGCTGGAAAAAATCTATGCATATGATCGAAATATGGTAGTAGTAAATATAATTTTTTATGAAAAACTTTAATGCCACAACCTGTATCGGGATGATTATCATTTAGCAAATGTTTTCTAAAAAATTTACCAAATTTAGATGCAATTCTTTTTCCTAGATTATCTTTGCGATTTACTCTTACTCCACCAATCATTAATAAGTTATTTTCAGAATGGTTAGTAAATTTTTCAAGCATGGCAGGTATATCCTTAGGGTCGTTTTGACAATCACCATCTAGAGTTACTATTATTTCATATGTTGAATTATGAATACCTGTTTTTAAA
>CACIWG010000050.1 GCA_902590245.1 uncultured SAR116 cluster alpha proteobacterium | reverse complement strand
AAAACAAGATTTAGAATTTAATGGTATTATTCAAAGTCGAAGAACCTACGTTACTTTAATTATTGAAAATTTTGATTTAGTTTTAGAAAAACTTAATGAAAAAAATATTAAGTTTATTCATAACAAAAATAATGATTTTGAAAAAATTATGGTTCAAGAACCATCTTTAAACCTAATACAGTTAATTAAATCAAATAAAGTTCTTGATCAAAATTATAAAAAATTTATCGATAAATCTAACTGGTATATTCATCATATGAATTTGGAATCACTTGATGTTAGAGAAAGTGTATCTTTTATTTCTGAATTTTTAAAATTAAAAGAAGGTAAATGGACTGCTCCTAAAAATAAAGGCGACTTTAGTATAGATCCTAGCGAGTTATCAATATTTCCTATGTCTTCACTAAATAAAGGACTTCACATTATAAAACCTGATGATGGTTTTGGATTTAGAAATAATTTTGCACATAATCCATCAATTGCAGGTCATCCTGCTTTTACGATAAAGGATATTAAAAAAGTAATGGATATATTAGGTCAATCAAAGATTTTATTCTCGAATGCTGAAATCTATGCAATGCCAAAATTTCATCAAATTTATTTATATGATCTAAATGCTAATATGTTAGAAATTAACCAAGAAGTTTAGGTGAAAATGAAAGATACATATAGTAATGTTTGTGTAACAGGTGCTGGAAATGGGATTGGAAGATCAATTGCTATCGCATTAAATAATGAGGGTTACAATGTTGCCTGTGCAGATAAAGATTCAAAATCTTTAGATGAAACATTGGATTTAATGCCTAAAGAAAAACCAAAAAAGATAAAAATTAAAATGGATGTCTCTCAAGTAAAAGATATAGATAAAATGATCGAAAAGACTGTTAAACATTTTGGAACTCTTGACATTATGGTTAACAATGCAGGAGTTACCAAAAGTTTAGGTTTGTTTGAATTAGATGAAACACATTGGAAATGGATGAATGATGTTAATGCTAAGGGTACTTTCTTTTGTCTACAAAAAGCTGCCAAACAAATGATTGCTCAAGGTAATGGTGGTAGAATCATTAATATGTCATCTGTTGGAGCAAAAGGATTTGTTGATGTTTCAAATACTATTTATGCTGCAACTAAAGGTTCAATATTAAGTATGACAAAAACTGCTTCACAAGAACTTGGTAAATATAATATCAATGTGAATTCAATTTGTCCTTCTCCAACTTATACAGATATCGTCAAAAAATTGGTTGCAAAACGAGCTAAAGAGCAAAAAAAATCTGAAAAGGAGATTATGGATTATTATATGAGAGATGTACCTTTAGGGCGCTTTAATGATCCTGATGATATAGCATCAATGGTTATATTTTTATCATCTTCAGGTGCAAGAAATATAACAGGCCAATCATTTAATGTAGATGGCGGGTTAATTCCTAGTTAATTTGAGAGAAAGGGCCATAAACAGGGTTTGTTCCTTCAATAGTTCCTCTGATCATAGCTCTTCTGTACTTTGAGTAATCGTAAGGTAAAACTCTATGTAACAAAACCCTATTATCCCACATTATTAGATCATTTAATTCCCATTCATGTGTCAAATAAAATTCTTCATTACTAATGAAATTTACCAGCCATGAGTGCAATTCTTTGCCTTCTTTGAAACTCATTCCACCTATTTCTAAACTTGTATTAGAAGTGAAGAAAAGTGACTTTTTCATATCTCTATCAGGATGAACTCTTATAAGTGGATGCGTAACTGGTGGAAAATTTCTTTTTTCGTCAATTGTTAATTCAGGGAGTGACGGTTCAAGGCGCCTAATATCATTATATGAATGGACTTGATGAAGAGGTTTTAGTTTTTCCTTAATATCTTCTGGTAAAGCTTTATAAGCTAAAAGCATATTTGAAAATTGAGTTTGCCCGCCACTTGCTTCTCTTGGAAGTGTTTCTTTACCGAATAATAATGAATAAAGTGCAGGATAAAATCTATATGAGCTATCTGTATGCCACCTAGAATTATTTTTTTGCAAAACAACTCTTGGATCATTTTCATTTAAATGTTCTCCATCAGCAGAAATATTAGCTACATTAAAAATTTGAACATTTTTCTTTGTTTTATTTTTTTCTGGATAACTTTCTAAATTTCCAAAATTTTTACAAAACTTTATTAAGCTATCTTCATCTAACTTTTGATTTTTAAAACAGATAAAATGCTTGTTTTGCATTAATTTTTTTATTTCATTGAGATCATCTTCGTTTACATTTTTAGAAGCATCAAAATTGTAAATTCTAACTCCGGTGTGATCAGTAATATTCTCAAAATCAATAGACATCTTTAAATTTTTTCAAATTTTATTATATCTAATATATTAATTCGAAATATATGTATGTATCAATTCAAAACTTTACTTTCTTCAACTATCATAATTTTATATAACCTTTTTTTCATTTCAAAACTATATGCATTAGGAATTAATGATCTAAAAATTCAAAAATTACATGAATTTGAATATGCATGGGGATTGGATTTAATTGATAATGAAAATCTATTAGTTTCTGAAAAGAAAGGCGTATTATACATTTATAATCTTTCAACTAGAAAAATTGTAGGAAAAGAAACTTACAATGATGTTCTATCAAAAAGACAAGGGGGATTACTTGATATTATTTTTGTAAAGGACGAAGAAAAAAATTACGTTTTTTCATGCTATCAAAATCTAAATTCTGATCTTATTGTAGCAAGACATGAGTTAAAGAATTTCAAATTTTTAAACAAGAAGATTATTTTTTCCTCTAAGTATAATTCAAAAAGTGGTGTTCACTTTGGATGTAGATTTATTAATTATAAAAATAGTATTTTATTTTCTATTGGTGACAGAGGCGACAGAAATAACTCTCAAAACTCAAAAAATTATCCAGGCAGTATTATCAAAATGGACTATGAAGGAAACCACAAGATTGCCAAAGAAGGATGGTTGTCTGGAATTTTTTCTATGGGTCATCGAAACCCACAAGGTTTAATTTACATTAAAGAATTTGATGAAATTTGGTCTCATGAGCATGGGCCAAAGGGTGGAGACGAAATAAATATAGTAGAAATGGGCAATAATTATGGTTGGCCAATTGTAACTTATGGAAAAGAATATTGGGGAGGAAAAATAGGTGTTAGCAAACCTGTTAAAGGCTATGAGGAACCAATTTGGAAATGGATACCCTCAATCGCACCTTCAGGAATGGCCTATTACAATAATGATTATTTTAAATTTCTTAAAAATAAAATATTAGTTGGTTCTCTGAAATTTAAAACTTTATATATTGTTAATTTAAATAATAAGAGGCCTCATTCGGAAATTAAATTTTTAAAAAATAAAATTGGAAGGATTAGAGATGTATTAGTTCATCCTAAAGGTCATGTTTTATTAATTAATGATGAAAGAGATGGAGGATTATTTAAATTAGATAAACATTAATTTTTCTTTGAATTTCTTTTACATTTTTCCGAGCAATACAGAACATTATCCCAATCTTTTTTCCATTTTTTTCTCCAAGTAAATTCCAATTTACAAGTTTTACAAATTTTTTTCGGAAGATTTAGTTTCTTATGCATGATTAAAAATTTTTAAATAATAAAATTAAACCTAATATCATTAGAGTGATAAGTATGCTTTTTCTAAATATTTCGTTAGAAAGTTTATGTCTGATTTTTGTTCCAAAATATTGTCCTACTAAAGCTGGAACAATTAAGAAAAGACTTACAAATAAATCATTTAATGTTCCAAGACCGTGATATAATAGTGATCCATATAAAGGAATTGATCCAATGAAATACATTGTAGCAATTGTTCTTATAAAAAATTCCTTAGATAAATTAACTGATATTAAATATGTTAGTATTGGTGGTCCGTAAAATGTAGATAAACCACCTAGGATACCTGAAAAAAATCCCAAAATTGATGTGATAGGTCTTTCATATTTAATTTCTATTTTATTTATTCTAAAACCAAAAAAATTTACTAATGCAGCAAAAATTATTGAAATAGCAATTATTATTGAAACGGTGTTTAGTTCAATTTCTACAATCAACCTACCTCCAACAATTAAGCCAATAACTAAAAAGATTAATAACGGAAGGAATCTTAAACTTCCTAATCCTTTTTGTATTTGCATTTGAAGAAAGTTTGTACTCAATATTGGGAAGCAAAGGAGCATCATCGCAGTTGTTGGAGGCAAAAAATATGCAATAACTGGAACTGCAACCATGGGCATTCCAAGCCCCAAAATGCCTTTCATTAAACCACCTGCAATTATTGACAGAATAATAATTAAAATTAAGTTTGGATCAAAATAATACATGCGCTTTTAATTGTTTAGATTACAATAGGAATATGTAAAGCTAAATTTATTGAAAGGTTTTACTCATGAACGAAATTATAAAGTTTTTAAAAAAAAGAAGATCTGTAACTGCAAAAAAAATGTTGCCAGGTAAGGTTACAAAAAGTGATCTTAATGACATTTTAGAATGCGCTCTGCGTGTTCCTGACCATGGTGCGTTATCACCATGGAAATTAGTTGTTATACAAAACGATATAAGAAAAACTCTTGGAGAAGAAATATTAGTTCCAGAATTCAAAAAAAATAATACTGACTTAGATGAAGAAAAAATACTATTTGAAAAAAATAGGTTTTTGCGAGCTGATAAAATTATTGCAGTTATTTATTCTCCAGTAGACAGTATTAAAATCCCAAGTTGGGAAATGATGCTTTCTACTGGAGCGGTTTGTCAAAATATAACTATAGCAGCTCAATCTTTAAATTATGCAGTACAATGGGTTACCGAATGGTATTCCTATAATGATAGAATGTTAGAATATTTAGGAGGAGATATTTCTAAAGACAAGTTAGCAGGT
>CACIWG010000049.1 GCA_902590245.1 uncultured SAR116 cluster alpha proteobacterium | reverse complement strand
AAATATTCATGTTATTGGACAATTTATAAGTTTTAAATTGAGAGTGACCATGTTAAAATTTTTAAATGATTAAATTGATAGATAATAGATTTATATTGTTAATTCTCCTTTTTTTACTCATCTATATACCTTTCCAAAAATCTTTTGCTGGTGAATGTATCCAAGAGTTCGTTCCAAAAATACAACAAATACGCAATGACTACAAACTTGGACAATATGCTGCGGGTTTGTCAAAAAAATCAGAGTTAAACGGTAAGAAAGGAATCATCACATATGGCGCCACAATTGTTAAAGTTAAGAACGCCAGTATGCTTAAGCGATATCAACAAAAGGCGCAAATACTAGCAAAACAGAACTATTTACGTTTCATAAAAAAAAGTTCTTCAACAATTAGTAAAATAGTAACTCTTGAACATTGCACTAAGGACATTCAAAGTAATGCCTTAATGATTATCAAAATGTTCACACCTCTAAAAAAACCCTAATGACATCATTATAATAAGAACCCATGCCAGAACGTTAAAAACGCTTAATCGGTCATTGGTCTTGTCAAATCAGTTAATAACACCATATTGGAATCGCATCCTTACTTAAAGATTTACTTATTCATTCAGTAAGGTAATTTTACTTAATATTTTGAATAACTTATTCTACAGTAACAAATTCTAGTATGTTCTTGTTTACCGATTGTTTTGTTGCAAACATTTCCACACGCACAACTAACCTGCTTAAAAATTTTATGAGAAAGTTTAGTTTTTAATTGCTAAAATATACTATTATTAAAAGTATAAAATAATTTTATTTACTTTTGCATCGATATCAGTCGAAATAAATATCTTATACTCAAAGTACTCCACAGTAATCAAAAGAGTTTAAAGTACTACATTCTGAATTTTAATACTTTAAACTCACTCAACTGTGGCATTTGTACGGTGTAATGACGCAAGTTTTCCTGCCGATGTGATTTTCAGATTTACCATAACTCAGAAAACTCCTTACTTAAATGTTCCTCAATACTCAGAATATCAATTCTTTCTTTATGAAACAATTACTGAACAAAGGGAAAAAGGAACGACCTTTGACCAAATTGCAGAGTGGTTGAATAAAAAAGGATATCTATCTGTGCGTAAAAAAAAGTTCAAAGGCAATCATGTTCATTCAATTGTGAAGAAGAAGAGACTTAAAGATAAGAAGTTAGAAAGAGATTATCCAGAGGTATGGTCTGATTTTAGTTTGGAGGTGGTAGATAAGACTATTTTGATGAGTAATTTTGGATTTAAGAAAAAAACATAAGATTAATTGGTACTTCTTAAATAATTAACTACATTATTTTTTTTATAAAAGATTTTAAGTGAATAATAAATTCTCAATATGATATTTTTGAAAATATTCTAAAATTATTGAGTTTCTAAAATTACTAACCTATGATTTAAAAATGGAAAGTAAAGATGATATATTAAATAAAATCAGTGAGCATGAAATAGAATATTTTGATGATATTCCTGAAGAATTTCGAAATAATGAAGAAATTATTTATGCCCTCATAGATGAGAATGACGGTGAACCACTTTGTTCATTTCCTGAGGACTCTGCGTGGAAAAAAGACAAGAAATTAGTAATGCATGCAATTGAAACTTATTTGAATATTTATAGAAATGATTTACTAGAAGATGATAGTCTTCATATTATGTATGATTACGCTCATGAGGATTTACATAAAGATGAAGACATAATTACTCTGATTGGGGTAGAACCAGAATAAAGTTAGTAGAATTTTTGTCAAATATGTAGATTTAATAAAATGGATACTTGGACACAATGGTATAATTTCTACGATATTTATGAATATCATGACTTGGTAAACAAGAACTTTATACTCATTCCTTTACCTTGGAAAAGTTTAGCATGGACTTTTAAATCAAAAATCTGAATATGCGAACTACCTCTTTTTACATCACAAATTGCAATTCTTTGAACTTTTGTTTTAAAATGCTGGTTTAACTATTTCGAGTGCATTAGGTGTTGACACAATTGCTAGGGCAATCATTCCTAATCTAATTAATATTGCTTGAGCATTTATTCAATTTTTCATTATAATCTCACTTTCTAAAAATATATTTGATAACAAAATTTAATACATTTAAAATGTTTATGTAAGAAAATATTAAAAATTACTATTATATTTAAAAATGTTTGAAATTTTTGAAGTGGATGAACGAGCAAATAAACTTTGGTTGCCCGACAACTAGAAATGTGTGTTTCGAAGATTTCGATTATAGTTGAGTAAAGTATTGAAATTATTTAATAAAATATTTAAAAAAGTTGTTTTGATTGGGTTTTTATTAACTGTTCCCTCGATTTTGAGTGCTCAATATATTGATACTAAATGGACCGTCACAGGATATTTTGGAGAGTTGTGGTTCGCCGAGGAGGAAGACATTATGGGCAAGCACCAGGAGTTTTACAAAGGATGGGCAGATGGTGTTTTCTATACCTGTGATTATGCAGGGCAGTCTAAAACTTACAATACTCATACAATTAGAGAATTCCTTGTGAACAAGGAATTTGAACTTATCAATCAAGAGAAAGCGTTTTCTAAAGTTTTTGAAGAAAATGGTCTGATGAATGAAAAAACAAAGGTTTTTGTTCATCGGATTACATGCAATGGAAGTAAAGTTGCTGACAGGAAGGTGTTATATCCTTTCATAACAGTAGATGATTCTAATAAGGCATTTTATGTCTATGAAGGAGCAATAATCACATTAGAATTTGAATAGTTTATCACCCCCTTACACCAGTAGTCAATATTTCTCAAATCTAAAATTAGTCATCAAAATAGTCTTATACACCACCTCCATACTGAAGTCTAACCACACTGGTTGACTCTTGGTTCAGCAACTTCCTTTGCTATTCTCTTCTTCAATATTGAATGGAAAAGTGCACTACTGAACTGCTTAACTCGCATGGTCAGGTATCCTTTCACATTTAACTAGTCAGCGATTGCATCAAAGGTAACCCCTTTCTCTCTTGTTTAGAGTTGGTTTGATGCAGGAATAACTGGAACTCAGAGTTGTAACTGCTGATGATGGCAGGAGAACGATATATGATTGAAAGGTTGAAAGTTAGGTCAGTTGGGGAAAATACCCACCTACAAAGTCCCTTTGTTAATGTTGAATGAATTTAAACTTGCTTATAGAGATCATAAATTATTTTTTAAGTTTAATATTTCAATTGAGACTGATCAATGAGGACAATTTTAACTATTTAAAAAAAGAATAAAATGATTAGAACTAGTCTATTCATTTCATAAAAATGGTTGTACTAATAGAGAAATTTGTGATCTTTTAAATCATAAGAAATTAAAGACATTTACAACAAACAAATATTACACACCAAAATTGATCTATATGATCTACCAAAAGTATAATTAGTCTTGCTTATTATTCACTTTTATTTCAGTTTTGTTATAATCTTACTATGAAAAAACTAATCCTCATATTCTCACTTTTATTCACGACATTAATGTTCTCAACGCCTTCTTATAGTAAATGGACGAAGGTGGGTTCAAGTACTAATGGAAATACTTTCTATGTGGATTATGAGAAAATTAGAAAACACGGTGGATATGTTTATTGGTGGGATTTGACTGATTTATTGAAACCAGATAAAGATGGTGATTGGTCTTACAAAATATATAATCAAGGTGATTGTAGATTATTCAGGTATAAGAGATTAACTTTTCACTATCATAAAGAACGAATGGCGGGTGGAACTCATGTCGTCCTGAAATTACCTGATAAAAACTGGAATTACCCTTCTACTAACTCATCATCAGAAGATATCCTAAAACAAGTCTGTAGTCGGTGAGTTTTGATAAGGACTTTATGTTACTCCAATAAAGAAGTATGTTGAAACTGATGTGGGAAGTTTATAAGAAGTTACTAATCATGATTGGTTTAAGTATCATTTTCTTTATTTTCTAATTTTTTTTATGATTTTTATAAAATTTTACTTAAATTTACTATCGATAAGTATGTAAAATTTATAAATAGTTTTTAAAATCATCTGACATTATAAGATTTGCTTCTCCATTCACTGCAGACATAATTGCTCTCATATCATTAAATTCTTTAGATACTTTTTGCCAATCTTTTCTACCTTTATCGATGTGTTTTTTTGAAAGCCAATATTTAACATAGACAACAGTTGATTCAGATGTATCAATGGTTGTTTCTTTTTATAAGTCCAATTCTCATTTGTTCATCTCTCACTTCTTTATTTAACAATTTTAATGTTTTTTTTGCTCTTTCATTTGGACATTTTATTGTAACAATTCTTATGTACATTCCATAAACTCTTATTAAATTTTAAAATATATTGTTTGTCACTATTAGAAAAAATTCAATGGGTATATTTACTTATTGAATTTAGACAATTTATATAATTTTATTAAGTTTTCTTAAAAATATTATAAATAATGATAATTAAATTTTTTCAATATTTTAAAAAAATCCTAAGTAAATTTGTTATATAAACGATATAGTAAATTAATAAATTTAAAACTTAATTATTTTTATAAATAAGTCAGTTAGTGTGTGATACATATCCTTTATGGATAGTTGTTTGTTGATTATTTTTTCTCATATCAATTATTTTATTAATAGGTCTTATTTCACTTAGAAAAGCAATTAGGTTAGCTTCATCTTCTTTAGATCTCTTTTTACTTAAAATTGATTTAAACTTTTCTATTGATCCAAAATTTTCCTCTATTGTGAATTCGTCAATATTATATTGCTTAAAATTCCTATTTATGTGATTTTCTACTAAAGTTATTTTAAAAGACATAATTTCTCCATAATGTTTCTTATAGGTTATTTATTATTTAATAAATGCTAAAAAACAAGATATATAATTAATTTAAAAAATGGCTAAAATTTAATCATTTATTAAGAATATTGTTTAAACTCTAAACAAAAGTTTTTACGTATTATAATAAAAATTAAAGCCTGTTAAATAAATT
>CACIWG010000048.1 GCA_902590245.1 uncultured SAR116 cluster alpha proteobacterium | reverse complement strand
TTTGGTTTTGGAACATTTTTTATTGTATTTTTAATTTGTTTTTTTTTCTGGAACTTATTTAATTTTTCATATTTTTTTATATTTGTTTTATTAGAAACTTCTAATTCTTCTTCAAAGATTATTGGAATTATTGTCTCTTTTCGGTCTTTTATTTTTGAAAAAGGAACCCCATAATAAAAAATCGAAAATATGGTTAAATGTAATCCAATTGACAATAAAGATGATAGGGCCATAAAATTAATTTTTTAGTTTTGCTACTAAAGTTGCCTTTGAATATCCAGCTGATTTAATTCTTGCAAGTACATTTAGAACAGATCCATAATTAGCATTTTTATCTCCTTTAACAAAAATTCTTATATTTTTATTGTTCTCAGAAATAGCTTTTACTTGTGGTATGATTTTTGAAATTTCAATTTTTCTATCTTGAATATAAACATTACCATTTTTCTTTACTGAGATTACCAATGGGTCTCCTTTTTGATTTAATTGTGAAGCTTTAGTTTTTGGAAGATCTACTTTAACACCTACGGTTAGTAATGGAGCTGTAATCATAAATACAATTAACAAAACAAGCATAACATCTACAAATGGGGTAACGTTAATTTGAGAAAATGACTTATTTTCAATTTTATTTTTTTTAAAATTAAATTTCATATGTATTTAACAATTACTTTTTATCTATTTCTTGAGTAAAATATAGTCCAACATACTGACCAAAATGATCACTCTTATCATTAAACATATCTATGTCTTTTAAATACTTATTATATGCAGCTACTGCTGGAATTGCGGCGAATAAACCTAATGCTGTTGCAAATAAAGCTTCCGCAATACCAGGGGCAACTACAGCTAAACTTGTATTGTTACTCATTGCGATAGATTGAAAAGAATTCATTATGCCCCAAACTGTTCCAAACAAACCAATAAATGGAGATATAGAACCAATTGAAGCTAATACTATCATACTTTTTTCAAGTCTATGTCTTTCTTTTGTAATTGTGTATGAAATTATACTTTCTAATTTTTCTATAAAAGAATTTAAATTGACAGGTCTATCCGTTGAAGTAACTTTTGAAAACTCCAGTTTTGCATTGAAATAGATCATCTCAAAAGAATTATAAGTATTAGTTTCAATTTTTTCTTTTATAAACTTTTCGAGAGCAGAATGATCAATCTCAGATGTTGAAAAATATTGCTCAAAGTTATCTCTTGTTTTTACTTCATTCTTAAATTTAAAATACTTATTAAATATTATAGCCCAACACCAAATTGATAAAAAAATTAAAGATATCATTACTACCATAACTACGGCATCTGCTTTAAAAAAAAGCTCTAATAATGAAAAGTCATTTGATTGCAAATTGTCTATCTGCATATCTGATGAAGAAGGTGTGTTTAATTTTGGGTCGCTCATTTATTACCTCGTATATTTTTAAAAAAAGGATGATTTAAAATTTTACTAATATCTTTTACTTTGTTTTTATCATTAATCATTACAATTTGAATTTCACATGCGACGTTTGGATTTTCACTAATTGTGTCTTGAATTGCCTCAAAAGCCTCATGCTTCAGGACTATACAAGACTTTTTGGCAGATTTAAGGCAGGTTTTTACAAGTAAAATTTGATTAAATTGAAATGATTTATTTATCCTTAAATTAATATCTCTTACAACAAATCCTAATTTATTTTTTTCCAGTAATTGTTTTTGATCAATATTAATAAAATTTAGAAGAGATGTCCTTGCTCTTTCAAAATATTTCAAATAATTGGCATGATAAACTATACCACCTGCATCAGTATCTTCATAAAATATTCTTGTAACATAATGATGAGTATTATTAATTATTTCTCCATTAATCAAATTATTGATCTCAGATTTAAACAAATTTTCCACCAACTAATTATTCTTTTTCAAGAAAGTTTATTTGATCAACATTACGATTAGTCGGTTCTAACCCTAAATGTTGCCAGCCAATTTTTGTTACAATTCTTCCTCTTTTAGATCTTTCAATGAACCCTTTTTGTAAAAGAAAAGGTTCTATAACCTCTTCGATTAAGTCTTTTTGCTCTGACAGTACTGCAGCTATGGTTTCTAAACCAACTGGGCCTCCTTGGTATTTTTCTACAATAATTTGCATATATTTTCTATCGAGTGCATCTAATCCAAATTTATCAACATCTAATTGCTCTAGTGCTTCGATCGCAAAATTTTTATCAATTTTTTCATATTTTTTTACAAAACATATATCTCTAATACGTCTTAACAATCTACCTGCAACTCGAGGTGTGCCTCTCGATCTTTCAGCTATTGATAGTGCTGCATCATCAGTTAATTTAAGATTCATTTTTATAGATGATTTTTTTAAAATATTTTTTAAATCATTATTATTATAAAACTCCATCCTAATTTGAATACCAAATCTATCTCTTAAAGGCGTTGTTAATAATCCAGCTCTAGTAGTTGCTCCAACTAAAGTAAAAGGAGGAACATCAATTCTAATTGATCTTGCTCCTGGCCCTTCACCTATAATCAAATCAATTTGAAAATCTTCCATAGCTGAATATAAATATTCTTCAATTACACTTGAAAGCCTATGAATTTCATCAATAAATAAAACATCTTTTGGCTGTAGATTTGTGAGAATAGCTGCTAAATCTCCAGTTTTATTTAATATTGGTCCAGATGTTGTACGTATATTAACATTCAATTCTGATGAAACAATATGGGCTAAAGTTGTTTTTCCTAACCCTGGAGGACCATGCAGTAATATATGGTCCATAGGTTCATCTCTTTCTGATGCAGCTTTAATAAAGGTGGATAAATTCCCTTGAACTTTTTTCTGTCCAATAAAATCGTTTAACTTTTTTGGTCTTAATGCTAAGTCAAATGTATTATTTGAACTAGCTTCCCGATCATCGTTAGATATATTTTCTTCATTCATTTTTTTATTTTGACAACTTTTTTAATGCTAAAGGAATTATTTTTTCAATCGAAAGTTTTTCATCATCATTAATTTCATCAAATATCGAATTTACTACTAAAAAAACGTCACTTTTGGAATAACCTAAATTTACTAATGCAGAAACAGCATCATCAATAATATTTTTATTTAATTCTGCTTTATTAGAAGTTACAGGTGAAAACTTAAATTTAATGTCACTATTTGTTAAGGAAAATTGATCAATTTTTTCTTGTAATTCAGATACGATTCTAGTTGCCACTCTTTGACCAATGCCATCTGCTTGTTGAAAAGAAGATTTATCAGAAGATTTTATTGCAACAACAATTTGCTCAACAGTTAATGCAGATAAAACTGCTAACGCAGCTCGAGGCCCAATACCCTGAATAGATTGTAAAAGTTTGAACATGTTTAATTCACTTTGAAATTTGAACCCATATAATAAAATACTGTCATCACGAACTTGTAAGTCAGTATTTAAAATTACTGGTTCATCAATATCTCCAATATGATGCAACGTATTTCTAGACACATGTAAACAATATCCAACACCATTAACATCAATAATGATTTGGTTATTTGATTTGCTTTTTATTTTTCCAGTTAACGTTGCTATCATTTCCGCATATTTATTTTTTCTTTTTCGAGAGCATCTGCAATTGCTTGATCTAATTTACTTGAATATTTACCATTATCAAGTTTTCCAAATGATTTTGATTGAATTGACATTGCAACAGCTAAAGCATCAGAACTATCTTCACTTTTAGGTACTATATTTAAGATTTTTTTAACCATTAAGTTCACTTGATCTTTTGAAGCAACCCCTGAACCTGTAATATTTTTTTTTACCAGTTTAGGTTGAATTTCAAGAATTTTTATTCCTAATTTTGCAGAAGTTAAAATACATATGCCTCGTGCCATTCCAAGTTTTAAACTAGAGACATTTCCTGAGCCTACAAATGTTTGTTCTATTCCTATTAAGTCAGGTTGTGATTTTTTTATTAAAGAACTTAAACCATCAAAAATCCTCATGAGTTTTTGGCCTAATTCAAGCTCATCATTTTGAAAAAAAAAACCATCATCCACATAACTAAAAGAATTATTTTTCCAAACAACTACTCCCCAGCCTGTTTTTCTTAATCCGGGATCTAAACCTAAAATCTTCAATTAAATTTCTCTGAAGCTTTAAGATCTAAATTAAAATTCCCAAAAACATTTTGTACATCCTCACAATTATCTAAAGCTTCTAAAAACTTTAACATTATTAAGCTTTTTTCTTCATCTAGATTTATATAATTTTCTGGAATCCATGATATTTCAGATTGTTCTGGTAATCCATACTTAGTTTCTAGTTTATCACGAAGATCATTAAAATCAGATATAGAAGATAAAATTTCAATTTTATTTTCTTCAAAATCTACATCATAAGCTCCATTTTCAATAGCAAAATCTATAATTCCATCGACGTCAAAGTTTTCATTTTTTTCATATACAATCAAACCAAGATTTTTAAATAAATAACTTACAGAACCACTTTCCCCCAAATTACCATTATATTTTGTAAATGACGATCTGACTTCAGATGCTGTCCTGTTTCGGTTATCAGTTAGAGCTTCAACAATTATAGCAGATCCTCCTGGACCATAACCTTCATACCTAATATCTTCTAAATTATCTTGTTCACCTGAATTTGCTTTATTTAGAGCTCTTTGAATATTTTCTTTTGGCATATTTGCAGATTTGCAAGCTGACAAAGCAGTTCTTAATCTTGGGTTGCTCTCAGGGTCTGTGCTTGTTCTAGCAGCTACTTGAAGCTCTTTTATTAATCGAGCAAATTTTTTTGCTCGTCTAGCGTCTTGAGCGCCTTTTCGGTGCATAATATTTTTGAATTTAGAATGTCCTGCCATAAGTGTTGGTTATATTCCTATATTATCAATTACTCCACCTATTCTAATAGGTTTGATAGATTCGGCCAATCCATTTTTTTTGGAATTTATTATAACGCCACATAAAGTTGGAAAGCCATCCGCAACAGTTAGTCTAGGATGTTTTTTGTTTGGGTTTTGAAACCTTGATATAGCTGCTTCTTTTTCCATCCCTATAACTGAATTATAATCTCCACTCATCCCAACATCAGTTATATATGCTGTTCCATTTACTAGCACTCTATGGTCACTTGTAGGGATATGAGTATGAGTTCCTACCACTGCTGAAACATAACCATCTAGTAGATGACCAATTGCTAATTTTTCGGAAGTCGCTTCTCCATGAACATCTACAAGAGAAAAACAAAGATCATTTGATTTAAATTTAAGTTTTATTTGTTTTAATATTTCAAAAACAGGATTTGATTTAGGCATAAATAGATTTGTCATTACATTTGCAACACCTATTTTCCCAAATGGTGTTTCTATAATTGTGATTCCAAGTCCAGGAGTTCCCTCTACCATATTCATTGGTCTTAGTAATTTATCAGTATTATTAATGTATGAAATAATTTCTTTTTTATCCCAAATATGATTGCCAGAAGTTAAAACGTCTGCTCCATTTAAAAAAAAATTTTCACATATTTCAGGAGTTACTCCAAACCCTCCAGCAGAATTTTCGACATTAACAATTATGAGATCAAAAAGTTTATTTACTTTAAATTCTTTAATTTTTTCAAAAG
>CACIWG010000047.1 GCA_902590245.1 uncultured SAR116 cluster alpha proteobacterium | reverse complement strand
CAGTATAATTTAAATCTTGTTAAAGGAGTTTATTTTGCAAGAAACTTAGTTTGGAAACCTGCAAATATTCTGAATCCTAAATCTTTTTCAGAAGAGTGTAAGAAATTAAAAAAGTTTGGTGTCAAAGTTCGAATTTTAAATGAAAGTAATTTAAAAAAAATAGGAATGACATCACTACTTGCTGTTGGGCAGGGCTCTAGACAAGAAAGTTATGTTGTGGTGATGGAGTGGAGTGGTGGGAAAAAAAGTGAAAAACCATTAACGGTCGTTGGTAAAGGTGTATGCTTTGACTCGGGTGGTTTATCTTTAAAACCTGCCAAATCAATGGAAGATATGAAGTGGGACATGGGCGGCGCTGCAACTGTTACGGGTTTAATTGAGGCAATCTCAAGAAATAAAATTAAAAAAAACGTAGTTGGAATTATTGGTTTAGTTGAAAATATGCCTGATGGAGATGCTCAAAGACCTGGTGATGTTATTAAATCATTTTCAGGAAAGACAATTGAAGTTTTAAACACAGATGCAGAAGGTAGATTAGTATTAGCCGATTTATTATCATGGGCTGAGAAAAATCTTAACCCTGCATTTCTAATAGACTTAGCTACTTTGACAGGTGCAATGATAGTATCTTTAGGTAAAGTAAGAGCTGGATTGTTTTGTAATGATAGTAATTTGACAAAAATAATTGAAGAATCGGGAGAAAAGACTGGAGATAAAGTATGGTCAATGCCATTAGATGATGATTACGATAAAATGATTAATACTGAGATCGCAGATATGAAAAACATTGGTGGGTTAGGAGCAGGATCAATAACTGCGGCATGTTTTTTAAAAAGACATATCAAAAATACGCCATGGGCTCATTTAGATATTGCTGGGGTAACTTGGCTAAATAGTTCTACTAAGACATCTCCTTCTGGTGCATCTGGGTGGGGTGTGAAATTGTTGTTTGAATTAATAAGAAATTTTGATTATAAGAACTGAAAAAGGAGAATTTATGTCTATAGAAAAAACTCTATCTATAATCAAACCAGATGCAACATCTAGAAATTTAACTGGACAAATTAATTCAATAATTGAAAAATCTGGTCTAAAAATAATTGCACAAAAACGAATTAAATTAACAAAAGATATCGCTAGTAGATTTTATGAAGTCCATAAAAACAGACCTTTTTTTCAAGACTTGGTATCTTTTATGATATCTGGACCGGTTGTAGTGCAAGTTTTGCAAGGTGATGACGCAATAGCTCTTTATAGACAGGTGATGGGTGCAACAAACCCTGAAGAAGCAGAAGCAGGCACTATAAGAAAACAATTTGCATTAAGTATCGAGGCTAACTCAGTTCATGGATCCGACTCTACAGATAATGCAAATAAAGAAATTTCATTCTTTTTCGCTGAAACAGAGCTATATGAAAGTTAAACTAAAAAAAATGCAAGTAATGCAATTATAATAAAAATAGCTATGCTTGAATATAAAGTGAATTTTAAAAAACCTTCGTAAAATTTTTGGTTCTCTCTAGTATGTTTATCTAATTTATTAACCATAAAACTCTCTTAGTATGAAAATAGTATATCTTTATTGTTAACCAACTTATTATGAAAAAATTTATCTTTTTTTAATATAAATGTCCAAATATATTTTCTAATTACTTCTGGATAAAATATATTTTCATACTTTTTTATATTATTTTTTAAAAACTCTATATCATTAGTTTTTACTTGTACCGCAAATTGTCCTAAAATTTTTCCAGAATCAAGTTTTTCATTTACAATATGAACAGTAGAACCATGAATTTTCAAGCCATTTGATAATACTTTTTTATGTGTATCAAGTCCTGGAAATATTGGGAGAATTGAAGGATGTATATTTAAGATTTTATTTTCCCATTTTAAAACAAATTTTGGTGACAAAATTTTCATAAAACCAGCTAAACAAATTAAATCAACTTTTTTTTTTATTAATTCATGGTGAACTAATGTTTCGAATTTTTCATTATCTTTACTTGAAATTAATTTTGTTTCGTAATTCAAACTTTTTGCTAGTTTAAACGCAGGACAAATTTTATTACATATCACAAGTTTTAATTTTCCAGGAAAACTTTTATCCATCGTGGCTTTATGAATAGACAAAAGATTACTTCCAACCCCTGATGAAAAAATAGATAATTTAACTTTTTTCATAATTTAAAATTTGAATTGAATTTTGATTTTTATTTTTTTTTTGCATCTCGCCAACTATCCATGAATTAAAATTAAGATTTTTTAAATGATTAAGTAGATCTAAGGAATTTTTTTTATCTACGTAAATTAATAGACCAATACCACAATTAAAGGTTTTAAATAATTCAAACCAATCTAGATTTGCTTTTTCTTTTATCCATAAAAATAAAGGATTCATATTAAAAGTTGAACAATCTAGCACTAATGATAAATCGTTTCCATAAGATCTTCTTGGGTTCTCAATTAATCCACCACCTGTAATATGGGATATGCCGTTCAATTTTAAATTTTGTGGTTTTTTTCTAATTAAATCAGTGTAAATAAAAGTTGGTTTTAAAAGTGTTTCAGCAATATTTTTATCATTATTGAAATCAAATTTTTCATTAATTATATCTATAGAGTGGTTATCAATTAATTTCCTAATCAATGAATATCCGTTTGAATGGATCCCATTACTCTCTATAGCAATAACTAAGTCTTCTTCTTTTACTAATGAAGGCATTAAAATGTCATCTCTTTCAACAGCACCAATAGCAAAACCTGCTATATCAAAATTATTTTTTAAATAATGACCAGGCATTTCTGCTGTTTCTCCACCAACAAGTGCACAATTAGAGATAATACATCCTTTAATAATGCTTTTTATGATAGCTTTAATCTGCTTTTCTTCTAATTGTCCAACTGCGATATAATCTAAGAAAAAATGAGGCAAACCTCCTTGAGATAGAATATCATTTACACACATAGCAACTAAATCGATGCCAATATTATCAAAATTTTGAGTTTCAATTGCTAATTTAAGTTTTGTTCCAACTCCATCTGTAGAAGATAATAACAAAGGATTATTATATCCAAGTTTATTTATATCTAATATACTAGAAAAACTTCCAAAATTATCAATTACTCCATCATTGTGTGTACTTAAAATTTCATCTTTTAGATCATGTAATATTTTTTCAAATTTATCTATATCAACACCTGATTCTTTATATGTGATTGATTTGCTTTTATTATTTTTTTTTATCATAATTGTGGTCAATAATTTTAATAGTTAATAATAATTATAAAAGATGGTATAAATTATTATTTACTTTATTACCATGGTATTTGAATTCAACTTAAAACTTTTTTTTATAAAAATAACATTCATTTTTTTCTATGTAGTTCAATTTGAGGTAATTGCGTCTACAAAATTAGATTGTAAAGAAAAAGCATTTTATATAAATGACGTTATTTCTGACGCTAAGCATCAAGATTTAACAAAAGCAAAATTACTTGCTGAAGAAAAAGGTAGATTAATTGCTTTTAATCAATTATTAAACAGACTTACATTAAGAAAACAAATTAAAAAAACATATAAAATTGATTTAAATAAAATGATTAATTTTATTAAAATTAATAATGAAGCTAATAGCACAAACCAATTTGTAGGAAGTTTTGATTTTTGTTTTAACAGAGATGAAGTTTTAAATTTTTTTAAAAAAGAAAACTTAAATTTTGCAGAAGTTTTTAGTTTACCTATATCTATATTTCCAATATATGAGGGGCCAAGCGGGTACGTTTTTTTAGATGAAAAAGATTTGTGGTATAATCTATGGAAGAATTTTTTAAATACAAATGATAGTTTACTTAAATTTAAGTTATCCTCTGGCAATTTATCTTTAAGAAGAAGTATTAAAGGTAAAGAAATAATAAAATCTAATAAAAATGTTTTAAAAAAGATAATTAAAAATGATTTAACAACAAGAATACTAGTTGTAATCTTGGAACCTAAGTTAGGTCGCTATGGAAAATATCAACTAAAAATTTCAGGAAAGTTGTACAATGAAGTTGGTGAATTTGATCAAACTATTTTTTCTAAATCAAGAAATTACAAAAATTTTAAGTCAGTGAGTGTTTTAAATAAAGATTTACTTTTAAAAGATATAAATGAATTAATTTATGTTTTCGAAGAGAGTTGGAAAAAAAATAATTTTTTTAAAGAAGGGTTAATTACATTTGTCGATGTATATATTCCAATTCAAAAAATGCAAGATTGGTCAAATTCTTTGCTACTTTTAAATAATCTTCCTTACATGAAAAAAATAGATATTATTGGATTAAAAGGAGATGTTGGTAAAGTAAGTCTTGCATTTCAAGGAACAAATAATACTTTTTTCAACATTTTGAATGAAAAAGGTTATAAATTAAAACAAATTAATGATGAATTTATTTTAATAAAAAAATGATTGCATATAAAGAGAATAAAAAAAATATTTTTTTAATTATTTGTTTGACTATATTAACTTTAACTATTTTTGTATTTTACAAAATAACTTATCCATTTGTTTTAGCTTTTATATTAGCATATCTTTTAGGTCCAATAAATTATAGGCTAAGTACATTAATGCCAAGTTCAATTTCGAGTTTTGTTGCATTGTTGATTTTTGTCATAATTGTAATTTTAATTTTATCTCTAGCAATTCCTATTATTTTAGCCCAGTTTGAAAAAATCACAATTATTGCACCTAAATATATAAATTATTTAAACGAAACAATTTCGCCTTATTTTAAATCTATTTTTGGTCAGAAAAAAATTAATGAAGAAGATCTATTTAATCTTTTAAAATTATTTTTTATTAAAGTTGGTGATGCAGGGTATAATTTTTTTAAAGGAGGTCTTTTAATATTAAACAGTCTCTTTGATATTTTATTAATATTAATAATAACATTTTACATGTTATTAGAAATGAAAAATATTAGATCTTTTTTTAATAACATAACAAAAAATTCAAGTTTTAGTTTTTTTTCAACTATTTTAGAAGAGATAAATTTAACTTTATCTAAATATATCAGAGGACAAATATCAGTATGTTTTTGTTTATCAATTTTTTATTCACTGATTTTAAATTTTTTATCACTTGAGTTTGGTTTTATTCTGGGAATATTTATAGGTTTGATATCTTTTATACCTTATATTGGCGCTTTTTTGGGATGCTTTTTGGCATTAACACTAGGTTTAGTTCAATTTGGTTATAGTTTTGAATTATTAATCATTTTAATAACTTTTATTATTGGACAATTATTAGAAAGTTATTTTTTGACACCTAAACTTGTTGGTGAAGCAGTTAAATTAAATCCAATATGGATTATTTTTGCACTTTCAGTTGGGGGTGGTTTTTTCGGATTTATAGGTATTTTAATGGCTATTCCTGTTGCAGCCATAATAGGTGTAATTGCACGTTTTTATTTTAATTATATCTTTGATGACACCAAAAATGGAAAAACAATTAATTAAACAATTAGCATTACCTTTATCTTTTAGAAACGTTAAAAATCATTCTAATTTTATTCTAAATAAAGTTAATAAAGTTGCATTATCTTTAATTGACGAATTTAAAGATATCAAAAAATTTAAAAAAAAATTCAATTTTCCAGTATTAATTCTTTACGGGCCATCAGGTTCAGGAAAGACACATTTAGCTTATATTTATAAAGAAATTACTGATGCTAAATTTATTAATAAATTTAGTAATGTAAATTTAGACGAAGCTAAGTCAGGTAAGTCATTTATTTTTGATGACTTTGATAAAGTAGAATATTTAGATGAAAATCTTTTTATTCATTTTTTTAATGAGATTTTTCTAAATTTAGGATCTTTATTAATTACAACTTCAAAACCCCCTAATGAAATTAACTTTAGCTTGGGTGATTTAGAATCAAGGATAAGATCATGTATAAGCACTAAAATAGAGTTACCAGATGATGATTTCTTGTTTTCTATTCTTGTTAAAGAATTAAGTGATAAAAAGATTTTTTTAAATGATAAGTTTTGTCTATATATAATAAAAAGAATAAATAGAAACTATCAATCTATTTCTCATTTCACTGAAACTTTGGATATAATATCTCTTGAACAGAAAAAAAAAATTACACTAAAACAAATTAAAGAAGCATTAAACATCATTGAAGCTAAAATTTAATTTTTTTCTAAAATGATTTTTTTTTCTTTTGTAACAATTTTAAGTTCGTTATTTAAAAATTTTTTTATTTTATTTCCAAAAACTTCATTTCTCCAGGATTTAAATAATCTAGAGCTTTTAGTATTATTAAATTTTAATTTCTCTAAATCTGATGTTGTAGCAATTAAATTTTGACTTATAACTAACTCATT
>CACIWG010000046.1 GCA_902590245.1 uncultured SAR116 cluster alpha proteobacterium | reverse complement strand
TCAATGCCAAACTAGTTTTAAATGCAAAAGAGAAGATCAAAAATAATTATTTAAAATTTAAATTTTATAATAATGATATGTTTTTCAATTACTTATAGACAAATATGGTACCATAGTGTAAATATAAGTTATGGATAATTATGAAGTAAATGTTTTAACAAGAAAAGGTGGTTGGAAAAAATTACCACAAGAAGTTATTCATAAAACAAATGGATTGAAATTGAATAACTCAGACAACCTCAATATCAATGTAAATGAAGATACTTTTGATAACAGTACACCTGAAAATTTCGACAGTAATTTATTTGAAAATTTTACTGAAATAAACATCATAATAAATAAGCTGAAAAAAGTTGAAAATGAAAAAAGTCTCTTAATTAATGAATTAAATGAATTAATGAAAAATTTCGAAATCAGAAAAAATAGTTTAGATAAAAAATTGACTAGTATTCAAAAAGAAAAAGAGATGTACGATAAAGCAATAAATTTAATTAAATCAATTAAAAGTGTCTAATTAATGACTAATTTCTCAAATAAAGATTCTGCAAAATCAATATTCATAGCAAATGTTAAAGGTGGAGTTGGAAAAAGTACTATTAGTATTATGTTAGCAAGAGCTCTGGCCTCTAACTTGCCACCACAAAATATAACTGTTATTGATACTGATTTACAAAGAACAACAACAGAATTCTTATCCGCAAGTAATCCTGAAATTAATATTGAATTTGTGCCAATCACTCCTGCTTTTGAAAACACAAACATTTCACTTTTGCAACAATTCATAAAACAAAATAGTTTTAAAAATGGTCACATTGTTATAATTGACACACCAGCAGGAACATCACAACGATTGTGGAATTTAGTTGCTGAAAGTTATTGTGTATTAATACCAACTTCATTGAGCAATGCTGATTTAGCCCCTACTGAAAGTTTTATTAAGAGCATGGATAAAGTTAAGGCAAGATATAATCAAATTTACCCTCATTTAGTAGTATGCCCAAATAAAATTCCATTCGGTCAGAAAGATTACTCAACTATGGCAAAAAGACTATCAAATCATGATGTAGTTATTGGTCCAGCTATAAGAGATTTAGCCAGTGTTAGACATTTTTATAATGGAAATTATAAAATGAATGATGGTCAAAATGCAAGTGAGGATTTTGGTAGATTTGGTGACTTTGTAAATAAATTCGTAATAAAAGGTGAATTAGATAAAATATATTATAATGGAAAAAATGATTTAAATGTTCTTCCATTTTCAAAGAAATAAATATTTATTTTTTTCTTGATCCCAACTGAGCTAACCAACAATCTGTGGTAATAAATAAAGCATTTTGATCGCTTTTTGCGTCTAAACTCT
This sequence comes from uncultured SAR116 cluster alpha proteobacterium, assembly GCA_902590245.1. Taxonomy (GTDB): domain Bacteria; phylum Pseudomonadota; class Alphaproteobacteria; order Puniceispirillales; family Marisalimonadaceae; genus TMED54. The sequence goes on along the minus strand of CACIWG010000046.1, from coordinate 5,032 downwards.
CTTGACTATTTAGGACCTCTAAAAAATTATCATTTTTATTATTATCAATATCTTTTTCCATAAAGTCTTAACGACTTTTTTAAAAAAAATTTAATAAAAATTAATTTTTTAAAAATTTTGTTAATAATAATGTTATTATAGCCGTACAAGTAATAACTACTTATGGTATTAATATGACAAAAAAGTCTATTATTGAAACTAAGACATTTAATGAAGGTGATACAATATATTCTCATAACGATCTATCTGATTTTATTTACTTAATTGAAAGCGGAGAAGTCAAAATATTAAGTAAAAATGGACTTGAATTAGGGTTACTTCAGGAAGGTGAAATATTTGGTGAAGTTGGACATATCATCAAAACACCAAGAACGGTCTCTGCTATTGCCACAAAAAAAAGCTTAATAAAAATTATACATGAAAATGTATTAATTAAGAAAATGAACGAAGCTGACCCTCTCTTATCTGCTATAATAAGAGGATTATCCTTAAGAATTGGTGATGCTAATGATTTAGCAGAAAAATTTTGGATTGAAAGAGATATTTATAAATCAATAAAAGATTAATGTAAGATTAGATATGTTTAAAAAGCTAATTTCACTAATAACTCAAAAAAGATACCTCTTACTTGGAGGATTAGGTTTAATTTCTAGTATACTTACCTTTTTATTTTTCTTCTTCTCTAATTCACTATTTTTTAAATTTGAACCAAAAAAAGAAAAAATAGATATTTATGAAGTTGCAAAAGAAGAAGCTATAAAATTAGGAAGAATAGAAAGCGATAAGGAAGTTCCAAAGGTTGGTCCAGATGGAAAAGTTATTGTGCCCTCTTTAACATATTATGATATTGGAGGAATGGGACCAAACTCAAATAAATCTTTTGTCTCTAACATAACTGGATCTGATAATTATTTAAGTATGGAAATAGCATTCTCATCATATGAAGGTGAAAAATTAGGTGATTTTTTAAAAGAATACGACCCAGACTTTCGCAATATTATTATGAAAGAAATTGAAAAAAGAAAAACTGATGAATTTTTGGGTTTCGATAATAGAAATAAGTTTCTAAATGCAGTTAGAGATTCAATGAATGAATTCTTAATCAGCAAAGAGGAAGATCCTATAATATTTAATGCAGTTTTTAAAACATTTGTTATAAAACAAGGCTAATTTTTTAATAGATATTTTTTTAATATACTTGCTAAAATTATCACAAAAAAAACTCTAAATACGTGATGAATACTAACAAAAACTATATCTCCTCCAATAGACAATGTAAGAATACACATCTCTGCTTGTCCGCCTGGTGCATAAGATAAAATTAAAGATAAAAGATCAAACCCAAAAAAGTTCAAAAAATATAAAAATAAACAAAGTGGTATAAAAGAGATCAAAGTACTTAAAAATCCAGCTTTAATAGGTCCTAAAAATTCTTCTAACCTGATATTTTTAAAGTATAAACCTAGGTTTGTACCTAGATAAATTTGTATGACAATAACCAAAAGAATATTTGGTGTTACATTTATAAAACCAAAAGCATGCAAAAAACTTGAAAGTAACATAGAACCAATTATAGAATATCCTGGAATAGATAAAATTTTTCCTGTAAAAAAACCAATAATTGAAATTATAAAAATAAAGAGTAAATCATCTAAATGAGAAAAATATAAAACTTCAGAGGTTTCATTTATAGGATTTTCAGTAAGTAAATGAGTTAAAATTGATACAATTGTAATTACCATAATAATTCTTGTTGTATTCAATAAAGTTACAATTCTTTCATTTCCGCCGATCTCAGATACTAGTAAAACCATTTCATTTAAACCTCCTGGCATAGATCCAATTAAAGAAGTTTTTTTGTCATAATTCATAATTTTTTTTAAAACAAAATAAGTACACAAAATCATCAGAACAACGAAAAAAGGCAAAAGAAACAATGACTTCCCGAATTGATTAATATTAGCAAAAATCTCACTAGTAAAATTTGTACCTATTACACATCCAAGTAAGGCTCTGACTAACGGAAGTGGTTTTTTGGGAATTTTTATTTCAACCTTAAGAGCACAAAAAAAACCTATGAGAAACAGAGGTCCTAATAACCATGGAAGAGGAATGCCAATATTATAAGCCATAAGGCCTCCAAATATTGCTAAAAATATACTTAATAAATATTTCAAGTTATTTTACCAAATTAAATCAACGTTTTTAGAAATAAACTTGACCCTTCATTAAAATTCTAGATGTTCTGTAAATACCACATGATTTTATTAAATCTTTTTTTAAAATTAAATTATTTTTAAAATTTGAATTTAATACAATTGCACAATCTATAGTTCCCATAGGATGCTCAATTTTTATAATTTCTGATTGTAAATCTAAACCTTCATTTTTTTCTAATAAGTTAAATCCGATTGTCCCAGGAATTAAACAAGAAGAAGCAACACAACATGTTCCAGTCACTGCATGAGTTTCGTGACATGAGTAAGGAGTAAAGTATCTTGAAATTATAGAATTTTTATTTAAACTTTTTGATAATAATGATACTTTTGGCAAAACTTTGCCTCTAACATCGCCCATTCCCATTTTCATACCAGCAATTAATCTAATTTGTTCAATTCTATCTAAAAGTTTTCTATTATTATTTAATTCCTTAGAGTTTTCATTTCCTAATATATTAAATTCTTTCGCGTCACATATCATCATAGAAGTTGCAAGATCAAAGCATGTTACATTTATTCCATCAAAAGTATCTATTGTGTTACCTGTTGGAAATAATTTTCCTGTACTTTTACCCTCTAAATTTTTAAAATTCATTAAAATTTGAGAACCACTTCCTGGTACACCATCAATTTTAAAATTACCAGAATATTTTAATTTTCCATCTGGTGTTGGAACATCTAAAGTTATTAAAGCATTGGTATTTATAGACTTTACATTAACTTTTGTAATTTCATTACTGGCTTCTACCAACCCTTCTTCAATTGCAAAAGGACCTAGAGCTGACAGCATATTTCCACATGTTGGAGCATAATCAACATGGTTTCTATCTACTTCTACTTGCGCAAAAAAATAATCTATATCTACGTCTTTTTCTAAACTTTTAGATATTATACAAACTTTGCTTGTTACTGATGTTCCTCCACCTAACCCATTAATTTGTCTTACATCAGGAGAACCCATTATTTTTAACAAATTTTGAGTTAATACATTCCTATCATTGGGTAAATCCTTTTTATGAAAGATTAATCCTTTTGACGTTCCTCCTCTCATCAAATATGCTGGTATAGATCTTAAATCATTCATAATTTTCAATCTTATCTATTATATGATCAGTCAATGTTTGCGAAGATGATGTTCCTCCTAAATCAGGAGTTAAATACTTATTTTCTTCTAAAATATTTCCTATAACTTTAAAAACTAAATCGTTTGCTTTAATATATTCCATTTGACACTTCTGTTTTCCAAGCCATCTCAACAACATTGCTGAAGAAAAAATTAAAGAAATTGGATTTGCAATACCTTTATTCATAATATCAATTGCTGCTCCATGCTGCGCTTGTGCCATAGGTATTGTATCTCCTACGTTTAAAGAACCAGAAAGCCCAAGGGAACCAGAAAGTTCAGAAGCTAAATCTGACAAAATATCCCCAAACATGTTAGTGGTTATTAAAACATCAAATTGTTCTGGTTTTCTGACCATATGTGCAGTTGCAGCATCAACTAACATTTCATGATATTCAATCTCAGGATAATGTTTAGAAATTTTTCTACATGCCTTTAGAAATATTCCATCAGTTAATCTTAAAACATTAGCCTTATGAATAGCGTGAACATTAATTTTTTTGTTTTTATTTATTTGTTTCGCTATTTCAAAGCCCCTTTTCGCAATTTTTTCTGATGCTTTTTTTGTGATTTTTCTAATTGAAATTCCAGTTCCCTCTTCAATTTCTAATTCACCATTTCCACTAAACATATTTCTATCAGCATAGAAACCCTCTGTATTCTCTCTAACAATTACTAAATCAATTTTGTCTAGAATACATTTAGTACCTTTGAATGATTTGGCTGGTCGGATATTTGAAAATAAATTTAATTTAGTTCTTAACAACCCAGATGGATTTAATCCTCCTTCTCTTTCAGGTGGATAGTTATTATGATCAACAGGACCTAAAATAATACCATCCACTTCTTCACATAGTTTTAAAATTACATTAGGAAAAGTAGTTTTATTTTTTTCAAGAGCAGAAAATCCGATATCTGAATATATAATATCTAAATTAAATTTAAATTTTTTAGAAATTTTGTTTAAAACCTTTATTGTACAATCCACAATTTCCGGGCCAATACCGTCCCCTTTCAAAGCTAAAATTTTCATCAATAATTATTTACCTTCAAATTTAGGTTTTTCTTTACTAAGGAATGCTTTTATACCTGCTTGACCATCATTTGTTTCAGCTGATTCAGCGATCATTTTTGTTTCAAGTTCCATTTGGGTTTCTAATGTGGAGTTTAGTGAATTATGAATTAATCTTTTAGTTTTTCCATAAGCTAATGTAGGACCTTTTGATAAATTATCAGCTAATTTGAGAGTTTCACCCCAAAAGTTTTTATCGTCATGAACATAATTTAAGAGTCCCCACGAAAGAGCATCCTTAGAAGATAAAACTTTATTAGTCATAACTAATTCGAGATATTTTCTAATACCAATTATTCTTGGCAAATAATAACTTGAAGAACCGTCTGGTGTGAGTCCTGCTTTAGTGTATGCAGAAACAAAAGTTGCACTTGATGTTGCAATAGCTAAATCTGCAAAACCAACAAATGATAATCCTGCACCAGCAGCAACTCCATTTACAGCAACAATTAATGGAGAATTCATTCTTGAAAACTTTGTTATAGCACCATGGAGATCATGGGTAACCATTTTTAAATGTTTTGCAACATTACCTGTTTCATGAAAAGATTTTAAATCACCACCAGCACAGAATGCTTTATCACCCTCCCCAGTTAATATAATCGCTCTAATTTTTTT
>CACIWG010000045.1 GCA_902590245.1 uncultured SAR116 cluster alpha proteobacterium | reverse complement strand
TTCCATTTTAATAATTTATTTTGATACTTTCCAAATAATTTTTGGTTATTTCGGTTTTTAGCTCCACTCAAAATAATTTTAATTTTTGAAATTAAGTCTTCAATAGCATAACTTTTTTGTTCTTCATTAAACCAATTATTTAATATATTTTTTTCTATTGCCATTATTCTGAATCTATCCATTCCCCAATGTTTTTTTGATAATTGTCCATCATGACCACCATGTTTTATAGTAAGTTTATCTTCTAATAGATGAATTTTTATTTTAGAGGAAACTCTTAACCAAAACTCATAATCTTCACATACCTCAAAACTTTCATCAAAATATCCAATTTTTTCAAATAGTTTTTTTTTAATCATAGTAGTACTTGGTGAAATACAACAAAGTTTTAAACAATTTTTAAAAATGTACCCACCATATTTTTTATGAATTTTTTTCTGATTTAAATGTTTTCCATTTTTAAACCAAATTTCATTTGTATGAACAAAATCAACATCAAGATTGTTTAAAATATATTCCTTCTGTAAAAATAATTTATCTTTAATCCATTCATCATCAGAGTCCAAAAAAGATACCCAATTACTTTTAGATATTTTGATGCCTATATTTCTTGCTGAGCTTACACCTTTTTTATCATGATAAATATAACGAATATTTCTAAAATTTTTAGATATCATGTCACGAGTATCATCAGTAGACCCATTGTCTACAACAATTATTTCATTAGGTTGCAAAGTTTGATTTAAGACAGATCTTAAAGACCTATTTAATAATTTTGACCTATTAAAAGTTGGAATTATAACAGATATATGGATATTTTTATTACTCATATAAAATCAATTTTTCACTTTTTGAATATTTTTGAATGAATTATTTTTAACAGAATTTACAGCTTTTTTTACTTCATATATATTCATTTCTAAAGAAAATTGACACTCGAAATCATGAGTTTTATCAAACCATGTGTCAAAATTATCATACTTCAGTAAAACGGGTTGTCTTGAATGAATTTGATTAATCTTTGAATAACTTTCTCTAGTAACAATACATGCTCCATCATCATTATAAATTCCAGCGAAAAACATAATTTCATCTGATAAAAAATGATAAAATGGAATTTTATTCTGACCAATCCTTTTCCACTCATAATAGCCATTAGCTAAAAAAATACATCTTTTTGTATTGTTAAATGATTTCTTAACCATTAACGTTTCAGAACGTGAATTAAAAATTTTCACTTTCTCAGACCAATTTGCTGTTATCCCCCAATTAATAATTATAGGTAATTTATTTTCATTTAGAATTAAAACACTTGAACCGGGTGAAATATTAAAATTAGGTTTAAATTCATAATTTATATTGATATTAAACTTAGACAAATCATATAAAGTAAACCTTCCACACATACAAATAGAATAATGGTTATAAATTAATTTTAAATTACTTTATTTATTCATTGTTTCATTTAATGTAATTAAAATGAAAGAATTTGATTTTATTATAGTTGGAGCTGGTTCCGCTGGTTGTGTGTTAGCTAATAGGCTTACTAAAAACCCTAAAAACAAAGTATGTTTGATTGAATCTGGTCCTAAAGATTGGAATCCACTAATACATATACCCGCAGGTTTTATGTATAACCTAAAAAATAAAAACCTTAACTGGATGTATCAATCTGAACCCAGTTGGGGAACTAAAAATCGATCCATTGAAATCCCGAGAGGCAAAACACTTGGTGGTTCAAGTTCTATTAATGGAGTTGTTTTTAATAGAGGTCAAAGCATGGACTTTGATGTTTGGGCTCAAAAGGGAAATAAAGGTTGGTCTTATGATGATTTGTTGCCTCATTTCAAAAATATGGAAAAAAAAGTTGGGGATGCTGATTCAGAATTTAGAGGTAACAATGGAGAGCAAATTATTTCTAATTTAGAATGGCGACATCCTTTATGTGATGCATTTATAAAGGGAGCTATAGAATATGGTATCCCTCTTAATAAAGATTACAATGGTGAAAGACAAGAAGGAGTATCTTATGTTCAAAGAACTACTCACAAACGTTTAAGAAAGAGTTCAGCTAGATCATTTTTGTACCCTATAAAAAACAGAAAAAATTTAGAAATTTTAACAAATGCGCATGTCACAAAAATAATCATAGAAAATAATATTGCAAATGCTGTTGAATACGTTTTATCAAATGACAAAACACAAAAGATTAAAATCAAAGCTAATAGAGAAGTTATATTATCTGCTGGAGCTATAAACTCTCCACAGATACTCCAAATTTCAGGTGTAGGCCCTGCAGATATTCTTAAAAAAAATGGCATCAAAATTATACATGATCTTAATGGAGTCGGCAAAAACTTAAGGGATCATTACAATGTAAGGCTAACTGGTAGGGTTAAAAATATTTCTACCGTTAATGAAAAATCAAGAGGACTACCTCTTATAAAAGAAATTATAAAGTACTTTTGGAATGGCAATTCAATTTTAAGTTTAGGACCAACTCTTGTTTATTGTTTTTGGCATTCTGATGAAATTATAAAAAATCATGACTTACAAATTACATTTACTCCAGCAAGTTACCCAGAAGGCAACCAGGCAGGATTAGATACAGAACCTGGGTTTTCTATAGCAGCGTGGCAGCAAAGACCAGAAAGTCTTGGATGGGTTAATGTTAAAAGTTCAGATCCTTTTGAAAAACCAATCATTCAACCAAATTACCTTTCAGCACCAGAAGATCAGAGAGTTGCAGTTGAAGGTATAAGATTATCCAGAAAATTAATGCACAGCAATGCCCTATCAAAATATTTAGACCATGAGCTTTATCCTGGAAAAGGAGTTGGAGATAGTTTTGATGAATTACTTGACATAGCACGTGAGAGAGGTTTGACCTGTTATCACCAAATGGGCACATGTAGAATGGGTCCAAGTGCAGATAAAACAGCAGTTGTTAATAGTGAACTTAAAGTATACGGCATAGAAAATCTTAGAGTAGTAGACGCGTCCATAATGCCAACAATGTTATCTGCTAATTTAAATGCAGGTGCAATGATGATAGGAGAGAAAGCTGCAAGTTTAATATTAAAAGATAAATAATTTAATTTCCTTTAAAACTTGGCTTTCTTTTTTCCATAAAAGCTCTTCTTCCTTCAACATAATCATTACTGTCAAAACAAGCTTCTGCTAATTTTTTACATTCATCTAAATTTCTATCATTTGGATTTTTTAAAATTTCAATTCCAATATTTTTCATAGCTTTAATAGTCAAAGGAGCATTTCCAGCAATTTTTTCAGCATAATTATTTACAAATTCTTCTAAATTTCCATCTTCTACAAGTTTTTGAACCAATCCACAAGACAAAGCTTCATCAGCTAATATTCTTTCAGCAGTAAACATAAAATGCTTTGACATCCCTGGACCCATAATATCGAACAATCTTTTTATAGATGAAAAAGGATAACCTAATGATAGTTTAGCTGCAGGCATTGCAAATTGAGACTTTTTGGAACATATCCTTATATCACAACAAACAGCGACATTTAGTCCGCCACCTATACAATAACCGTCAATCATTGCAATTGTTGGCTTTGGGAATGTTTCTAACCTTTCATAAACTTTTTGAGTTCTAGAATTGTAATGTAATACTGCTTCTTTTGTTGACCGTTCTTTTTCAAATTTTGAAATATCTGCCCCTGATACAAAAGATTTTCCACCTGCCCCATTTAAAACAACAACTCTAACATTATTATCTTTTTCGCATTGATTTAACATATCCTCTAAACTATCCCACATATCCAAAGATACAGCGTTATGCTTTTCTGGATTATTAAAAGTTATGTAAGCAACATTACTCTTAATATTCAAAATCATTTTGTCTGTTGTCATCTTATACCTCTATTTAAATAATATTATGTTGTTCTAAAGAACTTAATTCATCGTCTTTAATACCTAATTCACTTAATATTTCTTTAGTATGCTCTCCTTTTTTAGGAGGCTTTTGTTTAAATTCATTTGTAGTTCTATTCAAATTGAATGGTTGATTTACAAGACATGTTTTACCAAATGGATCAGTATTAATTTCTTTAGCCATATTTAAGTGCTTTACTTGTGGGTCATTAAATACTTCATCAATTGAATATATTGGACCACATGGACAACCTACTTTTTCTAATTCTTCAACCCATTTTTCACTTGTTTTTTTTGAAGTTACTTCTTCAATTAAACCATTAAGATAATCTCTATTTTCTAATCTAGCCTTTGCACTGGAAAATTCTGGCATTGCTAACCATTCTTTTTTATTTATGGCTTCTGCAAACCTCTTCCAAATCGTTTCACCAGCAACACCAAGATTAATAGCTCCATTAGATGTTTTAAAAACTCCTGTAGGAACACTTGTTGGATGATTATTACCAGCTTGTTTTGGAACCGTTTTTTCGCATAACCATCTAGCAGCTTGAAAATCTAACATAAATATTTGTGCCTGTAATAATGAAGTTGTCACCCATTGTCCTTTACCAGATTTTTCTCTTTCAATTAATGCTGTTTGTATCCCCATTGCACAAAATAAACCAGCTGTTAAATCAGCTATTGGGACACCTACTCTCATAGGACCTTCACCAGGGGCTCCAGTTATACTCATTAAGCCACCCATTCCTTGTGCAATTTGATCAAATCCAGGCCTTTTCCCGTAAGGTCCATCTTGACCAAAACCTGATATACTAGCCAAAATAATCTTAGGATTTATTTTCTCTAATTTGCTATAATTAATCCCCAATCTATCTTTGACGTCAGGCCTAAAATTTTCCACCACAACATCACTTTTTTCAACAAGTTTATAAAATATTTCAATTGCTTTTTTATCTTTTAAATTAAGGGTTAGACTTCTTTTGTTTCTATGCAAATTTTGGAAATCAGCAGTATCTCTAGAAGCACCTAAAGAACCATCTGGTTCAATACTCTCAGGCGGTTCAATTTTAATCACATTAGCTCCCCAGTCAGCTAATTGTCTTACAGCTGTTGGACCTGATCTAACACGAGTAAGATCAAGTACAGTTATGTGTGATAATGCTTCTGATGCAGATATATGAGGCATACGAAATCCTTTATATAATAATTAATTGTAAAAATTGATTTATATCAATAATAATACCCTATCACATGGTGCTATTATGCAAATAAAAAAATTTAACGAAAAAAAATTACAAAAAGAAATTGAAAAATTTGAAATAGGTTCAAAAAAATTATTTATAAGTACTGCAGAGACTACTGTTTGTTGGAGAATTTGGGGAAAAGGACAACCTATTATTTTTTTACATGGTGGTTATGGGTCTTGGAGACATTGGATTAAACAAGTTATATACTTAGCAAAAGATTATCAAATCTTGGTTCCTGACATGCCAGGGTTTGGAGAGTCTTCAGATTTAAAATCTGATCACACACCAGAAAATATATCTTTAAATCTTTATCAAACCTTCAGGAAATTAAAAATTACTGATTTAGATAATATAAATTTAGTTGGGTTTTCATTTGGAGGTTTAATTTCAGGACATCTTTCTTATCAGTTTTTTACAAAAGGAATTGAATTAAAAAATTTAATTTTGGTTGGGCCTGGTGGAACAGGTGCAAGAAGAGGTCCAATGGGAGAAATGGTTCGTAGAACACCTAAAATGTCTTTTGAAGAAATCTTAAGAGCACATTTTGAAAATCTGAAAATATTAATGATTAACGACCCAAAAAATATTGATCTGTTATCTTTATATATACAATTAGAAAACACAAATAATCATAGGCTTAAAAGTAGACCAATATCAGCTACTAATACTCTAATAAAAATATTAGAAAAACAAAATATAATCCCTTATCTAATTTTTGGAGAAAAAGATGCAACAGTTGGCCCTTATTTAGAAGAAAGAATTTCTCTTTTTAGAGAAGCATGTAAGGATGTACGAATTCATGTTGAGATTGATGCTGGTCATTGGATTATGTATGAAAAACCAAATAGATTTAACAATCTTATAAAAGAAATAATTAATTAATCTAGATTAAACCCATGAGATTTTAACCATTTTTTAAACTCTTTTCTCTCTGGTAATGACATTTGTCTTGAGATATTTTCAGACCAAGTGTTTTTTTTGTTAAAGCCATAAACATTTACATACCTTTGTTTTGATTTTGGAATTGGTTGTAAACATTCAATAGTTTTATCATAATGATCAATTTGCTTTAACATATCTTTATCGTTATAAAAATCTTCATGGAAAACTACCTTCATGGGTAACCTAATTGAAACTTCATTATTTTCATCAGGCCAACCAACACAAAGACCTGCTATTGGAAATACACCTTCGGGTAAATGACACATTTTCTTAACTTCTTCTAAGTGGTTTCTAACCATACTAATTGGACAAATTCCTAATCCAAACTCTTCTGCACTATTAA
>CACIWG010000044.1 GCA_902590245.1 uncultured SAR116 cluster alpha proteobacterium | reverse complement strand
ATAACTCTTTTGAATATTCAAATAAAATAAATCATATATTAGAAACCATCAAATAGGTATGAAATGAGAGTTAATGGTTGGCTTTTTGTTGATAAACCAGAAGGCATATCTTCAAGAAAAGTAGTTGATTTGATTTCAAATTCTCTTTCTGTTAAGAAAGTTGGTCATGCAGGAACTTTAGATCCAATGGCTTCAGGTCTATTGCCTATAGCAATTGGAGAGGCAACTAAAACTATTGGGGTCATTCAACAGTTAAAAAAACGCTATAAATTTATAATAAAATGGGGAGAAAAAACATCTACTGACGATAAAATGGGGGCCATCATTTCAAGTACTAGCATAAGGCCAAACTTAAATACTATAAATGAGAATATAAAAAATTTTATAGGTAAAATTGAACAAATACCTCCTAAATTTTCAGCTATAAAATTAAATGGTAAAAGAGCTTACATGTTAGCTCGAAAAAATAAAAAATTTTCATTAAATTCAAGAACTGTTTTCATTGAAACTTTTCAAATTAAAAAGTATCTTGATGAGAATCATTGTTCTTTTGAATGTACATGTTCTAAAGGTACTTATATAAGAGCTTTAGGAAGAGATTTAGCCGAGGCAATGAATTGTTTTGGTCATTTGTATGAGTTAAGACGAACACATATTGGTAATTTTTCTAATAAATGTGCGATTTTACTGGATTTATCGAAAAAATTAATACATAGTTCAGCAATTTTAAAAAACATTTTGCCTATTGAAAAAGTTTTAGAAAGTTTACCTTTTATAAACCTAACAGAAAAGCAAGAGATAGCTATGAGAAATGGGCAGAGAATTAGATTAGATGAATTAATTGAAGATGAGCAAAAAAAAAATTTTTTTTTAAATAAAAGCAACGATACTTATATGATATGTAAAAATAAAAATAGACCTATATGTTTTTTTAAAATAGACAATAATTTTGTTAAACCAACTAGAGTTTTTAATTTGTAAAGAGGGAAGTATGTCAATCACAAGAGAAAAAAAATCAAAATTAATTAATGAGTTCAAAATTAATGAAAAGGACACAGGATCAGCTGATGTTCAAGTTGCCATTCTATCTGAAAAAATTAAATCTCTTACAGAGCATTTGAAAGAACACCATAAGGACTATATATCTAGACGTGGATTATTAAGCATGGTTGGGAAAAGAAGAAATTTACTTTCTTATATTAAGAATAAAAGTGAAACCAGATACAATGATTTAATAAAAACACTTGGGTTAAGAAGATAGTAAATTTATTAAATTGAGAAATAGGTAGAGATATGTTTGAAGTTTATCGAAAAGAAGTAAAATTTGGTGGTAAAAAGTTAATTTTTGAAACTGGTAAAATCGCAAGGCAAGCTGATGGTGCTGTAGTTGTTACTTATGGTGGCACAACTGTTTTATGTACAGCAACGGCAGCAAAAAATAATTCTGAAGCCGATTTTTTTCCGCTAACAGTCAATTATCAAGAAAAAGTTTTTTCAGCTGGGAAGATCCCGGGTGGGTTTTTTAAGAGAGAAGGCCGCCCATCAGAAAAAGAAACACTAACCTCAAGGTTAATTGATAGACCAATAAGACCGTTATTTCACAAAAATTTTAAACGTGAAACACAAATAATTGCAACTGTTTTAGAGTACGATTTTGAGAATGATCCTGATATAATAGCAATTATAGCAGCATCTGCGGCACTGACCCTATCTGGATTGCCATTTATGGGACCTATTGGAGCATGTAGAGTGGGTTGGGATGGAAAAAAATATATATTAAATCCAAAAATTGATAGAGAAAACAGTCATTTGCTTGATTTAGTGGTTGCTGGAACAAATGATGGTGTATTAATGGTTGAATCAGAAGCTAGAGAGTTAAACGAAAAAATTATGCTGGGAGCAGTCGACTTTGGTCATAAAGAATTAAAAACAGTGATAAAAGGCATCATTGAATTAGCTGAAGTTGCAGCAAAGGAGCCAATATCAATTGAAGAAGAAGTTCCAGAAGAAAAAGATTATAATAAATTTGTCATAAGTTTTAAAAAGGAAATTGAAAAAGCTTATAAAATAGAAGAAAAAGCATCAAGATACAATGAATTAGATTTAATTAAAGAAAAAATAAAAAAAGATTATGGTGATGAAATAAACTTAAACTTATTTTCTGATGTTTTTAAAAAAGTAGAAGCTAGTATTGTAAGATCTTCAATAATAAAAACTAAAAAAAGAATTGATGGAAGAGATAATAAAACGGTTAGAAAAATTATTGCAGAAGTAGGCACATTACCAAGAACACATGGATCGTGTTTATTCACTAGAGGTGAAACGCAAGCTCTTGTTGTTACAACACTTGGCTCCTCTCAGGATTCCCAAATCATTGATGGTTTAGATGGAGATTACAAAGAAAAATTTATGTTACATTATAATTTCCCTCCCTTTTCAGTTGGTGAAGTTGGTAGAACTGGTTCACCAGGAAGAAGAGAAATTGGCCATGGTAAACTTGCTTGGAGAGCTATCAATCCTTTACTGCCTTCAACAGAAGAGTTCCCATATACAATAAGAGTAGTTTCTGACATTACTGAGTCTAATGGATCTTCATCAATGGCTACAGTTTGTGGCACCTCTTTGGCATTAATGGATGCTGGTGTTCCGTTAAAAAAACCAGTAGCCGGGATAGCTATGGGCTTAATTAAGGAAGATAAAGACTTTGTAGTTCTTTCAGATATTCTAGGTGATGAAGATCATTTAGGTGATATGGACTTTAAGGTCGCTGGAACAGATGAGGGTATTACAAGTTTACAAATGGACATCAAAATTACATCTATAACTAGCAATATAATGAAAGTTGCTCTTGATCAGGCTTTAGTTGGGAGAAAACATATTCTTAAGGAGATGAAAAAAGCAATATCAAAACCAAGAGCAACATTGGCAGAAAATGCTCCTAAAATAAAAGTCCTAAAAGTTAAAGCTGATAAAATTAAAGAGATTATAGGACCATCTGGAAAAGTTATTAAGGAAATATGTGAAGTATCTTCTTCAAAGATTGATATTGATGATAATGGTGTATTGAAAATAGCATCACCAAATGATGAAAGTTTAGAAATTGCTTTAAATAGAATTAATGATATAATCGTAGAACCGGAAAAAGGCGTAATATATAGTGGTAAAGTAGTGAAAACAGTTGATTTTGGCGCTTTTGTTAATTTTTTAGGCTCTAAAGATGGACTTGTACACATTTCAGAATTACAAGAAGAACGAACTAATAAAACTACTGATGTGTGTAAAGAAGGTGATGAAGTTAAAGTTATGGTTATTGGATTTGATGATAGAGGTAAAGTAAAACTGTCAATGAAAAGAGTTGATCAAGAAACAGGCGAGAATTTACAGTGAAAAAACATGATGAATTAAAGATGGAATGGGTTAAATCAGAAAGAATTGATAAAGTTGGATTAGTTACTTTAAATCACGAAAATTCTTTAAATCCACTTTCAGCAGGTTTTGTTGAGGCTATCTACCTTTCTTGTAAAAAATTTGATGAAGATGCAGATATAAATTGTATTGTCTTAACGGGATCTAAAAAAGCTTTTGCTGCAGGTGCAGATTTGAAAGAAATGTTGCCACTTTCGTTTGCCGAAATTTCTGAAACCAGGTATATTGAAAAAAATTGGTCTTATTTTTCATACATTCAAAAACCCTTAATAGCTGCTGTTCAAGGATTTGCTCTAGGTGGAGGATGTGAGCTAGCAATGGCATGTGATTTTATTTTAGCTTCTGATGATGCAAAGTTTGGGCAGCCAGAAATCAATGTTGGTGCCATCCCGGGAGCTGGTGGAAGTCAAAGAATGCCACGTTTTATAGGTAAATCGAAAGCAATGTATGCAATTTTAACTGGAGATATGATAGACGCTAGTGAAGCTGAAAAATGTGGTTTAGTTGCTAAGATATTCAGTCAAGAAAACTTTAATGAAGAAGTTTTAAAAGTGGCTAATAAAATTGCTAGCAAGTCTACTGCTTTAGCTCGGCTTGCTAAAGAAACTGTAAATTTAAGTTATGAAACAACTTTAAATGAAGGTCTAAGAGCCGAAAGAGCTGTTTTTATGTCAACGTTTTCATTAGAAGATCATAAAGAAGGAATGGAAGCATTCTCTGAAAAAAGAAAACCAAATTGGAAAAATAAATAATTAAACATTGACTAAATCTTGATCAGGTATACCAACAACTTTTAATCCACCATCTACATAGTGAGTTAAACCAGTTACACCACTTGATATGTCTGACAAAAGATATAGAGCTGCATTACCAACTTGTTGAAGGTCAGGATTTTTTTTTAATGGGGCAACTTTTTCAGAATATCTATAAACGTGTCTAGCCCCAGTAATTGCTGCACCCGCAATAGTTTTCATAGGTCCAGCTGAAATTGCATTTACTCTAATGTTATTTTTTCCCAAATCTACTGATAGATATTTAACAGACGTCTCTAATGCTGCTTTTGCTACACCCATAACATTATAATTTGGAGTAGTTTTTTTTGACCCTGCATAAGTAAGTGTTAATAAGGATCCACCATTTTTCATGATTTTTGAGGCAGATTTTGCGACTCTAGTAAAGCTAAAAGTAGAAATATCCAGTGTACTTAAAAAATTTATTCTAGAGGTGTCAAGGTATTTACCCTTAAGTTCATCTTTGTCAGAATATGCTAAGGCGTGGACAACAAAATCTAAATCTCCAATATCTTTTTTTATATTTTCAATTAGATTTTCAATGGAGTATTCATTTTCAGGCTTTAATGAAACATCACATTTATATAAATTTTTACAGTTTACTTTTTCTGACAAGGGAATAATTCTTTTTTTTAAACCATCATTTTGGAAAGTTAAAATAATATTCGCTTTGTTTAAAAAAAGTTCATTTGCTATTCCCCATGCAATGGATCTTTCATTGGCAACACCCATTATTAGCCCAGTTTTTCCCTTCATTAAGTTCATAATTAACCCTCTAAGAGCTTTGAAAATATAAGAGTTGCGTTTGTGCCACCGAAACCAAATGAATTTGATAAAGCTGTATTAATATTAATTTCATTAATAGTTTTTCTTGGTATATCAATATCTTTAATTATTGGATCAGGTATTTCTATATTAGATGAACCTGATATAAAGTTATCATTCATCATTATGAGAGTATATATAGCCTCATGAACACCAGTAGCGCCTAATGAGTGACCAGTTAATGACTTTGTGCTTGTTATCTTAGGTAGATAACCTTTATTTGAAAAAACTGTCTTTATAGCTTCTATTTCTTGAATATCACCAACAGGTGTACTAGTACCATGAGCATTTATATAGTCAATTTTTAAGTCTGTATTTTTTAATGCGTTGGTCATACACCTAACAGCACCCTCTCCACTAGGTGCTACCATGTCGTGTCCGTCTGAGTTTGCAAAGTGACCTAAGACTTCTCCATAAATTTTAGCGTCTCTCTTTTTTGCATGTTCATATTCTTCAAGTACTATAATTCCGCCACCACCTGCAATAACAAAACCATCTCTATTAGCATCATATGGTCTAGATGCTTTTTGGGGCGTATCGTTATATTTGCTAGACAATGCTCCCATTGAGTCAAATAGAACAGATAATGTCCAATCTAATTCTTCCCCTCCACCTGCAAAAACAATATTTTGATTACCATATTTTATATTATCTACACCTACTCCAATACAGTGAGCTGATGTTGAGCATGCAGAAGTTATTGAATAATTGAGACCTTTTATTTTAAACATGGTCGAAAGACAGGCTGAAATACTTGAGCTCATACATTTTGGGACCATAAATGGACCTACTCTTTTTGGGCCTTTTTCTCTCGTAATATCAAAAGATTTTAATAAATTAATTGTACTTGGACCTCCAGCACCTGCAATTAATCCAGTCAAAGGGTTTGATATTAAATCATCGTTCAGATTTGCATCTTCAATTGCTTCTTTCATTGCTATAGCAGTGTAAGCAGCACCATCACCCATAAATCTTAGGTCTTTTTTGTCTAAAAAGTCTTCAAAATTTATATTAATATCTCCATGAACATGGCTTCTAAAACCTAGATCAGAATAATCTTTGCTAAAGTTAATTCCGGAATTGTTAAAATACAAAGAATCTTTGACTTCTTTTTTATTGTTACCAATTGGACTAACTACACCAATGCCGGTAACAACTACTCTTCTATGTTCAATCATTTAAATACCTGATCATATTTTTTTATCTTGAAAAAGACCAACTCTTATATCAAAGGCTTCAAAAACAATTTGTTTATCACATAAAACTTTTCCATCAGCAATACCAAGCATGAGCTTTCTATTAATTATTTTTTTAAAATCTAATATATATTCAACTTTTTTTGCAATGGGTAAAACTTGACCTGAAAATTTTACGTTTCCGACAGATAACGCCCTACCTTTACCTCTTCCACCCATAATACCAAGACAAAATCCAAGTAGTTGCCATAGGCCATCCATTCCTAGACAGCCAGGCATAACAGGGTCATTTTCAAAGTGACACTCAAAAAACCATTTATC
>CACIWG010000043.1 GCA_902590245.1 uncultured SAR116 cluster alpha proteobacterium | reverse complement strand
GATGAAATAAATACTGGAAATAGCTGGCAATTAAGTTTTTTTATTGCTCATTTGTTGCATCATAAAAACTCACTTGTTTTTTCAAAATCAAAAAAAAATTTAGGCGTTGCTAAAAATATTATATGGTCAACTGGTAGATTAAATAAAAATTTAGATCTACTTGATGTAGATCATATCATATCAAAATTAGAAATTTCATTATCATATTTAAAAGAAGCAATTAAAAAAAAGGTAAATATTAATATATGTTTAAGTCCAAATAATTATAATGAAGCATATTTATTTCTAAAGAAGAATGGATTATTAAAAAATCTAAAATTGATTAAATTAGATAATTTAAATAATTTATCAAAATTTATTAATATAGATTTAATTCCAAAAAATAATAACTACAAAAAAAATAATTTAATTAAATTACTAAAAATATTTTTCATTTCCCTGATTTCAGTTTGGTTTATTTTTAGTGGATTTCAAATTTTTAGTAATATCAAAAACTATAATGAAATGGTTGGAAAAGATAACTTTTTAATACAAATAAATAAAGATAGAAACTCAACTAATTTTTTTAAAAGTTTTGCAGCTTTTTTATTTAGTTATATTCAGAATTTTGAAAGATTAAGTAAAAGTGATTTTTTAAAGGTAAATTTTATTTCAAATTATTCATTTAATGAAGACGGAAAGAGTGAATGTAATTTTTTAAAAAAAGATAATAAATTCTCCCTTGAATCACATTGTAATTACTACATAGAGATGACAAATGTTAGTGACAGAAAATTATATTTATGGATTTATAAAAGAAATAAATCAACAGTAAGTGACTTACCATTAGAAAAAAGTATTTTAGCATCTGAAGAAAAATTAATTTTAGAAAATCCGAATGAAACACTAAATAGATTAATATTAGTTTTTAGTGATAAATCCAATAACGAAATTGAGAACAAATTAAACAATATTAGATTATATGAAAAAAATGTAAAAATAGAGAGTCAATTTGAAAGATTTTCTAACTTAGGTTTTGGTTTTAAAGTTTATGATTTTTCAAAAAACATAAACATTATAGAACTTAATTAGGTTTAATTTATTAGCATATTTTTAAATTTTTTGTAATTTAAAGAAATATATGCCTAGTGAAAAAACTACTATAAGTCCACCTAATATCATTTGGATGCCAGGTGTTTCATTTAAAATAAACCATACCCAAATAGGACCTAAAATTGTTTCTAATAACATTAAGAGACTTATGTTTGCTGCTATTGTATATCTAGTTGCATAAGTAAGTGCAGCAAAAGAAAAAGGTAAAATTATTAATCCTGAAATTGAAATAGCTAATAAATTTCCAATAAAAAGAGTATTCAAATCAACAAAAAATAAACCAAAAATTCCAGTCAATATTGCACCAAATCCTGTTGTTCCAAATGCAGGTATTTTTGGTTTAGACCTTAATAATACGAAATATAATCCTAAAGTAGCAGCTGCTAAAAGGCCACAAATAGTACCAATTAAAATGTCGTTTTGAGGAGAATTTACAACGTTATTTGAATCAGATACTGCTAAAATTATACCAATTATAGCAAATATAGAAGTGATTATAGTTGGTTTATTAATGCTTTCCTTTAAAATTAAAAATGAAAAAAAGGATGCAAACAAAGGCCCTGTTGCAATACAAAATAATATTAGAGCAACTGAAGAACTTGCAATTCCAAAAGTAAAAAAAAATGAGCCAATTGCTTGAACAAAAATTATGTAAATTCCAGTTTTAGAAAAAATTAAACTAAAGTTTTTTCTATACTCATCTATACAAACTGTTATTAATATTAGAATTACACCCATTTGAAAACCTCTCCAAAACAACATTGTCCATATATCCATTTCAGAAAGTCTCATAAACAAAGTGTCAGGTGTTAGAAGCAATGCTCCTAAAAAAGCAATCAAAATACCTTTTGTATTCTCAGATTTAAATTTCATTTAAGCAAATGAAGAATAAAAATTTAATATTGCTTTGGCTACATCTTCTGGTTTTTCTTGTTGAACCCAATGGCCAGCATTTTTAATTATTTTAATGCCTTTGAAGTTTTTGCATAAATTTTTCATTTCATTTAATGCACCAGGTTTTTGGTACATGCCCCAGTCTTTTTCTCCACTAATGTATAATGTAAAATTATAAATTAACTTGCCTTGAAAAACGTTTAGTTCTTTGTTCTGATTTTCTGATGTTATGCATCTGTACCAATTTAAGGCAGATTGAAAACCATTTTCAAAAAATGTATTTGTGTATACATCTAATTCATCATTATTAAGCCAGTTAAAATTTGTTTTTTGTGGAAAAAATTTTGTGACGCTTTCAACCATTGTGTCTTCTAGTCTCATTATGTAATATTCTGGAAGTTTTTCTAATTCTTTTCCTGTCCAAGAAGATAGTTCAAATGGGTCATTATATTCCCAGTCAGCACTTTTTACATGAAAATAAGATCTTAAAAAATACGCTAATTTTTCTTTGCTCGACAAATGCATATCATCATTCGCTTTCTTTGTTGAGTAATACCATTGATAATGTTTTCTTGGTGGATTTAGTTCTTTTAACTGTTTATGAATATCAATTTTATTTTTATTTAATTCAGGTTTTAACGGACCTGTAAATGGAGCGCTCATCATTACTAAAGATTTAAAAAGATCTGGTCTAATTAAGGTTGCTGCGCCTGCCACTATAGAGCCAGCATCATGACCAACTAAAAGATCTATATTATTAAAATTCATTTCTTTTAAAAAAGATACTAAGTCGGAAACTAAATTAATTAAATTATATTCTCTTATGTCATCTTCATACTTTTTTGATCCACCTTTAGTTTTACCATATCCTCTTTGATCAATTGCAATTACCCTAAATCCTTCTTTAGAAAGTAGTGGTAAGATTTTTCTCCAACTAAAACTTATTTCAGGAAATCCGTGAAGTAATAATGCTATAGGCGCATCTTTTTTGTTTGTGTAATTACATTCTAGATAGTGAACTCTTAATCCTGTTCCAATATCAACAAAATTTGATTTAATTTTTTTATCAAGTAAGTGGAGCATCTATTAATTGATTTTATATTTTTTTATAATTTCATTATTTACATCAATCCCTAAACCAGGACTAGTTTGAACAGGAACGTATCCATTTATTATTTTAATAGGGGTTTTTAAAAGTTCTTTTCTAAAAGGATGATCAGATTGATCATATTCTAAAATGGGCTGTCGTGCGAACAGAGAATAGTTTGTTTCAGGGAGTGAGGCTATGAAATGGATTGATGCTGATTGTGCAACTGCAGATCCCCATACATGCGGATTTACCTCAATCCCAAAACTTTGGGCTAAAATTGATATATGTTTTGCTCCAGTTATTCCCCCACATGATCCAATATCAGGTTGAGCTATGTCAATACATCCCAATTTTAAAAGATCTTTAAAGCCATATAGTGTATGTTCATTTTCTCCACCTGCAATAGGTGTTTTTAATTTTTTTCTTAAATAAGCATATCCCTCTAAATTTTCTGGAATAATTGGCTCTTCGTACCATCTTAAATTAAACTCTTCTAAAGCGTAACCAAGTTCTAAAGCTTCTGTAACTCCATAGGCATGATTGGTATCAACCATTAAAGTACAATTTTTATTATTTAATACTTTTTGGATTGATTTCATTACATTGATATCGTCTTCTACTCCAAAGCCTAACTTAATTTTCATGTAGTCAAAGCCATTTTCATAATGCATTAATGCTTCATCTGATAATCTTGCAGCTTCATCTTTCCCATTTGTTCTATAAAAACCTGTTGCATAAGGTTTTATTTTATTTCTAAAAGCACCACCTAGTAATTGGTAAATAGGTTTTTTATAATATTTTCCTGCAATATCCCATAAGGCTATATCAATGGCACTAATGCCTGAAATCACTGAGCCTTTTCGTCCAAAATCTCTTGTTTTATTATACATTTTGAACCAAATTCTTTCTATATCTAGTGGGTTTTCATTAATTATCAACTCTTTTAGTGAACTTTCTATAACTGCAGCAGAAATTTCTGGTGGTTCTAATCCTTGACAAAATGCTTCTCCCCAACCAGTAATGCCATCGTTTGTATTTATTTCAACAAGAGTTGCTGATCTTTTGCTAACCCAACCTTGGGAAAAAGAAAAAGGAGTTTCTAAATTAGATTGTATAACATGAACTTTTAAGGATATGATTTTAATCGACATGATAAAATAGAATATTATAGTTTTTCAATTATAACAACTTTATTGAAGATTAATCTTTTTTAATTCTACCTCTAAGTGTTAATGGAAGTTGAGCCAGCATGAAAATGCCAACAAGTGGAAATAAAATAAAAACTTTTACAAATACCCATTCTTCAGTTGAGTAATTTCTCCAAATAAGTTCATTTGCTATTGTCAAAAATCCAAAAAATAATCCCCATCTTAAACTTAATAAAAACCATGTTTGTTCAGTCAAAAAAAATTGTGATCCAAAAAATTGTTTCATCATTGGTTTTTTGTATAGCAAACCTCCTAATAAAACTAAAGAAAACAGGCCATTATATATAGATGGTTTAATTTTAACAAAAATTTCTTCATTATATAAAAATGCCAAAATTGAGAGCAATCCAGATAAAGTAATTGAAAAAATCTGAAACTTAGCAATTCTTTTTTCTACAAAATAAAAAGTTATTAAAACAATCAAGCTGAATAAAGAAGAAATTAATGCAGCAATTATAATGGACTGATATTGTGCTATAATGAAAAAAGTTGTTATAGGTAAAATTTCAAAAAAGAATGCCTTTAACTTCATTACTTATTGTCCAAGAAGAGTTTTTGTAAAATTTGGATTTTTACTATTACTTCTAAGCCAAATGTTGAAAAAAAGTTCATTGAATTCTTGATCAAAACTTTCATGTAATTTTTTATCATCATAGTAAAAAATAGATTTATTATTTATTTTAATAGCTATAAATTTTTTATTGGTTGTTGTATCAATATAAATTGATTCAAGTAGACTTTTCCAATCTTCTTCTTGCTGATTTGAAATATTTTTCTGTTCCTTTATATCATTAATTGTCTCTCTAATTAAAGTCTCTTTATCAATAGATCGGTTATATTTAAGAATAATTGCTAATTCGTTTGAATTATATTTATTTGAGGTAGAATATAATTCAGCATCATAAATGTCCCATAATAAGAATGAGTAATTTGCTTTACCAATTAAAAATTTTTTTCCAAGATATTGTGAAATTATAAGTTCACTTTTAGGATCTAAAAAAGAAATATATTTTCCAAATGCTAAGTTTGAAAAAATTAAAAATATACTAATAAGAAAAACTTTTAACAATTTTACTACCAAGATTTAATATTTAATGGACTAACTGTTTTTGCAGTTTGACCTCTTAAAAAAACTAATGTGACAGAGCCAATATCTATTCCAAATTTGCTTACATAAGCTCTATTGATAGCAATATTGCTATCTTGTTTGTAAATCCAATCGTTAAACTTAACTTTAAGGTTCGAACCTTTTATATTTAAATAAATATCATAAGTCCAATTAAGTGCATTTCCAACTGAAGTACCAGTAGCTAATCCTTCAACATCATCAGCACTACCTTCATATTTAATTAAGTTATTATTTTCATTAATTTTTTTAATTTTCCAAATCCTTGTTGCTTTTTCCCCATCGTCGTAAATAAATTTTTCATCAAGTGTAAGAGTG
This sequence comes from uncultured SAR116 cluster alpha proteobacterium, assembly GCA_902590245.1. Classification (GTDB taxonomy): domain Bacteria; phylum Pseudomonadota; class Alphaproteobacteria; order Puniceispirillales; family Marisalimonadaceae; genus TMED54. The sequence goes on along the minus strand of CACIWG010000043.1, from coordinate 866 downwards.
TTTTTTTCAACACTGCCTTTGATTTTAACTCTGAACTGTCTTCTAAGTTTTCCAAACCTATCTTCAAAAATTCCATAAGCTACTGTTTCACCTTTGAAAAATTCAAAAAGATTAAGCTTTGGAGTTTTATTATCAAAATCTTTCATATTACTGCTCGAACAACCATTTAATAAGATTACAATTAAAGAAATTAATAAAAACTTGATACTTTTTAAATAAATAAACATACATATACTCGTTATAATTAATTAATTAATTAATTCAGAAAATATTTTGTAAGAATTAATTCTCTCTTTTTCATCATGACACCAAGTTAATATAGTTAATTCGTCAAAATTACTAGCTTCTTTTAAGGAGGATATTTTATTTTTTACAGTTTTAAATGATCCAACTATTGAACTGCTAATCATATTTTTATATTCTGGCATCCAATCATTTTCCTTAATCATAGATAATGCATCTTTAGGTGATTTTAAAGTATCAAGTTCTCCATAATTTCTTGCTATTTTCCAATAAGCTCTAGAGGCAAATAAATATTCTGCTTTTTCATCATCATCTGATGCTAAAGCCCATAAACATATATTCACTTTAGGTTTATTTAAAAATCTACTTGGTTTAAAGTTTTCTTTATAATTTTTAATTGATTCTTCTATTCCTTGGCCTTCAGTTATGAAATATGCATAACAGTAGGGAATCCCAAGATATGCTGCTAATTGTGCTCCATAATTTGATGTTCCTAACATCCAAATTTCTGGTGAGGTATCACTTATTGGTTGTGCTTTTAATCTTCCAAATGGATGACCTTCTAATAAATCACTATTTGTAACCCATGCAATTAAATCTCTTACATGTGAAGGAAAATTCTC
>CACIWG010000042.1 GCA_902590245.1 uncultured SAR116 cluster alpha proteobacterium | reverse complement strand
TATTTGATAATTTTCCAATGGAAAGTGTCTGGGGATTACATAACTGGCCAGGTTTAAACGTTGGAGAAATAGCGGTTCACAAAGGCCCCGTAATGGCATCATTTGATCAATTCAAAGTATTTATTAATGGTGTTGGAGGTCATGCCGCCTCTCCACATCATGCATCTGATCCAATAATCGCCACTTCTGGTGTGATACAATCTTTGCAACAGATAGTTTCTAGAAAACAAAATCCTCTTGATCCAGTTGTTGTTTCCGTTACTAAAATAGAATCTGGTACAGCTTTTAATATTATTCCACAAGATGCTAATTTTATTGGAACAATTAGAACATTGAATCCTAAAACAAGATCCTCAGTGAAAGAACAATTTATTGATATTTGCAATATTACTGCAAATGCTTACGGTTGTACTGCAAAGGTTGAAATTAATGAGGGTTATCCTGTTACTATCAACACTTCGATAGAAAGTGATATTGCTATTGAAGTTGCAAAAAAAGTAGTTGAAACGAAAGCTATTAAAGATAATATTGCACCATCTATGGGAGCTGAAGATTTTTCTTATATGCTTGAAAAAAAACCAGGAGCTTATATATGGTTAGGTGCAGGTGAAGGAAAAAGTGGTTGCATGTTACATAATTCAAAATATGATTTTAATGATGAAATTATTCCGTTAGGGATCTCTTATTGGTATCATCTTGTTGAAAACCAGTTATCTCTAGAAAGTTGACTTTATATTTATGTTCTTTACCAAAAATAAGATAATTACATTTCTTTTTTTAGCAGTATTATTTCTTGTGTTATATTTTTCCGTTAAACTATGGTTTAATTGGGATTTTATAAGTATTAGTAATCACGGATTTTTTGCTATTGTAATTTGCATCGTTATGTCTTTTATTATCGGCTCAGGTTTAATGGCCTTAGCATTTTTTTCATCAAAACATGGTTATGACGAAAAAGTTGATCATGATCTAGAATCATTAATAGATAAATATAAAAAATCGTAATATTTTCTTAATTACTGTTGAAAAAACTTTTCAATCAACTTTTTTTATGTATAAATAGAACAAAACATGAACATAGAGGAAGTAAATGATTGAAAGTATAGAAAAAACAAAAGAAATATTAATTTTAAATGGACATTATTCACCTCAAGATAGTGTTAAAATATTTGATTTACCTGATTTTTTGAAAAATGAAGTAGTTCATTCAGACTCAGAATTACCTTTATATAGTTGTAAAATATCTGCTGGGTTTCCTTCACCTGCAGATGATCATTTAGAAAGAAATTTAGATTTAAATAGCCATTTAGTTAAACATCCAGCAGCAACTTTTTTTGTTCGCGTCAATGGAGATTCTATGATTGATGCTGGAATTAATGATAATGATATATTGATAGTAGATAGAAGTTTAAAACCTTCACATGGCAAAATAGTTATTGCTGTAGTTGATGGTCACATGACTGTTAAAAGGTTATATAAAGAAACTGGAAAATTAATTTTGATGCCAGAGAATACTCTATATAAACCAATTGAGATAAAAGAAGATATGAACATTGAAATTTGGGGAGTAGTTGTTACAGCTATTCATTCCGTTTACTAAAAAAGGCAAACAAAATTGTATGCATTAGTTGATTGTAATAATTTCTATGTATCTTGTGAAAGGGTTTTTAATCCACTTATTAATAATAAACCTGTTGTTGTTTTATCAAATAATGATGGATGTATAATAGCTAGATCAAATGAAGCTAAAGCTCTGGGCATTCCTATGGGTGCACCACTGCATTTGTGGAAAGATTTAATCCATAAAAATAGGGTAATAGTTTATTCATCTAATTATACTTTGTATGGAGATATGTCTTCTAGAGTAATGAACTCTTTTTATCACTTTACACCAGACGTTGAGGTCTACTCTATAGATGAAGCTTTTTTAGGTTTAGATGGATTTAATAAAAGCAATATTTATAAAAAAATGATTTTTATGAAAAAAAAAATATATCAATGGACAGGTATACCTGTTTCTGTGGGAATAGGACCAACTAAAACGTTAGCAAAATTAGCTAATAGAATAGCGAAGAAATATGTAAATGAAGGAGTTTATAACCTTCAAGATTCAAACCAAATTACTCAAGTATTAAATGATTTAGAACTTGAAAAAATCTGGGGAATATCAAAAGGTTGGGCTAACAGATTAAAAAAAATTGGTATAAACAATGCCTTGCAATTACAGAGAGCCAATCCCAATCAGATAAAACAACATATTTCTGTTGTTGGGAAAAGAATAGTGTATGAATTAAGAGGTGTTTCAGCTTTAAATTTAGAACAAGTTCATTCTAAAAAATCTATCACGGTTTCACGTTCATTTGGAGAAATGGTAACAGATTTACAAAGTTTAAAAGAAGCATTGTCAAATCATATTTTTAGAGCAGCTGAAAAGCTTCGATTACAAAGAGGTTTATGTAGTTCTTTATGTGTTTTTATTAATACAAATAAATTTAAAAAGAGTGAGTCACAATATAGTAACTCTGGTTTAATAAATTTTGATGAACCCATAAATAACACACCTGATTTGATTCAAGGTGGATTTAAAATATTAGAAAAAATTTATCGTTTGGGATTTAGTTATAAAAAAATTGGAGTTACACTACTTGACCTAAAAATTAAAAGTGTAGAAATCAATTTAGATGAAACCAACTATTTTTATAAATCAGAAGATTATACTATTCAGGGAAGTTTATTTAAAAAAAATAAAAAAGATAATATGTTATCAAATAAACGAATGATAATGCTAGATTATATTAATAATAAAATGGGTTCAAAAACTCTATTTTACGGGTCTCAAGGATTATTAAAATCAAGAATGAAAAAAAGTAATTGGAATATGAAATCTCATTTTAAATCTAAATCATACACAACTAATTGGAACCAACTTTTGATTGTGAAATAAAGAATTAATTCAACCTCTTTTGAGGTAAAGGGATACAGCTTAGTCCTGATGACCATAGTTCAGCACAAACAGACCTTGCTTGGTTTTCAGCTAACTCAATAAATCTAACTCTCCACAAAGATTTTTTAACTTTTACATTTTCTAAATGCTTAGAAATTTTTTGTAAAGAAGCAGGTAAATTACCAAGTTGTTCAGGTGCTGCATTACGAGCCTTTTTTGCAGCAATATGCGCGTTGAGTTTATTTTTAAAAGCTCCTATTTGTATAAACCAATCTTCAGATTCATTAAGGGCATAAACAGGGAAGCTTTTTGGTTTTTTTATAACAGAGTATGAAATAAAATCAGGCCTTTTGGTAGGTATTTCAGAGAGTTTAGCAGTTCGCACAATAGGAGTTTTTATAAATTTATTTAATAATTTAACCATATGCTTATCTCTAGTCCTTGCAGTTTTCCCACCAAAAACAACTCCAATTATTCTTTGACCATTTCTTTCAACAGAAACAACTAAATTAAATCCTGATGCGTTTGTATAGCCAGTTTTAATACCGTCTGCGCCAAAGTAAGAACCAAGTAAATTATTATGATTACGATATTCAATACCATTAAATACAAATGATTTTTTGTTAAAAAAATAAAAAAATTCAGGAAAGTTCTTTCTAATAGCTACTGCTAGTTTTGCCATATCTCTTGCTGTAGAGAGTTGGCCTTTATTTGGAAGTCCGGATGCATTTCTAAAAATAGTACGAGTAAGACCGATACTCTTTGCTTTTTTTGACATTTTATAAGCAAATCTTCTTTCAGTTTTTTCAAAATTTTCTGCAACAACAGTTGCAACATCATTCGCTGATTTAGTAACAAGTGCAAGAATTGCTTGTTTAACCGTAATTTTTTGACCTGGGTATAGCCCTAGTTTTGATGGAGGTTGCCTTGAAGCTCGTTTAGATACCTTAAGTTTAGTATTCATTTTAATTTTTTTGTGTTTTAATTTTTCAAAAATCATGTAGAGTGTCATAATTTTAGTAAGTGAAGCAGGATAGTTTCTTGTGTCAGCATTAATTGAATGATATATTTTTCCTGATTTTTCATTAATAATAATTGATGCGTACTTACCATGAGAAGGTTTGTTAAAATAAACTGAACTTGTAAAGAATACTAATAAAATCAAAATTCTCATGTATGTTGCCTTAAATGGTGTAATAATATTCATTTAAAATTTTGAGTATAGTAAATAATAGTACATTATATTGTTATATGATATAAATGTATATACAATATTTAGATGTTTAAAAAGACTTAATTTATAAAATATTTTTTAAAGGTATTGATACCAAAGTTTTTAATTATTAAATTAAATATATGAAAAAAAAATATCCTGAAATCAAATCTGAATCAGAAGATAATAATAATCAAACTGATGGAAGTGTGTTAACAAAAGTTAAACCTAAAACTAAAAAACCATCATTGTATAAGGTTTTAATGTTAAATGATGATTATACACCAATGGAATTCGTTATTGAGGTTTTAGAAAAATTTTTTGGAAAAAGACAAGATGAAGCCACACAAATTATGCTTCATGTTCATCAAAAAGGTATTGGTGTTTGTGGCATTTATACATATGAAATTGCTGAAACTAAAGCAGTACAAGTTACAAATTATGCCCGTAAATATGAACATCCACTTCAAATGCAATTAGAAAAGGAATAAATAATGCTATCAAGATCATTAGAAGAAACATTAAGACGTGCAATGAATTTAGCATCATCAAAAAAGCATGAGTTTGCTACCTTAGAGCATTTATTATTCTCATTATTAGAAGATAAAGATGCTATGGAGGTATTTAAAGCATGTGGTGTGGACATAAAATTATTAGAAGATGATCTTAATGTTTATTTAGACAAAGATTTGAAATCAATTGTTAGTTCAAATGAAGATATAGACACTCAGCCAACATCAGGGTTTCAACGTGTTGTTCAAAGAGCTGTTATACATACACAATCATCAGGAAAAAATGAAGCAAATGGCGCAAATGTTTTAGTTGCTATGTTTTCTGAAAGAGATTGTTATGCTGTATATTTACTTCAAAAACAGAATATGAAAAGACTAGATGCTGTTAGTTTTATTAGTCATGGTCTTGCTAAAGATCCAAACTATTCTCAATCTAAAGTTGATGAAGATACAAATACAGAAAATCAAACAAATCCAAAAAATGAAAGTGCATTAAAAAAATATGCTGTTGACTTGAATGAGAAATCTGCATCTGGAAAAATAGATCCAGTTATAGGAAGGAAGAAAGAACTTGATAGAACTATACAAGTTTTGTGCAGAAGGACAAAGAATAATCCTCTATTGGTTGGTGATCCTGGTGTAGGAAAAACAGCTATAGCAGAAGGTCTTGCAGATAAAATTGTTAAAGGCGAGGTCCCAGAGGTATTGTTGAAATCTGAAATTTATGCTTTAGATATGGGTGCGCTTCTAGCAGGAACAAGATATAGAGGAGATTTTGAAGAACGTCTAAAAGCTGTCATTAAAGAAATTGAAAAGAATGAAAATGCAATATTATTTATTGATGAAATTCATACGATAATTGGTGCTGGTGCTACAAGTGGTGGTGCGATGGATGCCTCAAATTTATTAAAGCCTGTTCTTCAAACAGGTACACTTAGATGTATTGGTTCAACTACATATAAAGAATATAGAGGTTATTTTGATAAAGACAGGGCTTTGGTAAGAAGATTCCAAAAAATAGATGTAAAAGAACCTAATGTAGATGATGCAATCAAAATTTTAATGGGGCTTAAGTCAAGATATGAAGATCATCATAAAATTAAGTTTACCAATGATGCTATTAAAACTGCAGTTGAATTATCTTTCAGATATATAAATGAAAGAAAACTTCCTGATAAGGCTATTGATGTAATTGATGAAACAGCCGCTGCACAGATGCTTTTACCCCAAAACAAAAGGAAAAAAACAATAGATAAACAAGAGATAGAAGAAACAGTTGCTTTAATTGCTAGAATACCTCCAAAACATGTTTCTAAAGATGATAAAAAAGCACTATTAAATTTAGAAAGTGATCTGAAAAGAATGGTTTATGGTCAAGATAAAGCTATATCCGCCTTGGTTTCAAGTGTAAAATTGTCAAGGGCGGGACTTAGAGAAAGTGAAAAGCCAATAGGTTGTTATTTATTTTCTGGTCCTACTGGAGTTGGAAAAACAGAAGTAGCAAGACAATTGTCTGAATCTTATGGCATTAAACTTACTAGATTTGATATGTCAGAATATATGGAAAGACATACTGTTTCTCGATTGATAGGAGCGCCTCCAGGTTATGTTGGTTTTGACCAAGGAGGATTATTAACTGACGCAATTGATCAAAATCCTCATTCAGTACTACTTTTGGATGAAATTGAAAAAGCACATCCTGATTTGTTTAATTTATTACTTCAAGTGATGGATCACGGTAAATTAACTGACAATAACGGTAAGTCTGTAGATTTTAGAAATGTTATTTTAATTATGACTACTAACGCAGGGGCTTCAGAGTTATCTAAATCATCTATTGGATTTCTAAATGACACAAAAAATGATGCAGACACACAAGCAATAGAAAAATTGTTTACTCCAGAATTTCGTAATAGATTAGATGCAATAATACCGTTTGATTACTTAGATATAGAAGTTATTAAAATGGTAGTAGATAAATTTATAATGCAATTAGAGGCACAATTATCAGATAAAGGTGTTTCTATAATGCTTTCTGATGAAGCTAGAAACTGGTTGGCTAAGAAAGGTTATGATAAAGTTTTTGGTGCAAGACCTTTAAATAGATTAATTCAAGAAAAAATTAAAAAGCCATTAGCTGAAGAACTT
>CACIWG010000041.1 GCA_902590245.1 uncultured SAR116 cluster alpha proteobacterium | reverse complement strand
AATGAAAGTCAGGAAATTTTAGATTGGAAAATTGATATACTTGGTGGAAAAAAGGAACTTAATTCTAAAGATCAATTTGGTAATCAAATTGAATTAGTTAGCATACAAAATAATTCTAAAAAGATTGAATATAATATTTTTGGTAAGGTTGAAACAAAGTCTAATTTTGGAATAAAAGAAATTTCAAAAAAAGATCTTCCCCTTTGGTGTTATGTTGATAAAACTTATCTCACAAATCCTGGTGAATACATATCAAAGTTTTACAAAGAAAATATTTTGAATTATGAAGACTTGATAGGAAGTCTTCATAATTTATCATCTAATATCAAATCTAAAATTAAATATAAAAAAGGAAAAACAGATTATAAAACAACTGCTGAAGATGCATTTAAAAAAGGGTTTGGAGTTTGTCAGGACCACACTCATATATTTTTATCTGTAGTGCGAATGAATAATCTTCCTTGTAGATATGTTAGTGGATTATTTAAACCAATAGAAGTTTCTAACAATCTTTCCATGCATGCTTGGGCTGAAGTATTTATAGAAAAACTTGGTTGGATAGGCTTTGACATATCTAATGGTATTTCTCCAGATGATAGATATGTAGAAATAGCAAAAGGTTTCGATTATAATGATGTTGTTCCAGTAAAAGGTATTATAAATGGATATTTTATTGAAAATCAAAATTTAGAATTATCAATTGATATATTAAATCAATAATTAAGGTGCCAAATGACTTATTGTGTAGGATTAAAATTAAATCAAGGTTTAGTATTTATGTCGGATACTTTAACAAACGCAGGTATAGATAATGTAAATACAAATAAAAAAATGTTTTTCTGGTCAAATAAAAACGAAAGGAGTGTAGTTTTATTAACTTCTGGCAACTTAGCCACATCTCAGGCCACTATTAACCTTATAAATGAAGCTATTGATAATCCCAATAATGAAGTTGATAATATTCTTAAAACTAAATCTATGTTTCAAGTAGCAAGAATTGTTGGAAAAATATTAAGAAATATATCGAATGAATATTCTTCTGATGGTCAAGTAGGTGAAAATCCGTATTCCTCTACATTAATTTTAGGTGGTCAAATAGCAGGTCATGAACATAGGTTATTTTTAATTTATCCTGAGGGTAACTTTATAGAAGCATCTGAAGATCAATCTTTTTTTCAAATTGGAGAAACAAAATATGGCAAACCGATTATTGTTAGAGCTCTAGAAAAGCACTCAAACTTCGGAGATGCAATAAAACTACTTTTAGTATCTTTTGATAGTACCATGAAGGCAAATGTTTCAGTAGGCATGCCAATAGATGTTTGCACTTTAAAAAAGGATGATTTTGAATTTAACAATCAGATAAGGATTGAAAAAAATGATCCTTATTTTGAAAAAATATCAAATAGTTGGGGTGAGTCTTTAAAAAAAAGTATTAAAGAGTTACCACCTTTTGATTTCAAATAATTTATAAACTTATCCTAAAAGTACACTTATTATTTTACTTTTCAGCAGTTATTACTCTTTCAAAATAAGAAATTTATAACCTTCATTAGTGCTAAGAGGCTACAAAAATTTATTAATACACATTTTGATTTTTTCTTGGTATAAAATCATATTAGGATTTTAAATATGGTTGATATTTCAAAAGATGAATTAAGATCTATGAAAATTCAATTAGCTAAACTCCAATTAGAATCAAAATTGAGAAGCAATCTAACTACTGAACTTGATAAACAAAAGCAAAGAGCAAGAATAGCTGAAGATATTGCAAAATCAAAAAGTGAACAAATTGAAAATATAGCTAAACAATTGTCTAAATATCTTTCTCCTCAACTTTATGATTCAATTTTCTCTGGTGAAAAAAAAGCAAAAATAGAAAGTGAAAAAAAATTTTTAAGTATTTTTTTTTCTGATATAGTTTCTTTTACTTCTATATCTGATGATATGAACTCAAAATCTTTAACAGACATGCTAAATACATATTTATCTAAAATGTCAGACATTGCTCTCTCTTTTGGTGGAACTATTGATAAGTATATCGGCGATGCAATTATGATATTTTTTGGGGACCCCATTTCAAAAGGCTATCGTGACGATGCAATAAATTGTGTAAGAATGGCTATTGCTATGCAAAAACAAATGAAAGAAATGTCCTTTGAATTTATAAGAAAATATAAGTTAACTACCCCTTTAAAAATTAGAATTGGTATTAATTCTGGAGAATGTACAGTAGGAAATTTTGGCAGTGATAGAAGATTAGATTATACAGTTGTTGGAGGTGCCGTTAATCTTGCATCGAGACTGGAAACTTATTCAAAAACGTCTGGAATTTTAATCTCTGAAAATACAAAAAATTTAATTGAAAATGATATAAAAACTTCAGTAGCTAAAAATATAAATGTTAAAGGTTTTGATAATGAAATAAAAACTTACGAAGTACTATTTTAATCTTCATCAAAGGGATTTACTATTGGCTTACCTGTTGGTTTATCAATTGATATGTAACGTTGCATTTCGTTTGGCATAGTAACTATTAAATCATTAAAACCTACTTTTTCTAATGCCTCAATTATTGCATCTTCACTTTCGGCATACCAATGACAAAAGAAAAAGTCATCTTTGCCCATCCAATGTTGTAATGTTTCTGCTTTTTCTGTTTTGAGACCAGAAAAAAATTCCTCTTCAGTCATGCCAGAATTCATTTCAATAACCTTATCTCTAGCTTCGTTACTAGTCCAGGTATGTGTTGCCATAAAATGTTTTTTCATAATTATCTCATCTTTAATAAATTAACAAAAAGAAGTTACATTTACTTTTCAAAAGAATCTGTGTTTAATTAATCGTCGTCTTTAGTCCCTCAATATTTGATAAATTGCTTGCTATTTGAGGAGGATTTTTTTTGAGTTCATTAATTTCATTTTCTTCATAAACTCGTGATCTGGTTAAAAATCTTTTTCCAGTAGGTCCTTCTAAAGAAAACATGCCACCTTTACCATCAACTACGTCAATAATTAATTGTGTATGTTTCCAATATTCAAATTGATCTTCCGACATAAAAAATGGTTGTGAACCAATATTACCTAAATAAATATCTCTTGATCCAACTCTAAACTCAGATCGAGGAAAACACATGGGTGATGAACCATCACAACATCCACCAGATTGATGAAATACCAAAAGTCCGTGTATTTTTGATAACTCGGTTATTAAATCATCAGTTTTTTTTGTTGATAAAACTCTTTTAATCATTTTGAACTCCAGTTTTAATATCCTCCCAAAAAGGGAGGATATAAACTTTTATTTTTAAAAAAATCCGTCTGGAACTTCTGCATAAGATACTAAAACGTTTTTAGTTTGCTGATAGTGGTTTAGCATCATCTTATGAGTTTCTCTTCCAATACCTGAATTTTTATAGCCACCAAACGCTGCATGAGCTGGATAAGAATGATAACAATTTACCCATACTCTACCAGCTTCTATAGCCCTTCCCATTCTATAACATATGTTTGCATCTTTTGACCAGACACCTGCACCAAGACCATAAAGTGTGTCATTAGCTATTGAAATAGCCTCAGCTTCGTCTTTAAATGTTGTCACAGATACTACTGGTCCGAATATTTCTTCTTGAAATATTCTCATAGAATTATCACCTTTAAATGCAGTTGGTTCTACATAATAACCATTGGAGTATGCGCCATCCATTTGTCTTTTCTCACCTCCAAAAATTACACTTGCACCTTCTTGTTTTCCAACATCTAAATAAGACATGATTTTATCAAATTGTTCTGAAGAAGCTTGAGCACCAACTTGAGTATTTAGATCAAAAGGATCTCCACAATTTAAAACTGAAACTCTTTTTTTAACCATTTCCATAAACGGCTCATAAATATCTTCATGAACAACTGCTCTGGACGGGCATGTGCAAACCTCACCTTGATTAAAGTAAGCATGCAAAAAACCTTCCACACAACGTGAGAGATACTCGTCACCTCCATTCATAATATCTTTAAAAAAGATATTTGGACTTTTACCACCCAATTCTAGGGTAACGGGGATTAAATTTTCAGATGCATACTGTAAAATTAATCTTCCGGTAGTAGTTTCTCCAGTAAATCCTATTTTTTTAACTCTATTGCTAGATGCAAGAGGTTTTCCAGCCTCAACTCCATAACCTTGAACAACATTTACGACTCCTGGTGGGAGAAGATCAGCTATTAACTCCATTAAAACACATATTGAGTAGGGGGTTTGCTCAGCTGGCTTCAGTACAACAGCATTGCCTGCAGCTAAAGCTGGTGCAAGTTTCCAAGCAGCCATTAATATTGGAAAATTCCAGGGTATTATTTGACCTACAACACCAAGTGGTTCTGGATAATGATAAGCCATCATCCCTTGAGCGGAGTTACCACCACCAGATTGCATTCCATCAATATTTCCAATAGTTCCCTCTTGAGCTCTGATCGCACCAGCGAAATATCTAAAATGATCTACAGTAAGAGGTATGTCAGCTGCCATTGGTTCACGTATAGGTTTTCCATTATCTAAGGTTTCAGCTAACGATAATTTTTCTGCATTTTGTTCAATGACATCTGCTATTTTTAATAAAATATTTGATCTTTCGGCTGGACCAGTTTTACCCCATCCAGGAGCTGCTTTATGAGCAGCATCTAAAGCTAAATTTACATCATCAGCGTTAGATCTTGGTATTTCACAAATAACCTTTCCACTCGTTGGTGAAATATTTTCAAAATAATTTCCAGTTTTAGGTTTTGTCCAATTACCACCTATAAAATTCTCATATCTTGAGTCTGGTTTAAGTTTTGAACCATCATCTCCAGGATAGATAAAAGGCTTAACATCATCCATATTTTCCTCCATAATTTATAATGATAATAATTATCAAAAATAAATTCGCACATGTCAAATTGAATCAAATTTATAGTAAAAAATACAAATTTAGATTAAATTTTGAAAATTATTTATTTTTTTAATAATATGATTTTAATATTGAAGGTTTTACAATGTCAAAAACGGTTTTAATAACAGGTATATCTGGTTTTATAGGCCTCTATTGTGTCAAAGAATTGTTAAATAAAGGATATAAGGTTAAGGGAACAGTTAGAAATTCTTCTAAACAAAATGAAGTCATAAATACTTTAAAAAAAAATAAAATAAATATTAAAAATCTTAAATTTGAAATATTGGATTTAACTTCTGATAATGGTTGGGACAATGCTATTAAAGGATGTGATTTTGTTATGCATGTTGCATCACCGTTTAGGATTGCAATACCAAAGAATGAAGATGAAATGATATTACCTGCAGTGGAAGGAACTAGACGTGTGTTAGAAGCTTCACACAAAGGTGGAGTCAAAAGAATAGTATTAACAAGTTCAATTGTATCAATGATGTCAAGTATTCGTCGTGGTCAGTTTGGACCTAAAGATTGGACTGACATAAATTACCCTAATTTGAGTACGTACATAAAAAGCAAAACTCTTGCAGAGAGATCAGCCTGGGATTTTATTTATAAAAATAAAAAAAAATCTAAAATGGATTTAGTGGTAATTGCTCCAGGAGGAGTGTTTGGACCACCACTTGGAGATAATATTACTTGTGAGTCGTTAAACATACTGTCCAAAGTACTAAATGGTAAAATACCTATGGTGCCTGATGCTGCTTTTCCAATGGTTGACGTAAGAGATGTTGCAAAATTACATGTACAAGCTTTAACGAAGTCAAAAGTTTCTGGCAAAAGATTTATAGCATCTGGAACAAAACCAGTAAGTTTTGCTGATGTTGCACAATTTCTTATAAACCAAGGTTACAAAGGTCCAAGTACTAAAATAGCGCCAAACTGGTTTTTCAAATTTTTGTCTATGTTTGATCGTGAGGCAAAAGGGATGCTGGCATTGTTAGGAATTAATATGACTGCAGATAATTCTGATACAATCAAAACTTTCACATGGACTCCTATACCTTTTGAAAAAACTGTAATTGAAACTGCCAATTCAATTAAAATGATACAAACAAAATAAAGATTTATTTTTAAAAAAATTATCAATAAAACTTTGACAATAAACAAAGGTCCTAGATAATTTATTTAAGCAATTCGCCAAATAAGAAAGTTGTTCAGATTCTAAATACAATACCAATAATTTTTGTAATATTATGGTCGTCAGCATTTATAAGTAGTAAAATTATAGTTGATAATGCACCACCTTTTTTATCTCTATCAATAAGATTCAGTGTAGTAGCACTATTTTTATTTTTATTTTTTATTTTTTTTTCAAAAAATAAAAAAATTTCATTGAAAGATTTTATTGATGCATCAATAAGTGGTTTATTATTTCATGGTTTATATTTAGGAGGTGTTTTTTTTGCTTTATCTAATGGTATATCAGCTACTCTTATTGCATTAATTGTTTCATTACAACCTATCCTGACATCTTTTCTAGCTAAGGTTTTTTTGAATGAAAATCTAACAAGATATCAGTGGATAGGAATATTTTTAGGGTTTATTGGCGCATCAACAATTATTATTTCTGATCTGATTAGTGATTTAAGTTTAGTAGCATTTCTTGCAGGAGTAATTGGACTTATTTCATCGTCACTAGCTATTATTTGGCAAAAAAAAATAGGTTCTAGTTTATCAATATCTGGGAATAATTTTTTACAAGCATTAAGTGCTTCAATTTTTCACTTTTTTCTTGCTCTTTGCTTTGAAGATTTTTTTATAAATTTTTCAAATGATTTTCTTTTAGCAATGTCATGGCAAATTTTTGCGGTTTCACTGGGTGCTTTTTTGATTTTGATGTGGTTGCTCCAAAATAATAAAGCAAACCAAACATCTACTTTATTTTTTTTGATACCACCAACTTCCGCTTTACTTGCTTATCTAATATTAAATGAAAAATTTACTTTTATAGACTTTTTAGGTCTGTTTTTATCTTGTGTGGGCGTGTTTATAGTTTCTAAATTTCAGGAAGATATTAAGTCTAAAGTTTAGATTTAGCTCTTATTATTAAGACATTGATTAATGTTACTGATTGATAAAATTTTTACAGCTATTTAATATTTTTTGCATTAAAACCAATTTTCTAAATATGCTACCACAATAAAAATAAATAAATATCCAAAAAAATACCATTTGAATATATATGAATGAGGTTTACCACCATTTTTCATT
>CACIWG010000040.1 GCA_902590245.1 uncultured SAR116 cluster alpha proteobacterium | reverse complement strand
TTACCTCTTTATAGCTTGCTAAATCTTCTGATACAGATAATAGCTGTTTTTTTATAAGACCACTATCTGTGTCTCTATTCACGACTAAATCTAATTTACTTATTAATTCATAAGTATCGTTTAATTTATTTATAAAACTCATTTTAAACAACAATAAATTAAGATTTCATCTCGTTATATGCTTCCATTAAAGCATCAGATATTTTGTCTAAATCAAGAGGATAATTGCCTGATGAAATAGCTTTCTTAATACTAGATACTTTATCATTATCTATTGGAGCACTAGATGCTAAATCATTTATAACATCCTTATTTTCTATTTTAATATCTGCAGAGTTTCCACTTCTGTAATCACCTATTTTACTAATAGAATTATCAACTTTAGCTGAATTTTTAGAAGTTTTATTTTCTAAATTAATTATACTATTTGTAATTTTCTCAACCATACTTAGTTCTCCACATCTTTATATACGACATTTATTTTATACATTTTAGAAAAAAACTTTAATTTTTTTATTTTTTTTTAAAGTTCCTTTAACAATTTTACCACTTCGTGAATTTTTTACCTCTAAAATATCACCAATATTACCTGATTTCATTGCAATTCCACCAGTGCTGACCTCAGTATTTTTAAATTTTGAAATAATAATTACTACATCACCCTCATTCACGGAATATTTTTTAAAAAGATGTCTAGGCTGTAAATGTTGCCCTTTTCTTAAATTCTGTTTAACTTTTCTACCAACTAATTCTTCTTTATTATTATAAAAATTATACTTTCTCGCGCTACTTATAAAAACAAGATCACTTTTTCTTAAATAATTTCCTTTCTCAATTGATCTATTTAATACAAGTATTTGATAAGATTTTATTGCCTGAAATTTCTTTTGTTTCTTCTTTTGTGTCAAAGTATTAGTATTTGTTTTGACATAAATAGTCCATGGTTTTTTCCCAGTACAAGTAACCTTTATCAATTTAAAACTATTGTTATGTTTCTTATATGAAATATTTTGATTACAATCAGAAAGTTTTTTTTTCGGTGAAAATTTAGGATTAGATTTTATCCCTTCTAATGCTAACCATTTCTTGACATATGAATTTATCTCTTCTCCAGATAAAGCATAAAGGTTTTTTGGAGAGAATATTATGATCAATATCAATAATTTGATTATTAGAAATTTAGTACTCAATTTATCCTCCAAAAAAATAAATATGTTTCTCATCTTTGGGGTATACATTCTTTTTTGGTTTAGCCTTAATTAATAAATTTTTTATCTCTAATACACTTGGCAGATAGATAGTTTTACCTGCATACAAAAAATTAGGGTTTTTTCTGACAAATGCGTGTTTGTTGTAATGTACAATAGATAAACTTAAAATATCAATATTGAAGTTTTTAACTCCATAATTTTTAAAAATTATATCTGATAGCGTTTCATTTTTCTTTACTTTATGCTTCTTTGAAAAGTTTTGATTATTAAGAAACGGATTATTAGACTTTTCCTGTAATTCACTAGTATTATTTCTATATTCTAGTACAACAAAAGGCTCACTTAAAACAGTTTTTGCTATAAATTGAAGACAAATTATTATTAATAAAAATTTAATTCTATTTTTCATCTCTTACTCTATAAATTGTATTTTCATTCCATCTAATTTAGATATTTTAACCTTGTCATTCAAAGGCACTAATTTACTTCTATTTGAATTTATTTCTGAAATAAACATAACCGTTGTATCTAAATTTGACTTCAAACCGCTTTGGTAATTCTTTTTTACAATCCCAATTTGTCTATTTCTTAAACCATGTTTTTCACCTATATCGATATATAGCATGTCATTTATCAATTTAAGATTTGCTTCAATTGGTATACAATTAAATTTATTAATTATTTGAGTTATCCCGTCAGTTATACCTGAAATTACGTCTGCATTAACTTCTTCATTAGTTTTACTTGTTAAAGCAGAAATAAGCTTAAAATTACTTGGATATCTATTTTGAAATTCCTTTTCAATTACAAAAGTTCTAAAAAATTTATAATTTGGTCCTTTAAAAAAATTTAATTCTATTGAATATTTTGCTATTTCATATGGATTTTCAACTTGCCTATAAAAATTAATAGGTTCAACTTTATAAACTGGAGCAACAATATAATCACCGTCTTCAATTGAAGGAATTCCATCAACATTTGATGAGTAGTCAAATTCGACATTGTCAGAAGACTTAATAATTTTATCTAATTCAAAATTATTATATTTTTTTAAACTTATTTGATTATTTGTTGATATCTTATCTATAAAAAAATTGTTCCACTCATACATTGACCTTATTACAAAAGAAGGAAGTGAATGATTATAAATTATTTTGGGCTTGAATATTGAAATATTTATTGGTTTATCTTTACATTTAAATGAATTATTTTTATTTCCAATAATAGCAAGCAATTTAATTTCGTAATGATTTTTATTTTTATTTTCTTCTAATATCTTAAAATCCAAAATTTTAGAATCAGATTTAATTATTGATTGATCATTTATAATTGTATTTTGTGATACACTTGAAAATCCATCAACAAAAGCTCCACCTTTTAATGATGCAAGATATAAAGCATCCTCAAGTGCTAATCTTTTAGCTTTTTCGATATTATTATCTAAAATTACAGCTCTTCCTGTAACCTCAGCTTTTAATACATTAAAATCTTGATAAGAAAATGCATGAGAAGATATTAATATGAGTAGTAAAAAAAAGTAAAATTTTATTAATTTTATCATATTTTATGAACTTCTAGCATTTCTTAATAAAGCCATCATCATGTCTCTATCAATTTCAAGAACTGTTTCGTATGTATCATTCCCAGTTGGGTTTATTCTTACAGTCTTTGCACCTCTTATAACTCCCTTTACAACAGCTCTAAAGGTATCATTTTGAACCATTAAGTCTATAACAGTAGTATTAGAGTCAACTTGAATTCCATGGATTTGTTCAGCTAATTCCCTCATAGCTGACATTCTTGAAGACCTTATAGCCATTAACCTTTTTTGAGCTTGAGTTCTGCCAGGTTGACTAGACACAACAGCATAACCTACCGCAGTTAAAGTTGGTATTTTTTCAACTGAGCTATCAAACACTTCTTTTAAAGCAACTATTCCATTTGTATTCTTGTCAATATTAATAGAATTGTTTTTTGACATTCTTAAATCATCAAAACTTTGAATACAACCAGTCAATAATATAAAACAAAGTGGAACTAAAATTTTAATATAGTTAAAAAACTTCATCATAATCTCCTAATTTGAGATAGATTTGCATATTCTATGCCAATAACGCTTTATAAAAAAATCTTTAAATAATAATTTAATTTTATTTAATTGGCATCCTTCTTGCTTCATTAATAATAATTCGAAATTATAAATGATTGAGATATTAAGCATATGTTTTTATTGAATAAATTTTATCAGGAAGTGTCATGAATTTGACAACTCAAAAAATATCACAGCAATTTTTAGATGTTAATAAACTAAAGTCTTTAGCTTTGCCTTTAGGAATTTTGGTTTTAATTGTTATGATGGTGATACCATTGCCGTCTTATCTTCTAGATGTGTTTTTTACAAGTAACATATTATTGTCTTTATTAATCTTAATGGTCGCATTACATACTTTTAGACCACTAGATTTTTCAAGTTTTCCTACTGTTTTATTATTCGCAACTATATTAAGATTAGGCTTAAATGTTGCTTCAACAAGAATAGTTTTGAGCCAAGGTCATACAGGTCCAGATGCTGCCGGAAAAGTAATTGAAGCATTTGGATCTTTTGTTATCGCTGGTAATTATGTTGTTGGAATATTCGTATTTGCTATTTTAATCATAATTAATTTAGTTGTCGTTACCAAGGGTGCTGGAAGAGTTTCTGAAGTTTCTGCAAGATTTACCTTAGATGCGATGCCAGGAAAACAAATGGCAATTGATGCAGATTTAAATGCAGGGTTACTTACTAGTGAAGACGCAAAAATTAGAAGAGAAGAAATTGCAAAAGAGGCTGATTTTTATGGTGCTATGGATGGTGCATCGAAATTTGTTAAAGGAGATGCAATAGCTGGAATTTTAATTTTGTTAATAAATATTATCGGTGGTCTTACTATTGGTTTAGCACAACATGATTTACCATTATCAACTGCTGCTGAAAATTACATAATTTTATCAGTTGGCGATGGTTTAGTTGCTCAAATTCCATCATTATTACTAGCAATATCAACTGCAATTATAGTTACAAGAATATCCTCAAACCACGATCTGTCAGAACAAATAGGATCACAAATAGGTATTAAAGAGGCTTGGTTACCAAGTTCAGCAGTTCTATTTTTAATTGGCATGATACCTGGAATGCCAAATTTTTTGTTTTTAATTGCCTCACTTTTATCGCTTTTAATTTGGTACTATTTGTATAAAAGTAAGTTGAATAACGAAAATGAAGATGAAATCTTAAAAGGAGATGGGAAATCTGTTTCAGACCCGGTTGACACAAGTAATATTGACCTCGATGAAATATCAGATAATTCACAGATTTCTATGCAACTAGGTTATGGACTTATACAATTAGTTGATGACAACAATGAAGGACCTTTAATATCTAGAATAACTGGTGTTAGAAAACAATTATCCAAGGAACTTGGTTTTATTGTCCCACAAGTTAGAGTTAGAGATGATTTAAATCTAGATTCTAATACATATAGAATAAGAATTGGTCAAACTATTGTTGGTGAAGACAAAATTTATCCAAATTTACTTTTAGCTATTCCAAGCGATAATTCACAAACCAAAATTGAAGGTATTAGTGTTAAAGATCCTAGTTTTAAAATGGATTCTACTTGGATAGAAAAACATGAGGTTTCAAAAGCAGAGAGTTTTGGTTATATGGTAGTTGAACCTGAAGCTGTAATAGCAACACATCTTAATCAACTATTAAACAAGTATTCAAGTGAGTTAATTGGACAAGATGATGTACAATCGTTACTTGATAATCTAAGTAAAACATCCCCTCAATTAGTATCATTAACTGTACCAAAAATTTTTCCTTTAAATATTTTTACCACAGTCCTAAAATCTTTATTATCAGAGAGAATACCAATAAGTGACCTAAGAAAAATACTTGAAAAATTATCAACTATTAATAATAAAAATTTAACACCATATGAGCTAGCTGAAATTGTAAGACCAACAGTAGTAGGTTTGTTAATTCAACAATTAGCCCCATTAAACCAAGCATTGCCAATCATTACATTTTCAGGAAATCTAGAACAAATGATTTTAAATATAGCCAATCAATCTGGAGAAAATGGATTAATATTAGAACCAAGCTTAATTCAAAAAATAGTAAGTTCTATAAACAATGCGATAGAAAATTTACAAAATGAAAATAAGAAACCTATTTTAATAACTGCTCCTGCAATTAGAAAAGATATTTCATTAATGTTAAGACAACACATTGATAATGTTGATGTACTCTCTTTTACAGAGCTACCTGATGAAAAACAAATTGAAGTAGTAGCAACCATTGACCTTAATGAAGAAAACACAAATTAAATTATGGAGAAATTAAAATGACACAACATAAAGTCTTATCTGATGATAGTATGACAGCAATGGATGAAATTTCAAGAGTACTAGGTCAAGATGCTGTGATTTTATCTACAAAAAAAATAGGTGAAAAAATTGAAATCGTGGGATCAAACGATATTAAAGATATTTTAAAATCAAATAAAAAAAATCATAAAAAACACAATTTTAAAGAGCTTTTTTCACAGGTTCCTCTTTCTAAGTATTCCTCTGACAATAAAATTAGTTCAATTATTAAACATAATAATAATGATGAATTGTCAATAGAACAAAATTCTATTTCAAAAAAAGATTTAGAAAATTTCAAAAGTGAAATTAGATCAATTTTAAACCAGAGTATTATTACTGATTTAACTTCTCTTAACAGTCATATTGATGATACAAATTTTGTAAAACTTCTAAAAGAAGGTTATTCAAAAAAAACAATAAACAGTATTTTTGATCACTTAAATAAAAAAGACATTTCAAGATCAAAAAGTAACTTTTATAATATCTTGTCCGATAAACTTACTTACAATCTAAAAGATAAATTATTAAATTCTAAAACTATCTTAGTTTGTGGTTTAAGTGGTGTAGGAAAAACAACAATTTGTGCCAAAATTGCTTCATATCTCCTTGATCAATCCATAAGAGCTCATGATAATGATAATATTACATTAATTAACCTTGGAAAAACGTCACCTAATAGGAGTTCTAATTTACTTAACTTTGGAAGAGTTCTAAATTTAAACGTTCATTCTTTTTCAGAAGTTGAAGATTTAAATAAATATTTATTAGATAATCAAAATAAAATGACTATTATTGATATATCTTATGACTTTTTAGTAGATATAAACTTCAACAATTTTTTAAAAGTTACACTATCAGATCATAAAAAATTGCTTTTAAATGTAATTCAGTCAGGAATAAATTATAAAAGCTTAGAAAAACAAATGAGTTATCTTGATAAACTGTATCCTATCAATGTTTTAACTAAACTAGATGAAATAATAGTAAATTCCAATGACTTTTCGATGTATCATGATTTAAATTGTAAATTAGGCTTGTTATCTGGAACAAATAACATCATAGATGCAATTGCTTTTGCTAACAGTCTAATTTTGGCACAATATATGAAAGAAAATTAACTAACACTAAATTAAAGGTAAATTTATGACTGAGAGTATTGCGGTTTCAAGTGGCAAAGGTGGAGTTGGTAAAACAACTATTGCAGTTAATGTTGCTTTGACATTAGCTAAAAGTGGAAATAAGACTTTGCTATTAGATGCAGATTTAGGAATGGCAAATGCACATCTAGTTTTAGGAGTTAATCCAGAAAAAAGTCTAGATGATTTCATAAATAAAAAAATTCCTCTTAGTAAAATTTCATACAAAATTAATAAAAATTTAGATTTTATTTCTGGAGGAAGCGCTGTACATTCATTACTAAATCTTGAAAATACTGAGAGATACAATATAATCAAAAGCTTTAACGACATAAAAAAAACTTATGATTATATGATAATTGATATAGGTGCTGGGGCAGATGCTTCATCAATTTCTTTTATGTCAGCAGCAAACAAAATAATTACTGTCTTAGTGAGTGAACCAACAAGTTTTGCAGATGCATATAGTTTAGTTAAAGCGAGTTACTTAGATGAAAAGTTAGACAATTTTGGTATAGTTTGGAATATGAGTAGTAATGATTTTCAAGCTAAAAATCATTTTGAAAAATTTAGATCAATTTCTACTAAATTTTTAGATGTAAAATTAACATACCTGGGTTCTTTAAATAACTCAAAATTAATAAAACAATCAATTTTATCAAGAAAACCTATAATTGATAATCAAAATATTAAAGAAATAGAATATTTTAAAAAAA
>CACIWG010000039.1 GCA_902590245.1 uncultured SAR116 cluster alpha proteobacterium | reverse complement strand
AAGAAGAGCTTTCACTGAAGGCGCAGAAACATTATCTAAAAGATTAGCAGAGGAAACAAACGGAAAATTTAAATTAAAAATTTTCTATGGTGGCCAATTGGCAAAATCAAGAGAAAATTGGGATGGTTTGAAAGCTAATTCTTTTGAAATGGCAACTGTTTGTAACTTTTACCATCCAAAGAAAAACCCAGGTTTAATGGTTTTAACACTTCCATTTTTACCGCTTGGACAAAGCTTTGACAGAGATGCAAAAGTGAGACAAGCAGTCTATGATCATCCAATATTAAAAAAAGAAGCATCAAAATTTAATGGCATATATTTTATGACTTCAAATTTACCACAGTATGAATTTATGGGTAAAGGGAAACCACCATTAAAACTTTCTGATTTTAAAGGAATGAGAGTTAGAGCTGGTGGTGGTGTTGGAACAGCAATGGTAAAATTAGGGGCTACAAAAATGTCAGTTCCTGCTCCAGAGACATATACACTTATTGCAAGAGGAGCTGTAGATGTAGTTTCTTTTCCTTTCACATATGCTCATGCTGCTTACAAGATACCAGAGGTGGCCGATTGGTATACAGCAAATTTATCACCTGGGACGTCAGATTGTCCTTATGTGATGAATATGCAAGCTTACAATAAACTTCCAAAACAATATCAAAATTTATTAAACAGTCTTCGTGGTGAAGCTTTAGAAGCTCTTAAAGCTGCATACAAGAAAGCTGATGATAAAAATTTACCTGTTTGGAAGAAAAAATTCAAAGAGATCAGATACGATGATAAAACTCTTGCTGAATTTAAAGCTAAAGTAGGTAAACCGATTTGGAATGATTGGGTCGCTGCTAACAAAGATCAATTTGATGCTCAAGCAGTATTAGACGTCATTCTAAACTATAAATATTCAAATATAAAATAATATACAAGAAAAAATATGTGTGCAATTATTTGCACACATGTTTTATTATAGGCTTTAATTTGTTAGATTTATTTAATAAAAAACTAAGTAAAATCGAAGACTTTCTAGTTTTATTTGTTGGAATTTCGATTTTCATTGTGATGATTTTAACATCCATCCAAATTATATCTAGAGTTGTTGGCTATCCTTGGCCTGCATTTTTAGAATTATCAGAATTAGCAATTTCAATTTTTGCATTTCTAGGTGTTGCTTTTGCTCAAAGAATGGATGCTCACATTCGTATGGAACTTCTTGTTGCAAATTTAAAAGGAAGAATTAAATGGACAATTGAGTTTATTGCGACATTTTGTGCATTCATAGTAATAGGTGTCTTAATATATTATAGTAGTTTATTTGCTATAGACGCTTATGTAATAGGTGATAGTACAATGGATTACTTATTTCCAACGTGGCCAGCAAAAATTTTGGTTCCAATAGGTTTTACCATTTGGTTTTTAAGACTATTTTTAGAGTTAATTGGCTATTTAAGATTAGCTATTAATGTTAATGCTGAACCAATGTATGTGCCAATTATTAAAACAGCAGAAGAATTAGCAAATGAAGAAATTAAGTCAATAAGAGAATAATATGATTTTTGAAAAACTACTTCAAGGACAACCAGAAGGCATTTTTGGTATTGGATATAATGATCCATCATTAGTTGGAGTAATTTGTACTTGTATTCTTTTAATGTTAGTCATTTGTGGTGTAAGAGTTGTAATTGCAGCAAGTATTGCTGGAATAATTGGACTTGTAGAATTAATTGGAATTGGTCCAGCTTTAGGAAACATTGGAGCAATACCATATTCAAAATCTGTTACATTTGTTCTTGGTTTATTGCCAATTTTTATATTAATTGGTTTTTTAGCCTATCAAGCTGGAATAACAAGACAATTGTTTGAGGCAGCTAAAGCATGGGTTGGTTTTGTTCCCGGTGGACTAGCTGTAGCTACAGTTTTTGCAACTGCTGGATTTGCAGCAGTTTCAGGAGCTTCTACTGCCACAGCAGCTGTTTTTTCAAGAATAGCTATACCTGAAATGCTTAAAGAAGGTTATGATAAAAAATTAGCTGCTGGTGTGGTTGCTGCTGGTGGAACATTAGCATCTTTAATCCCACCATCTGCAATTTTAATTATCTATGCAATTATCGTTGAAGAATCTGTTGGAGCACTATTATTAGCTGGTTTTTTACCAGGTGTATTTTCTGCAATTGTGTACGCATTAATAATTATTTTATGGGCTAAAAAGAACCCTAAATTAGGACCACCGTCTAGAAGATATACGTTGAATGAAAAACTAAAAACTTTACCTGGAATTTTACCTATTGCTGTTGTTATTACGACAATTATAAGTGCTATTTATGCAGGTTGGGCTACTCCAACTGAAGCAGGTTCTCTAGGAGCATTTGTTGTCCTAATAATGGCAATTTATAATAAAGTTAAGATTACTGCTCTAAAAGCTGCACTTATAGAAACAGCTAAATTAGTAGCTATGATATTTTCTATAATATGGGGTGTTTTGATTTTTGTTAGATTTTTAGGCTTTTCTGGGCTCCCTGAAGATTTTGCTAATTGGATTATATCACTTCCTTTAGACCCATACGTAACACTTTTATTAATACTACTTGGATATGTTATTTTAGGAATGTTTATAGATGCAATAGGATTATTATTACTAACACTGCCAGTTGTATATCCAGCTGTAATGTTATTAAATGGCGGACCAGATGTTACAGCTGCAGAAAGTCCATTTGGCATGACCTTTAATCAGGTAAGTGTTTGGTTTGGAATAATTGTAGTCAAAATGGCAGAGGTATGTCTTATTACGCCGCCTATCGGTTTAAATTGTTTTGTGGTTGCAGGTGTGAGGAAAGATATACCTGTTACTGATGTATTTAAAGGAGTAACTTTATTCTTTATTGCAGACATATTAACAATTTTAGGACTAGTTTTATTTCCGCAAGTTATAACTTGGCTTCCAGATTTAATGATGAATTAAATCAACTGTTATTTGGAAATGTGTATTGTGCACCTAAAGATTTTCCAACTGGCCATCTTCCTGTAACAGTTTTAAGTCTTGTATAAAACCTGACACCTTCCATTCCATATACGGCATGTCCTCCAAATACAGACTTTTTCCAACCACCAAAAGAATGATAAGCCATTGGAACTGGAATTGGTACATTAATGCCTACCATGCCTATTTGACATTCGTTTGCAAATTTTCTGGCAACACCACCATCAGAAGTAAAAATTGCAGTACCATTTCCATATTCATGGTTATTAACCATTTCTAATGCTTCAACCATACTCTCGGACCTTACCATTGACATAACAGGCCCAAATATTTCTTCTTGGTAGATTTTCATGTCAGTTGAAACGTGATCAAAGAATGTTCCCCCAACATAATAACCATTTTCATAACCTTGAAGTTTAAAATTTCTTCCATCAACTACTAAGTCAGCACCCTCTTTAATACCAATATCAATATAATTTTTAACTTTATCTAAGTGTTGTTTAGTTACCAAAGGACCCATTTCAGACGATTTTTCTAAACCCGGACCTATTTTTAAGTTTTCAATCATCGGAGTTATTTTTGTTCTAATAGCATCTCCAGTTTCTTTTCCAACAGGAACAACAACTGAAACTGCCATACATCTTTCACCAGCAGATCCAAAAACAGATCCCATGATAGAATCACAGACTAAGTTTATATCAGCATCAGGCATAACAACCATGTGATTTTTGGCGCCACCCATGGCTTGTACTTTTTTTCCATATTTTGCGGCTTCTTGATATATATAATGTGCTATTGGTGTTGATCCAACAAAACTGACTGCACTAATATCTTTATTTTTTAAGATTGCATCAACAGCCTCTTTACCACCATTTACAACATTTAAGACACCTGGAGGGAACCCGGCATCCAATGCCATTTGCGCTAACAACAATGTAGAACTTGGATCTCTTTCTGAGGGCTTTAAAATAAAACAATTTCCACATGCAATTGCAATGGGAAACATCCATAAAGGTACCATGACAGGAAAATTAAATGGTGTTATTCCAGCTACAATTCCCATAGGTTGATTATCTGACCAACTATCAATTGATCTTCCAACTTCACTAGTATAATTGCCGGCTAATAAATTTGGAATACCACAAGCAAATTCAACTACTTCTAGTCCCCTTCCAACCTCTCCTAATGCATCATCAAATGTTTTACCATGTTCTAATGTAATTAGTTCAGCCAACTCATTTTTTCTAGATTCTATTATTTCTTTTAATTTAAACATTTTTCTTGATCTCATAAGTGGTGTTTCTGATGACCAAGATATATATGCATTTTTTGCAGAGTTTACTGCATCTTGTACACATTTTTCCGTACCCAAAACAACTTGTGAAGCCTCTTCACCTGTCGCTGGGTTAAAAACTGATGATGTATCATTAACAAAATTTGAATTAGGTTGACCATTAATAAGATGTTCGATTTTTTTCATTTTATTCCATTTTTTTTAAATTATATATTATATATCTATATATAAACATGGAAGAAAACAAAAATAAAATTTTAAAATATAGGGTCACTTATTTAGAAATGATAAAACACCCTAGTTATTCATATCCAAATTGTCCAATTAAATTCACTAATATTATTAAATCAAATAATGTTCCATATTGGTATTTTATTTCTTTATATAAATCTGTTGGAGAAGAATACGAATGGACAGATATGTTAAAGCAAAAAAAAGAAATTACAGAAAATTTTTTAAATAACAAAAATGTATTTTTTTACTCACTTATATCATCAGGCGTCCCAATTGGTTTTTTTATCTTAGATTATAGAAAAAAAGAAATCTGTGATATAAGTTATATTGGATTGACTAAGGGTAATTTAGGAAAAGGTCTAGGTAAATATCTCTTTAAAACAGCATTCTTAATGGGATGGGATACAAATTATATTAATAAATTAACTGTTAATACATGTACATTAGATCATAAGGCTGCACTTCCTCTTTATCAAAAACTTGGGTTTGAACCAGTAAGGTTTGAAGATAAAAAAAAGATGAAAACTTTTTTTAATTAAATGACTTTCCTTCTAAAAATTTTCCACTGTAATTATTTAAAGATTTCATAGATTGCCATACAATTTGACCATTGTTGATAACAGTATCTATTCCTAAAGCTGGCATAAGTGGCTTTTCATAAGTTGCTTTATCAATTACAACTTCAGGATCAAATATAACTAAGTCTGCAAAATAATCTTTTTTTATCAATCCTCTTTTTTCTAAACCAAATGTCTTAGCACTTTTAAATGTCATTTTGTATATTGCTTCTTCTAAAGAAAAAAGTTTCATCTCTCTAGAATATTTTCCTAACACTCTTGGAAAAGTTCCCCATAATCTTGGATGTGGATGCTTATCCCCAGGCAAGCCATCTGAACCTATCATAGTACCGTCAAAACTAATTATACGATTTAAATCTTCATCACCCATCTGAAAATAAATTGCTCCAGCAGGATAAAGTTCATCTACCAACTCATCAATTGTACAATTGAATTCTTTTGCTATCTTATTGATATCATTAACTTTTAAGTCTTTTACTTTATCTGACCATGTAACCAATACTTTGTCGGCCCTTTCTACAAAATGTTTTAACAACATCGTTGAACTGGCTGTATAAGGATAACAATCTAAATCAAGATGTTGTTTCTTTTTCGCCTCTTTAATTAATTTTAAAGTTTCTTTACTTTTACCCCAATTAGATCTTCCTGCACATTTATGATGTGATATAACAGTTCTTACATCAGCTAATTTCCCAATCTTAATTGTTTCATTTACAGACTCTACTAAATTATCTCCCTCGTTCCTCATATGAGTAGTAAAAATTCCATTATGTTTTTTTAATACTTTTGCTAACTCGATAATTTCTTCAGTTGGTGCATCATTAGCAGCAGGATACGCAAGACCAGTTGACAATCCAATAGAACCATCAATCAAAGCATTTTCTAAAATATTTTGCATTTTAATTATTTCTTCTTTAGTTGCACTTCTATTTATTTCTCCATTCATCACTTGAACTCTTAGCATTGAGTGACCTGTCAGAAGTGAAATATTGATTGAACTTGGGCTTTCATTAAATGCATTTTTATATGATGAAACAGATGAAAATCTATATGCATCTTTATCACCAAGTAATGGAATTGGCGCTGGAACATCTCCAGAAAAATCAAAAGGAGCTAAACTTATACCACAATTTCCTGCAATGCAGGTAGTTACTCCTTGACTAATTTTACATGACATACTTCTATCAATAAAAATATTTTGATCGTCATGAGTGTGAACATCTATAAAACCTGGTGCAATTATATGTGATGAAGCATCAATTACATTTTTAAATGATAAATCATTTAAGTTATAATTTTCATCATGTATTTTAACAGATTTTTGATCTTTATTAAAAATTGAAATAATTCGGTCACCATTTACCAAAAGATCTGCTTCATATCTAGCATCTCCCGAACCATCAATAATAGTTCCATTTTTAATTAAATAATCAATATTCATTTTAAATTCTTTATTAAGTTTATATTATAATAAGTATTATTTAAAAAAAACTAGATAAATGTTTTTTAAAAATTTAAATATTAAAATTACAACTTAAACCTTGCCTAGGCCAGTTTGCTTTTAATAGCAAACCTTCATAAGATGCGGTAATATAAGCAGTTTTATTGTTTAATCCCCCAAAACATAAATTTGTAATATAAGGATCTTTAATTGAATAGAACTCTTTAAATCCATCAGATGGGGATATTACAGTTATTCCTCCATCATAAAGTGTACCTACACAAACATTCCCATTCAATTCAACTGCTAATGAATCGAATCTAAAAAGTCCCCTATTTTGATTAAGTAATTGCCCTCCATATACAGAATTTGGAAATTGGATTTTATTTACCTCACCATCACCTAGAATTTCAAAGCTATATAATTTACCTC
Source organism: uncultured SAR116 cluster alpha proteobacterium (assembly GCA_902590245.1). Lineage (GTDB taxonomy): Bacteria > Pseudomonadota > Alphaproteobacteria > Puniceispirillales > Marisalimonadaceae > TMED54. The sequence continues at coordinate 592 of CACIWG010000039.1, read as the reverse complement.
CTTCAGTATCAGCAATATACAAAAATTTTTCATCAGGAGATAAACCTATTCCATTAGGTGTCATAATAGGATGAATAACTTCTTTAATCTCTGAACCATCAGGCTTTGCCCAATAAACGGAACCTCGGTCCATAGTTCTTTCCCTAACTTTTCCTAAATCTGTAAACCAAAAATTTCCTTTTTTATCAAAAACAATATCATTTGGACCATTTAATGATAATCCATTACACTCAGAATAAAGTGTTTCAAATTCACCCGTATTTAAATTAACTTTTTGAATTTTACCTGACTCATAGTTTTTTGCTTGAGCAACTGGTCTCCTTTTCTTTTGATCATTTGAGATTTCCCAATCAAACCCACCATTATTACAAATATAACAAAATCCATCTGGACCAATTGCGGCTCCATTTGGCCCTTCACCTAAATTTGAAACAATTTCTTTTTTTCCATTTTGATATACTTTTGTTAGAGTACCTCTGGCTATTTCAACTAATAAAATACTTCCATCATTTAAATAAATTGGACCTTCCGGAAAAAGTAAATCATCAGTCAAAATTGAAGTTTCGAGATTAATTCTTTTTTCCATAATTAA
>CACIWG010000038.1 GCA_902590245.1 uncultured SAR116 cluster alpha proteobacterium | reverse complement strand
AAATCTCGAGGTATTTTTTATAAAAACTGGAAAATGATATGAACTAAGGTACAAGTATCTGCCTAACAACTTTACCAGAATCTAATTTATCAAAACCTTCATTTAATTGATCAAAGCCTATTTTATCATCAATTAATTTATCTACCGGTAATCTTCCTTGCTTAAATAAATTTAAAAATCTAGGCACATCTCTTATAGGAACACATGACCCCATATAACTACCTAAGATAGATTTTTCTTGAGCGACTAAATCACTATGATTAAAACTGAATTTAGTATTGACTGGAGTTAAACCAGCTGTGACAACCGCACCACCATATCTAATTATTTTATAAGCAGAATCCATTGCGGACATAACACCTGCAAGATCAATTGCAAAATCAACTCCTCCATTCGTCGTATCTAATACTTCTTCAACAAAATTTTCGTTTTGTGGGTTCATACAATGAGTAGCACCTAATTCTTTTGCTTTTGAAAATTTTGTTTCATCAATATCTATTCCTATAATTGTTTCTGCTCCACCAAGCTTTGCACCCATTATTCCATTTAAACCAACTCCACCTAATCCTAATATTGCAACCGAATCTCCACCTCTTATTCTTGCAGTATTTATTACAGCCCCAACTCCTGTCATAACAGCGCAACCAAATAATGCAGCATCATCTAAAGAAATTGACTTTTCAATTACCACAACAGATCCTCTATCAACTACTGCATACTCAGACATACAAGAAATACCAGTGTGATGATTTAATCTCTCTCCATTTAAAGATTTTAATCTACTTCCTCCAGACATTAATTCACCTTTTCCTTTTGTAGCTGCTGCTAATTCACAAACCTGTGGCCTTCCCTCAAGGCACCTTCTACATCTTCCACAACTTGGTGAAAATTGAAACACGACATGATCACCAACTTTAATATCATTGATTGCGTTTCCAGTTTCTACTACTTCTCCTGACCCTTCATGACCGATCACAAGAGGAAGTGGCATTATTCTAGAGCCATTTATTACAGATAAATCAGAATGACAAAGTCCTGCGCCTTTTACTTTAACAAGAACTTCGTTATCTCTTGGATTATCAATTGAAATTTCTTCAATAGACAAAGGATTACTATTTGCATATGGCTTCTCACAATTATTTTTTCTAATTACTGCAGCCTTACATTTAATTGTCATAATTACCTCTTCGTTTAATTAATTTTTACAGGGTGGCCATGTGGAGTAGTTAAAAAAGCGTCTTTCCATTTTTGTTTAGTAATATTTAAGTTAGGTTTATCCACAATATCTTTCTTGATTATTAAGTTTTCTAATGCCTTTATCCATGAAAAAAAATAATCATCACTACCATTTTGTTTTTCAGTCTTATCAATCTTAATTTGATCAGCTAGTGCTTTTGAAAACTCACTCCATTCAAAAATTTTATTTTCAGATAAAGAGACGGTTATTGCAAAAATTTGACCATGCCATGGTTTTTCAAATGATTTAAAGTCAAAATTATTTTGGTTTATCATATTAAATAACTTTCCCACAAATCAATACAAATAGAATCTTTTTGATTACCATCTTTATCACCCCATAATTCAGTAGATAGAAATTCAACGGTGTAAAGATGTTCTGGTGAATCACCTAAATCATGAGCACTAGCATCTGGCAAAACATGACCTTTGTGATGAAGAATAACTTTGCCTTTTTTTCCTCTGGCATAAATAGGTAACCTTGTATGTCCTCCAATTATATTTTTGTTAGGACTGTAATTTATTGTTCTTACTTCTTGACCAACCTTAAACTTTGGAGAATGGATCACCTCTCTTGCTGAAGGACCACCTCTACCTAAGGTGATCGCAACATCTTTTGCTTTTAACACGTCCTGGTGCTCATCTGTAACTTGGCTAACTTGTAAATTATCTTCCTTTGCCTTTTTTGTAATTTCAATTAAATCGTTTTTGTTTATTAATCCTCTTTCTACCAAAAGGTTAATTAATGCAGAAGACCATTTTTCATAATAATCAAATTTTGCATAATCTTTTGGAGGAAGTGACTCTCTAAAAAATCTACCTTTATCTATACTCCACTTTCCAACTGAAGCAGATGCCACTGTTATAGCAAAAGCCTTCGCATGCCAATCTGTTTTAAATACTGGTTCATCATCAACTACCTTACCATCAATTTTTTTTAATGGTATTGGGCCATCTCCAAATCTTCCTCCCATATCATGTATTCTAGTCACTTTGGCGTCTCCGGTAATCCAGTTCCAATCATTGAGTTACGAGTAACAAGACCTTCAAGTTCATTTTCAGATAAGTGTTCTGTTCCAGCTGGTCTCATTGGCAAAACTAAATATCTCATTTCTGAAGTTGAATCCCAGACTTTTATTTGTGTATTTAAATCTAATTCTAAACCAAATTCTTGTAAAACCTTTCTAGGCTCTCTTACTGTTCTAGATCTATACTCGTCAGACTTATACCATGTTGGTGGAATACCCAATACAGGCCATGGATAACAACTACATAATGTACAAACCACAACGTTATGAAGCTTAGGTGTATTTTCAACAACAACCATGTGTTCTCCTTGTCTTCCTGTATAACTAAGTTCTTCAATTGCTTTAGTAGCATTTTCTAAAAGCCTTTTTTTATACTCAGGATCAACCCAAGCCTTTGCAACAACTTTAGCTCCGTTTCTTGGCCCAATCTTATTTTCATAAGTATCGATTAATTCGTTAACTGTATCAGAGTTTATAATGCCTTTATTTAACAAAAGGGTTTCAATAGCTTTAACTCTTAATTCTGGCTCTTCGGGTAATAGGCTATGATTATGATAATGGTGATGTTCATCGTGATTATGTTCTACATTTTTTTTATCAGACATGATTATGGCTCCAAAACAATTCTTCCATCTACATCTCCATTTCTAAGTTTTTTCATAGCATCATTTGCTGTATTAAGATCCTGCTTAGTAACCTTAATTAATTCTACATTTTTTGAATTTATTAATTCAATTAATTCTTTAAGCTCTCTCAATTCTCCAACATAAGAACCTTTAATGTTGATTGATCTCATAGGAATAAGTGGTAATGAAATTGACAAAGAACCACCATATAATCCTACAATTACAATTGTTCCACCTTTTTTGACAATTGATAAAGCTAAATTTGCAGTTTTTTCATTTCCAACAAAATCTATTACTCCAGCAATTTTTCCATTAAAATTATTTAAGTTTTCAAGCATTTCTTCTGGAGACAAACAATATTGAGCACCATTGCTTCTAGCATTTTCTCTCTTAACTGGATCTGTATCGACAACTACGATATTTGCATCATGAATATGTGGTAATAGTAATATACCATTTGTCCCTACACCACCAGCTCCTATCAAAACTATAAATTCATTATTTTTGGCTTTTGGAATTTTTTTTAAAGCACTATATGATGTTAGTCCAGAACATGCATAGGGTGCTGCTTGAGCTGGATTTAGTTTTCCATAAGGCACTAGATATCTTTCATGAGGAATTATGATATGACTTGAATATCCTCCATTTAATCTTGCGCCTAGGTACTTTGGCGCTTCACATAATGTTTCATTATTTTCTTTACAAGCATTGCATTCTTGGCAACCTATCCAAGGAAAAACTATTCCTTTATCACCAATACTTATATCTTTAACATCTTCTCCAATTGAAAGAACTTCACCTGTAATTTCATGGCCAGGTGTAAATGGTAGTTTTGTTCCTCTATCGGCAAGAGTAATTCTTTTTCCATTTCCTAGATCAAAAAATCCATCAGTTAAGTGAATATCGCTATGACAAACACCACAGGCAATAATTCTTATTAATACCTCTGTTCCTTTTGGAATTGGATTTTCATATTCTTTTAACTCTAATGGTTTTCCAAATTCTGTTACTTGATAAGATCTCATAACTTCCTCCATATAAAATCTATCAAATCATTTAAGAAGATACTATCAAATAATCTATTTAATGGCAGTTTCTACAAGAGTTCTACTATCAATCCCAAAATGCTCGTACAGTTCAAATGAATTTCCAGTTTGTCCAAATTCATCTACACCTAGTGATTTTAAGGGGTTTCCATTTACACCGGATAACCATGATAAAGTCAAAGGATGACCATCTATCAGAGTAATTATATTGCAATCACTTGGTAAACCTTTAAATAAATTTTTAATATGAGATAGATGATTTGAATTATTTTTATTATCATGAGATTTTTTCCAATCTGAAAATAAAAGATCTGATGATGTTATTGATAAAATTCCGAAATCTCTTTCTTTTTCTCCCAACACAATTGATGCTCTAATGACTTCTTCAGCAACTACTCCTTGATAAGCAATAATAAATTTTGGACTGGGTCCAGGTTCCCTTAACCAGTAACCACCTTTGACAACATTTTCAATCTCTTCGTGACTTAAATTTCTATTTGGTTGATCTAAAGATTTTGTACTTAATCTTAAATAAACTGACCCACCATGTTTTTCATTCTGCAAATAATTAAAGCTATGATCTAAAATCACTTCTAATTCATCTACAAATGCGGGTTCATAACTAATTAAGCCAGGTTGACCTATTCCAATTAATGGTGTTCCTACAGATTGATGTGCACCACCTTCAGGCGCTAGGGTAATTCCAGATGGTGTAGCTACTAACAAAAATCTCGCGTTTTGATAGCAGGCATAATTCAATGCGTCTAAACCTCTAGATATGAAAGGGTCATAAACTGTCCCTATTGGAAACAATCTTTCACCAAAAAATTCATGCGATAAACCAGCTGAACTTAACATTAAGAATAAATTCATTTCAGCTATACCTAGTTCTACATGCTGACCTTCTGGAGAAAATTCCCATTTTTGAACAGATGGAATTTGTCTATTTTTAAATGTATCTTGACTTTCTTCTCTACTAAATAATCCAACTCTATTTACCCAAGGTCCTAAATTAGTAGACACAGAAACATCAGGGGATGTTGTTAATATTCTATTTGAAAATTCACTATTTAACCTTGAGTACTGATCTAATAATTTTCCAAATGCATTTTGCGTAGAACTTTTGGTCTCATTAAGTGGTTTTAATTTATCTACATAAACTTTTTCAGATTTAAATCTTCTTAGTCCAGCTTTTTGAAATGAATTATTTATTATAAAATTATGAATCTCTTTATTTTCTTTTGAAAAATCATTCCATTCATCACCTTCATTAATTTTCATTTTAGATTTAAAATCATTCATCTGAGATTTTGTCATTAAGCCGGCATGATTATCTTTATGACCTGCAAGAGGAGTGCCCCATCCTTTAATTGTATAAGCTAAAAATGCAGTTGGTTTATCATCCTTGATCGAATCAAAAGCATTTTTTAGTGATTTTATACAATGCCCCCCTAGATTTGCCATTAATTCTAAAAATTCATCATCGGTACGACTATCAAGAAGTTTAGAAATATTTCCTTGATCACCAATATCATCTAATATTCTTTCTTTGATTGCTTTACCGCCTTCAAAAATTAATGCAGAATAAAGTTGATTAGGACAATTATCTATCCATTCTTTTAATTTTTCTCCACCTGGTTCGTTAAATGCATTTAGTTGTAACTCACCATATTTAATTACAACAACATTCCAACCAAAAGATTTAAAAACAGAAGAAATCTTTTCCCATAATCCCTCATGAACTACACCATCTAAAGATTGTCTATTATAATCAATAATCCACCAAACATTTCTCAAATCATGTTTCCATCCTTCTTGTAAACACTCATATATGTTACCTTCATCAAGTTCTGCATCACCGACTAATGCAATCATCTTTCCCTTATTTTGATATTTGTTAAATTTTTTCTTTCTAATATAATCTTGAGTAAGAGAGAGAAAACTTGTCATTGCAACACCAAGACCAACTGAACCCGTGGAAATATCTACATCATCTATATCCTTGGTTCTAGACGGATAAGATTGTGCGCCATTATAGCCCCTAAAGTTTTGTATTTTCTCTAATTTTTGTAGTCCTGCCAGATATTGTATTGCGTGAAAAACTGGACTTGCATGGGGTTTTACAGCAACTCTATCTTCGGGTTTTAAGACATCAAAGTATAAAGAAACCATCATTGAAACCATTGAAGCGCAACTTGCTTGATGCCCTCCAACTTTAATTCCATCAAAATTTTCTCTAATATGATTAGCATTATGTATCATCCAACAAGATAACCATAATACCTTTTGTTCAATTTCTTTTAACAATTTAAAATTTTTCATATTTAGATTTTATCATTTGTTAATTAAAATTAATGATCAAATATTGTATTAATTTTATAATTATTAATATATTATGCTATTAAATATATAAAAATTAGTTTAAAATTTTAAAATGGACAAAATGGATAAAAAGATAATTTTTGAACTACAAAAAAATGGCAGATTATCAAATTTTCAGATCGCCGATAAGGTTGGTTTGTCACCTTCGCCATGCCTTAGAAGAATAAAGAATCTGGAAAAAAAAGGAGTAATTTCTGGGTATACAGCAATTGTGAATGAAGAATTGTTTGGACTACCAATAATAGCTTTTGTTTTTGTTCGACTAGAAAACCAGACAGATGCGACTCTTAAAACTTTTGAACAAGGTATAAATCTTCTATCACAAGTTGTAGATTGCTGGCTTGTTACTGGGAATAGAGACTATTTATTAAGAGTAGTATCCCAAAGCCTAAAAACATATGAGAAATTCATGCGGGAAGAATTAACTAAAATTAAAGGGATTGCTTCTATTGAAACTAATTTTGCATTGGGTAGTGTAAAAACAAAACAACCTCTCCCAATTAATTGACATTAGCTATACTAATAGGTACATCGAATTCTTTTTTACATACTTCAGCGAGCTTTTTAACACCTTCGTCAATTATTTTATCAGTTGGGTTAGCAAAGCAAAGTCTCATTTTTTGTTTGTTTTTTTTATCCATCGACCATTCAACACCTGGATTAATCGCAACTCCTTCCTGTAAGGCAATGTTGTATAACTTTGAGGTATCTACTCCATCAGGCAATCTAATCCACACGTAAATTCCACCAATTGGTTTTTTATATTCTACAGAATTACCAAAATATTTATCTAAAGCTTCACACATAGTTATAGCTTTTGATTTTAATTTTTGATTAAGTTTAGTTAGATGATCAAAAAAATGATTCTCACAAAACTCAGACAAAACCATTTGCTCTAACCCGCCAGTGCCCGCATCAGTTTTGTAAGGCAAAATCCTAGATAAAATTGGCCAATCTGCAACCAAATAACCTAATCTAAAACCAGGGGCTATAGATTTTGAAAAAGACCCACAATATATCACCCTTTTAGAATCATCTAATGCTCTTATAGAAGGAGGCCTTTCTTCATCCCAAATTAAATCTGCATAACAATCATCTTCAAAAATTGGGACATCATACTTCTTAGCTAAATCTATTAATTTAATTCTTTTTTCTTTTGACATAATTGTACCAGTAGGGTTTTGAATAGTTGGTATTGTATAAATATACCTTGGGACAATATCTATTGCTTTCAATTCTTCTAAACATTCAGACAATAAATTAATATTCATACCATCATCTTCAACGGGTATACCTTTTATATTTATTCCTAATTTTTCAAGTCTTGAAAAAACACCTCCGTATGAGCCTTCTTCAATAATCACAGTATCTCCTGGCTTCAAAAATGTTTCATTAACTAAATCTAAAGCTTGTAAAGAACCTGAAACAACTAAAATTTCATCTTCAGAACATTTCATTGAAGCACCATTAAGAAGTTTTTTAATTATAAATTTTCTCAATGGCAAATATCCAAGTGGTCCAGTGTAATTATATTTTCCTAAAGTATGGCCATGATTTAAGATGACTTTTTTTGAAGCTTCTTCTAATTTTTCAATTGGTATTAAGTCTTCATCATTA
>CACIWG010000037.1 GCA_902590245.1 uncultured SAR116 cluster alpha proteobacterium | reverse complement strand
GTTTTCTATCATTCATAAATTAATTATAATGTTTTTTTTATTTCTTTCATTTCAAAACATTCCATAACGTCACCAACTTTAATATCGCTATAATTTTCTAAACCCATTCCACACTCAAGTCCAAATTTAACTTCTTTTACTTCATCTTTAAATCTTTGCAAAGTTTTAAGTTTTCCCTCGTGAACAACAGTATTTTCTCTTAAAAGCCTGAAGCTACAACCTCTTTTAATAATACCTTCAGTAACGAAACAACCCGCAATTTTCCCAAAATTGGTAATGTTAAAGACTTGTTTGATCTCAGCATACCCAATAAATTCTTCTTGTAGATCAGGATCTAACATTCCAGCAAGGCCATTTTTAGCATCCTCTATAAGTTCATAAATTATAGAGTGATATCTGATTTCAACCATATCTCTTTTTGCAGTTTCCCTAGCTTGTGGTATAGCTCTTACATTAAAACCAAAAACTAGAGCTGAAGATGCAGCAGCTAAAGAAATATCAGACTCATTAATTGGACCAACCGAACCAATCAAAATTTTAACTTTAGTTTTTTCATCACCTAATTTATTTAGGGCTACTCTAATAGCTTCTAATGATCCGTGAACATCCGTTTTTATAACAACAGGTAACTCAGTAATCTCACCTGATTGAATATTGGCTAACATTTGTTCAACTGTTCCTCTAGATGAAAGTGCTGCTTCTTTTTCTTTAAATTTTCTAGATCTATATTCTGCAACTTCTCTTGCTTTTGATTCACTTTCAACTACATTAGCAATATCTCCAGCCATTGGTGTCCCAGAAAGGCCCAAAACCTCAATAGGAGTTGAAGGTTTTGCTTCATTTACTCTTTTACCTAAATCATTGATTAGTGCTCTAACTTTTCCATTTTCAGTGCCTACAACTATAATATCACCAACTCTAATTGTACCTGATTCTACCAATAAAGTAATTACTGAACCTTTGCCTTTTTCAATTTTTGATTCTATAACTATACCTGTAGCTGAACAATCAGGATTACTTTTTAATTCTAAGATTTCTGCTTGCAATTCAATAGCCTCTATTAAGGTATCAAGTCCCATTTTCTTCAAAGCTGATACATTAATACATTGGATGTCACCACCCATATCTTCAGGAATTAATTCATATTGCAGTAATTCATTTTTAACTTTTTGTGGGTCAACATCTATTTTGTCACACTTGTTTATGGCTACAATAATAGGAGCTTTTGCAGACTTAGCGTGATTAATAGCTTCTATAGTTTGTTGTTTGATTCCATCATCAGCAGCCACGACTAAAATTACTATATCAGTAATATTGGCTCCTCTTGCTCTCATTTCTGAAAAAGCTTCATGTCCTGGTGTGTCTATAAAGGATATAAAGTTACCACTCTTTGTTTTAATTTGATATGCGCCAATGTGTTGAGTAATTCCACCAGCTTCACTATTAACAATGTTAGTTTTTCTGAGAGCGTCTAATAAAGATGTTTTTCCATGATCTACGTGCCCCATAATAGTTACAACAGGAGGTCTTGGAACAAGGTTTTCAGAGATTTCTTTATTATTAACTAAGTCTAACTCTATATCTGATTCTGAAACCCGTTTAACTTTATGACCAAATTCATTTGTAATTAATTCTGCGGTATCAGCATCAATAACTTGCGCGGCAGTAGCCATTATCCCGTTTTTCATTAACTCTCTAACAACATCTGCAGTTTTTTCTGACATCCTGTTTGCTAATTCAGAAACCAGTATTGTATCTGGTATAATAACATCTCTAATTTGTTTGACTGATGGTGTGGTATCTTCAGATTGTAATTTTACTTTTTCTCTTCTGCGTTTAATTGATGCAAGTGAACGAAATCTTACATTTTCACTGTCCAATGCTCTAGCTATAGTTAATTTTCCCTCTCTTTTTTTTTCAAAACCTTTATTAAGGGTTACTTTTTTTATGTTATCTTTATTTGGAGTTTTTTTTGAAAACTTACTATCATCAAGCTTTTTATCTTCATACAACTTTTTTTTTGGATCCAATGATTGAATGTCTGTGTTAGCTAATTTTTTATTACTATTAGTTTGATTTTTTTTAATAGAATTTTTAAATCCCAAATCATCCTTTGATTTATATATTTCATTTTCAGCTAAAGCAGCAGTTCTAGCAAGATCGTCCTTAAGCTCCTTACTTCTCTTAGCGATTTGCTCTGCGCTTAATGTATTATTAATACTATTCTGATCATTTTTGGTCGTTAATTTGTTATCAAAATATCTCTTTGATCTTTTTACTTCAACTTGAACGGTATTTCGCCCAGACCTTGAATTGGTTGTAATACTTGAAGGAATTTTATTAGGATTTAAATTAGACTTTAATGTTAATTTACCACCTGAAAGGCTTAACTTTTTTCGTTCTTTTGAATTATTTTCAGACATTTTACTTTATTATTTCACTTATCTTCTTCAAACCAATGCTTTCGAGCTTCCATTATTACCTCTCCAGCTTCATTTTCATTATTAAATACTTTTTTTCCCAATAATGTGAATAATTCTTCACTGTCTAAATCAGCAAGATCATCTAAAGTTTTTATATCATTTTGTACTAAGGTTAAAATATCAAATTTAGACAAATGACTAAACTCATATAATTTACTGTCAATTCCACTTGCTTTAAGTTTTTTTTCTATATTTTCATTTTCAAGTTTGACGTAATTTTGTGCTCTTTCTTTTAACTCTGCAGATAACTCTTCTTCAAATCCTTCTATATTATTTAAGTCATCAATCGAAGTATTTGCTATTTCATCAATTGAAGAATAACCCTCTGCAACAATCAAATGGGCTATTACGTCATCAACATCCAAAGCTTCAATAAAGATTTTTGTCCTTTCATTAATCTCTTCCTGTCGTTTGTCAGATTCATCACTTTCAGAAGTTACGTCAATGTACCATTTAGTAAGATCTGAGGCTAATCTAACGTTTTGTCCTCTTCTGCCAATTGCAAGTGATAATTGATCATCAGGAACTATAACTTCCATTCTTCCTGCCTCTTCATCCATGATTACTTTAGACGGAACAGCAGGTGCCAAAGAATTTATTACAAAAGTGACTGAATCCTCTGACCAAGGTATGATCTCAATTTTTTCTCCTTGCAGTTCATTCACAACCGCCTGAACTCTTGATCCTCTCATTCCAACACAAGCCCCAACTGGATCAATTGAATTGTCTTTTGAATACACGCTAATTTTAGCTCTACTACCTGGTTCTCTAGCGACACTTTTAACTTCAATTATTCCATCATATATCTCAGGTACTTCTTGAGTAAATAATAAACTTAAAAATTCATTACATGATCGTGAAAGAAAAATTTGTGGTCCTCTAGTTTCTTCACTTACATTTAATATGTATGTTCTTATTCTATCACCTGGCTTTAGTTGTTCTCTAGGTATCATTTCATCTTTTCTAATTACCCCTTCAGCCTTACCAATATCAAGTGTAACAGAGAAATTATCAAACCTTTTTACGGTACCAAGTATTATCTCGCCAACCCTGTCTTTAAATTGGTTATATTGACGCAGTCTTTCTGCATCTCTTACTTTTTGCGAAATAACCTGTTTGGCACTCTGAGCAGCTATCCTTCCAAAATCAAAAGGAGGTAATACTTTTTTATGATAATCACCAATTTTTAAAGATTTATCTCTTCTAAGAGCTTCCTCTAGAGACATTTGTGTTGATTCTTCTTCTACCTTATCCACTACATGTGTATATTGCTCTATAGAAATTGCACCATTATTTCTGTTTATAGTAGCCCTTATATCTCTTTCCAAACCATATTTCGATCTTGCAGCTTTTTGAATAGCATCCTCCATAGCTAAAATGACATCTTCTTTGTCAATTAACTTTTCTCTAGCTACAGTTTCAGCAACCTGAATAAGTTCCATTCTTGGGATATTTTCCATTTAAAAAACCCTCTTTTGTCTAGTGCAAAGCTTAAATTCCCCTAGTAATAACTTATAAGAGTAAAATTTGAAATAAAAATTTAATTTTTTTTAAAAAAAAACCAGTTTACTACTCTATTATTTTGGAGAGCTTTTTTGGTATATTTTGTATTAATGATCCATTCTGGTTGTTTGTTTTGATAATAATATCCATTCTTTATCCATAAAAAATCTTCCCTCACATGAAGTTGCTCAAGCACCCAGCTTTTCATTACTTTATGATCTGTTGAAATAATAAGTTCACCTTTAAATTTTAAAATCTGATTAAGGTCATCAAGAAATTTTTGTTGTATTAATCTTCTTTTTTTATGTTTTTTCTTTGGCCAAGGATCAGGCTGTATAATTAAAATAAAGTCAAAAAAATTCTTTTTAAATTTTTTAATTATTAAATGAATATCATCAGGCCAAATTTTAATATTTTTAATATTTTTATTTAATATTTGTCTAACTAATTTAGTGCATCCATTATAGTATGCATCACATCCAATAAATAAATCATTTGGTTTGTTTAGTGACATATTAACTAAATTTTCACCATTTCCAAAGCCAATTTCTAAAATATTTTTTTCATTTTCATGAAGTTTTAATTTACATATTTGATCTTCTTGTAAATAGAATTTATAACTATAATCCTCTACAAGTTTCGATATGGTAGAAGAAACTTTTCTACCTTTACGTCGACCATAAAAGTTTTTTTCATTTCTTGGAAACAATTGCACTTATATATTCTTTTTGAACATATCTACAAGATCAGTTTTCTCCCAAGTAAAAGATCCATTTAATAATTCATCTGGCTTTCTTCCAAAATGACCATATGAAGAAGTTGGAACATAAATTGGATTATTTAATTTAAGTTTATTTCTAATACCTTTAGGTGACAAATCTACATTTCTTCTTATACATGCTTCAATAATTTGATCATCTACTTTTCCAGTTCCAAAAGTGTTAACATAAAGAGATAGTGGTTCTGAAACACCTATTGCATAGGCTATTTGAATGCTACATTTAGCAGCTAAATTAGAAGCAACAACATTTTTTGCAAGATATCTTGTCATATAAGCAGCAGATCTATCAACTTTGGTTGGGTCTTTACCTGAAAATGCTCCGCCACCATGTTGAGCTGATCCTCCATAAGTATCAACTATTATTTTTCTTCCTGTTAATCCGGTATCTCCATCAGGTCCTCCAATCACAAACCTGCCAGTAGGATTAACTAAAATATCATCGCTGTTATAATGCCATTCTTTTGGAAGAACTTTTTTAACTACACTAATAACAAACTCTTTTAAATCTTTTTGACTGTAATTCTCTTCATGCTGAGTAGACACAACAATTTTTTTTGCACCAATTGGTTTAGATTCATCATATTCAACAGAAAGTTGCGATTTACTATCCGGTCCTAAAAAATCTGCTTTTCCAGAATGTCTTATGTTAGACATTTCTTTTAATATTAGATGTGAATAATAAATAGGAGCTGGCATGTAAGATTCAGTTTCATTAACAGCATAACCAAACATTAAACCTTGATCACCCGCTCCTTCTTCTTTATTTTCATTTTGATCGACGCCAATAGCAATATCATTTGATTGATTATGCAGATAATTTTCAATTTTGATTTTTTCCCAATGAAAACCAGATTGTTCATAACCTATCTTTTTTATTGCTAATCTTATTTTATCATCAATTTCTCTAAATAATTTTGATTTATCTGTATCTAATCTATATTCTCCAGCAATAACAACTTTGTTTGTTGTTACAAGTGTTTCACATGCAACTCTACTATAAGGATCTTTATTAATCATCAAATCAACTACTGTATCTGAAATTAAGTCACTGACTTTATCTGGATGACCTTCAGAAACCGATTCAGATGTGAATAAATAACTTCTCATTATTACTCCTGTTTAAGAAAAAATTTTTTAAATACTATGTTAATTATAAAAATTAGTGTTATCAAAATTATTAATAAATAATCTCCATATTTCCTGAATATAGTATCATTTAATTTACTAATCAATTTAAAAGATATAGTTCCCTCTTCGTTAAAATTTAGTTTTTTTAAAACTTCTCCATAAGGGCTTATCAAACCAGAATAGCCTGTATTTGCAACTCTTATTACAGGAATTCCAAATTCTACTGCTCTTATTTTTGCAAACTGAAAATGTTGAATGGGACCAATAGAATTTCCAAACCAAGCATCATTTGTTATATTAATAATTATAGACGTTTCATGATCTAAGGACTTAAATATAAGATTACTAAAAAGAATCTCATAACATATTAATGGGATGAATTTATAATAATCATTAATTGCTAAAGCGTTTATTTCTTTACCATTTGAAAAATCGATTTTATTTTCAAAAAAATCTATCCTTGGTAGTATTTTTCTTAATGGTATAAATTCACCAAAAGGGACGAGAATATTTTTATTATAAATGTTTTTTATTTGTGCACTAGAATTTACTAACAAACCAGAATTAAAATAATCATTGTTATGTGAGGATATTGATCCAGTAAATAAAAATTCATTTTTTTTTGAGTTTAAAACTTTTTGAGATAAGTCTTGTAGTAAACTTTTATCTCTAGGATATAAACCCAAAAAAGCTGTTTCTGGCCAAATATTTAATATTGAAAGAAGATGATTATCTTCTTGATTACGTTTTGATAAATCAATTAATTTCTGATGATGATCAAATTTCAGCGATTTTATCCATTTAATTTTCTGTTTTATATTTGGTTGTATAACATTTATCAAGTGAGATTCATTAAAAGTAGGAATAGGTTTATTTAAATATCTGTCATATGATTTAATAAACAAAAATAGAGTTGGAGTTAAAAAAAGAATTATTGGTAATATTGCTATTTTTTTATATTTAACAATTAATATTGGCAAGATGGTAATTATAAGAAACACAACATTCATAGAATAGGAACCTATAAATGAAAATCCCTGTATTAATACTTCTTCGGAGGAAAAAAAACTTCCTGGCATCAACCAGGGAAAGTTTAACAATTCACCTCTAAAATATTCAAAAATCGACAAAATTATTATGACATTAATATGAACCTCTCCAATTTTTAATGATATTAACTTTGCAGTATTTATAGCTATACACCAAATCAAAGATAAAATTAAAGGCAGTAAAGCTACAGCAAAAGGCATTAAAAAAATATAAAACCCTGATTTGACTAAAAATGCGTTTGATATCCAATATAATCCGAAGCAAAACCAACCAAAAGCAAATGAGAATGATAAGTAAGATGTATCTTTTAAACTACTTGCTCTACAAATTCCAAATATAGCAAATGAAAAACAAAAGATTAAAGGATAAACTTTAAAGGGTTCTAAGGAAAAAGTTGCCAGCCCTCCTAAAAAAAAATATATAGGGGTCTGAATAAATAGTTTATTGACTGTCATTTAAGAGTTTTTAAGCCTTTAATTTTAACCTTAATAATTTTTCTTTTGTCTGAATTTATTATTTCGAATTCTATTTTGTTCTTAATATCTCGTATAACTTCACCTTTTATAGGTACTCTACCTGATAAACTTATTATATAACCTCCTAGAGTTTCAAATTCTTCATTTTTAAATTTAGATAAATCTAAACGTAATTTTTCTTGAAGAAAGTCGAGTGTTGCTCTAGCCTCTACAATTATTGTATTAAAATTTAATCTTTCTATTTTAATTTCTGACGTTTCATCATGTTCATCTTCAATTTCTCCAACAAGTTCCTCAACTAGATCTTCAATTGTAACTAATCCATCAATTCCCCCATATTCATCCACAACTAATGCCATATGCCTTTTTTTAAGTCTCATCTCATGCAAAAGATCTAACAAGCTTATAGAAGGAGCTATAAAAATTGGTTCTTTAAGAATATGTTTTATGTGGTTTTTTTTCTTAGAATTTATATTGGCCAAAACATCCTTTATATGAATGATACCTACAATATCATCTTTAGTTTCTCCAGTTACTGGTACTCTACTATGATTTGCTTTTGTCAATTGATTAACAATATCATTAAAATTGTCCGACATAGACACAGTCACTATATCTACCCTTGGGACCATTACATCGATAGCTGTTATTCCTCTAAGACCAGCTAAATTTTTTAGCAATTCATTTTCATGTTTTTGTGTTTTGTTAACCTCAAATTTTGAATTAATACGGCGTGATACGAATTGTTCAAGATCATCTTCAGAATTATAAGATTGAATATTTTTTTTTTCTTTAAAAGTTGACTTAATAAAATTTAAAAATTTAAGCATAGGGATTTTGAATTCCTAACTTTTTTAAAATTGAAATTTC
>CACIWG010000036.1 GCA_902590245.1 uncultured SAR116 cluster alpha proteobacterium | reverse complement strand
TTTTCAAAATTTATACTATTTTTATAAGCATTTTTAATAATTAATAAGTGTTTGTCTAGTGAGCTCATGTCATCAATTATTACATCATTGATTGATTGGTAATATTTCCCTTTTTGTCTTACTGGAATTGTAAGAATTTTTTTTTCTCCTTGATCCAAAATATAGTTCCTATTTCTCCAATCTCTCTTTGTAAATTGAACATCATCTAAAAATACAAATATATCTACATGTTTAATAATTTCAAAATAACCAATCCATGGTATATAATTTGGTTGTATGATAGCTATTTTTTTTATTTTATTCACTAGCCAGAATTTGATTAACAATATTATAAATTTTATTTTGTTCTTTTTCAGATAATAAGTTAAATAATGGCAATCTTACCAAAGTTGGGCACACGTATTCTGTAACTGGTAACTCAAATTTCTTTGTAAACTTACTTAGATAGTACGGTGATTTGTGTAAGGGATTATAATGACTTGTCACAATTATATTATTTTTTTTAAATCTCCTAATAAAATTGTCTCGTGCATTTTTTGTTTCTAACAATATCCAAAACATATGAGCATTTGTTTTAAGATTATCGTACATTTTATTATGTATTAAATTATTAACATTTAATTTTTCACTTAAATTTTTAAAATAATTTTCCCAGATTTTAGATCTAAGAGAAATTATTTTATCTATTTTGCATAATTGACCATATAAGAATGCTGCATTAAAATCACACAAGCCATATGAAGAACCAACATCTCTCCATGTATACTTATCTATTAATCCTTTTTGAAAAGAAATTCTATCTGTACCCTTCTCAAGAATAATTTCTGCTCTCTTATATAAACTTGGTTCATTAAGAACAATTGCTCCACCTTCTCCACATGTAATACTTTTTGTTTCGTGAAAACTAAAACAAGAAATATGACCATGCATCCCAAATGGTCCAGCTTTGTCAAACCCATAAAAAGATTGGGCAGCATCCTCAATCAACATTATTTCAAAATGATCACAAATTTTTCTAAGCTCTTCTGAATTAGTAGAAATTCCCGCATAATGAACATTAATAATAGCTTTTGTTTTTTTACTTATTTTTTTTTTTACATCGTTTATGTCTAAACATAATGTTTCTTTTTCAATATCAGCAAAAATTGGAACAGCACCACGTAAAACAATACAATTTGCAGTTGATGGGAAAGTGAAGGAAGGTAATATAACTTCGTCTTTTGATTTAATATCTGCTAATAAAATAGAAATTTCTAGTGCTGCAGTACAACTATTGGTTAATAAAGATCTGTTATGATTAAAAAATTCTTCAAAGAATTTTAAACACTTCTTTGTGTACTTTCCGTTTGCAGAAGTATAACCACTTTTTATAGAATCTTTTACAAATTCAAGTTCATCTCCAACTATACATGCTTTACTAAATGGTATTAATTCATTCATGAAATATTCTTTTAATTAGGATAAAGTGTTGGTTTTTTATTAACAACCCTATCAACAAGTCTTTCATAGCCATAATCCCATTTCGAGGAGGCCCAGTCAGTACATTTTTGACATATATGTCCTTCTTTAAAATTATTTTCAATATGACTTTTTCTAGCTTCTTGCATAATTTTACCAGTCCAAGCAGATTTTATAGACGTATTTTTAAGATTCCCCAGAATCACATCATTATTATTATTCCATTCATGTGCACAAAATTTTATATTACCTAAAAAATCTATTGTTAATCTTTTCCATAAATGGGGACATGGATATCTCTCAATTTTTAAAGATTGATTGTTAAGTTTGCTCTCTAAATTTTTTTGTTCAGAAAGAGATTCAACTGCAGAATGTAGTGAACGAACCATTACATAATCAACTTTTGACTTCCAGAAATTTTTAAATCCTTCAACTTCGTTTTTATTTTCATGTTGTTCAACAAAACTAACCATAACTTTTGTGCTCAATTTATTTAATTTTACTTTATTTAAAAGAAAATTTATATTATTCATCAGTTTATCAAAGTTTCCTCCAACTCTAACTTTTCTATATGTCTCTTTAGTTAATGCATCTATAGAGATGTCAATCAAATCTATCTTCGAATTAAGTAGGTTAATAATTTTTTCTTCATCCATTAAAATTCCATTTGTAGTCAAATTTACTATTGTATTTTTAAGCTGTTTTGACTTTTCTATCATTTTATATAAATCTTTATTAACTGTAGGTTCACCATCTCCAGCAAATCTTAACAAAATTTGTTCTTTTCCATCTTTTATTTCATCAAGAACTTTTACCACATGATCAATCTTTAAATTAATACTAAAAAAATCTGGTTCTTTTTGTAAAAGTGGCTGTGGACAATGAATGCATCTCAAGTTACACGTATTCGTAACATCAAATATTATCATTGAAGGATATTCTTTTTTAATAAAGAATTTCTGAAGGTCTCTAATATTAGTGCTCATAGCATGTAAATCATATATTAATTGTTAATAATATCTATAATTAAATCCTGTTCTTCTGATTTCAAGTGACAACCAAAAGGAACACTAATTACATTATTTGCCATTTTAACGCTTATTTCACATTCTTTTATGAATAACTTATTGCCAAAAATATCTTTAAAATTATGTATTGAATAAGGATAATGATAATTAAATACTATATTCTTTTTTTTAAAATTTCTAATTAATTTATTTTTATTTTTAGGGAAAATAGGAAATACATGTGGAGCTAGTTTTTTTTCATTAATATTTAAATACGGCAATTTAATAAGAATTTTTTCTGGGTCAATTCTTTTACTATAATATATAATTTTTTTTCTTCTTATACTATTGATATAATTTAATTTTTTTAATTTAAAACGTAATATAGATGCTTGAAGAGTATCCATTCTTGAATTAATGCCCAAATATTTATGTTCAAATTTTGTTTTCTTTCCATAATCTCTATATGAACAAACGAAATCAGCTAATTTTTTATCATTTGTTAGAACAGCTCCCCCATCCCCCAATGCACCAAGATTTTTGGTTGGATAAAAACTATAAGCTTGAGCATATTTTTTATAATTAAAAAGTTTTTTTGACTGTTCAATTATTCCATGAGATTGAGCGCAATCCTCAATAAAATATGCATTATATGATTTACACAATTTGAGAATTTCAATTGAATTTCCACTAATACCGTATAATCTAACATTTAAAACTGCTGCAATATCATCTGACATGTAATGCTTTAGTTGTTCAATATCTAAATTAAAATTACAAGTAGAAGTATCTAAAGCTAAAATTTCAAATCCAGCTGCAATAATTGAAGAAAATGAAGCATAGAAACTATGGCTTTGAACAATAACTTTTCGTTTTTTGGTATTTTTTCTCAAAAATAACAATGCAAGATACAAAGCATCATAACCACTATTTACAGTTTTACAAAATTTAGCATGATTAAAAATTGAAAAATCCGTTTCAAATTTATTAACGTCGTTTCCTAAAATTAATTGATTTTTGACAATATTATTTTCAAATATTCTTTCATAATTTTTTTTATATTTTTTATTTATATAATTGACATCTGCAAATTCCATTTAATCTAAACCTTTTTTACATATTTGATAAATTCGTTATAATCTCTGATATAATCATCAGTGTCGTAAACTTTATCACACAACACTCCCATTATTGAATTTTTTTCTAATGGTTTTACAGTTCTCCACAAAGGCTTAGTTAGAAAAATTGCTGTCTTATAATCATCTAAAATTACTATTGATTTTTTTTCACCATCATCAAGACTGACTTCAACTGATCCATTAATAAGGAAAAAAATCTGTATCAGATTTTTATGAGCATGATAGCCTCTAATAACATTTTCAGAAGTAAATTTTAAAAAATAAAATCTTTCAAATTTTGAATTAAAAAAATCAGAACACTCCAGAGCTTGAATTGAACCTCTGTGATCAACAATTTGATTGATTTTTTTTAGAATAAAATTAGTCATTTATTTTTTTATCTTAGAAAAGTATACCAATCTTCTCAAATTAGTTTCTTTAAAAGAACTTTTGTCAAATAACCATTCATGAATTTTTACTTTCTTTATATAATCTCGTGTTCTTTTATCCATTATAATAAAATTATATGGAATATTTTTTAAAAGTTTTCCACCACCTTCAAAATAAACTTTTTCATTCCAAGGACTTCCTTCAATATTTGGACCATTAATTTTAAGAAATTTATCTTGCATATGATATAATGAAGAAAATTGAATAATTGTCATTCTGTAACCTGTAGCTGTTGTAGTTCTATAAAACCATACATTATATGTATTTTCGGGTATACCATACGACAATATTTCTTTTTCATCTAATTGTGATTCAATAGCATTATTAGATTCAATTTTCCTAATTTCTCTTTGAAGAAAAGCATTTTCAAATCCTATAAATACTAAAATGGGAAGTAAAATTAAATTAACTATGAAAAAACCTCTTATTTTAGAAATCTCCATAAAAATAAGGGGGAATACAGCAGTTACTGTTAATGTATAATAAGGTATGTAATGTTTTGATATTCCAATTATAAGTAGAATAGTTACTAATATTAAATAAGATAATTTGATAAAATTGAAATTTTCAGAAGCATGTTGAAACAAAAAATCTTTATATATAGTAATTTTTTTAAATCTTAAAGATAAAATATAAATTGCGATTACAGATGAAATAATTGACATCAAAAATATCCAAAAAGTTTTATAGTCATTCCAAAAACTTAATAATCCCGAAATAAAAATATTTGGATCAATTATATTATTCCCGCCACCTCTATAGTATCCATCTCTCAAAAGCATTGTTAGGTGAGTACCTAACATCTCTTTTAATCCTGCAACACCAAAAAATAATAGTCCAATAATTAATAAAAATGTAAAAAAACCAATAACATGGTATATTGAATCTTTTAATGATTTGATCAGCCATTCTTTTTTGGAGATGCCACTACTATAATTAATAATAAATATAAACAAACCAGTTGCAAATGGGAAAGCAAGATAAGGCAATTTTTGAAAATAAATAAAACAGCCCGCCATTCCTAAAAAAAAAGTATATTGTAAATGATTAGCTTCAGTTGACTTAACAGTTTTATTATTTTTTTCTAAATATAATTTAAAAAAATAGTAATAAATCAATATAACTAAAAATGAAAAAGTTTCATTAAATAGTTCCCAAATGTTATATCTATAAAAGTTTTTATTGAGTAATAGTAAACTAAAACAAGAAATTGAAGTTAAAATGCCTAAATTTGAAGATTTAGAGACATTGAACATAGAAGAATTTATATTTTTAAAAAATAATTTATTGAATAAATAATAACTAACAAGTGTTATAAGAATGGGGCTTGCTTGAAGAAAAATCCAAAAAAATTCTGGATCTTTTAAAACTTCTTCAAAAATATCTCCATTATGAAAAATGGCTGAAAAAAATAAAATTATAAAGCAAATTATTTGATACCAAACGCCAGGTTGAACAACTTCAGGATTCCCTACTACTCTACCATCAAAAAAATGTAATAAGTTTAATGCATGACCAAGTGAAAAAGTAGGCCCATCCATTGAAACACCCCAAAAGTTGATTGGATTATCGACAGTAATTATAAAATACAAAACAAGTATAAAAAAAAACGTCAATAAAGTTCGCAACTATTAATCCTCAATTGTTGAATATAAATAACTACCAATATCGCTAGTAAGGCCATAGTGATCATTAATTCTTTTTTTATATTGGTCAAGAGAAATAAGTCCTTTTCTGTAACAAATTTCATCTATACAACCATAAAGCAAACCCTGCATTTTGAAAATTGTTTCCATATAATTTGAACTACTTTGAAAATCGTTAAAAGATCCTGCATCAGTCCACAAAGAACCTCTTTTAATTTTATAAAAATTCATTTTATTTTCTTTTAACAAAATATTATTTAAATCAGTAACTTCAGTTTCCATTCTTTTTGAAGGTTCTATTTTCCCAATTTTATCAAGAAATTTATTTGGATAATAATAAAATCCTGTTACTGCATAATTTGAAGGAGGAATTTTTGGTTTTTCTATAATTAATGGGCCTTTTTTAAAATCTACAACCCCAAACTGGCTTGGGTTTGAAACATAAAACAATAGATTGAGTGCTTTATTTTTGTCAAATTTATTAGACTTTATATATTGCACAGTATCAGATGATATTAAGATATTATCCCCAAGTGATACGAAAATATCATCATCAAAATTTTTTTTAATTTTTAGAGCTTCAAATATTGCACTTGGTATGCCTTCTGGTCTTTCTTGAATTCTATAATTAATATTTAACCCCAAACTTTCTCCATTTCCAAGAATTTCGTAAAAAATATTTTGATCTTGTTTATTGATTACTAAAATAAAGCTTGTAACACCTATTTCAATCAAAAATGACATCGGATAGTAAAACATTGGCAGCATATATATAGGCAATAAATGTTTATTTGTATAGTTCGTAAAGGGTTTTAACCTTGAGCCTGTTCCACCTAATAAAATAATTCCTATCATATTTTTAGTCTTTCAAGTATCTTTAAATCCAAATAATGGTCATTATGTATTCTATCATTTTTAAATTGATTTAATGGAAGAGAACCTAGCCATTGAAAATTACAACCAGAAATATTGCTTAAGTAACAAAAAAATATTCCTAAATGATCCATTGGCGTTATTATAAATACATCAGGCTTTTGTTTGCAAAAAATTAAGTTCGATGCCCAAGCACCAGTTGGACCAATGATTACTTTAGCATTTTTGAAAATAGAAATTTGTTGATGGACAGTCAATTTTTCAGGTATAATTATTTTGAAACCTTTTGCTAATAAATATTTTTCTACCTCTATTTCATTTATTAAATATCTATGAGATAAATACCTCCTTCGAGAGACATAAACTTTTTGAAAATCATTATTTTGTTGGAATTTATTTTTTAATAAGTGGTTCCTTAAATATTTTATTGCATTATCGTTAGAAATTTCTCTTATGGATGTAATTATTATATCTGTATTAACAAATTCATAAGATAACTCCGGATCAAGAAATTTAACTTCTTTATTGAGATTGCATAATTTAAGATATTCATCATGCCATTTCTTTTTTTTACCTAAAATATATATTTTATTTTTCTTACTAAGATTTGAACTAGCATATATCCTAGGCAATATTTCAATTAACCAAGTGAAATAATTACTGCTTAATCCTACAGAACAAAAAATTCCATCAGATAAAGTAATTATTTTCATTTTTTCTAAAATAGAGACTTCATTATTATTAATTTTTTTTAGCCATGGAAAATTTTCAGCATAATAAAAAATGTTTGGATCCTCAGAAAAACTTTCTTTCAAAATATATTCATCAGTTTGAACAATTGACAAGCGATCGAAGGTTTTAAATCTTGCATCTTCGATGTATATTGTTTGTGGCGTATTTACTACAACTTGTTCTTTAACAACTTCTGTATCACAAAAGATTTTTGTATCAAATGTATAAGTATTGTTTTTGTTTATTTTCTTAACCTTTTTAAAAATATTATTTGAATGAGTTATTTTCTTTTTTTTGAACTTAAATTCCTTTGAAACAAAATTCATATTTGCAGATCTAGTTAGTTCAAAAATATCAGGTTGATTTAAAATACTTGTTATATTAAAAAAATCGAGTATTGGTATATAATTTAATAGAGAAATTTTATTTTCAAAGTTTTCTTTTGCTTTTTCTCCATATTTTTTTTCTATTTCATTTACAATTTTTATTTCTTTATAAGTTAGACATTTTGAATAATCATAGTTTTTAGAAATATGTATTCTGTTATCCTTTACCAATCCATAAAGTCTGTATGCATTTTTCAGCTGAAAAAAACTTAAAATGGGCTTTAAATCAATTTCAATTGATTTAGAAAGATTTAATCTTTTTTTTAAAATTAGATCATAATTCTTTATGGTAAAATCTTCTAAACTTAGAAAAATTTCTTTTATATAATCTTTAGTAAATATTGATAAAATTATACTAAATAAAAAATGTAAAAAAGTATTAAAACCTAATCTAAATTTAATTCCGGGTATTTCGTCTCTTAAGAAAGTACTTCCTGGATCAAAATTTCTATGTATAGCGTAAATACCGACTGTTGAGATAATTATATTAAATTTAAAAATTTTAATTGAGTAAAAAATTTTGTACGGATTATCTTCATTCTTTTTATTGTCTTTATCAGATTTAGAATAAATATCTTTAGAATATTCACGTAAATCATTTGTGATTTTTTGTTCGTTTGTTTTAAAGTCATGTATTAAGTAATAATTGTCATATTTATATAATATCTTTGAAAATCTAGTTGACATAGAAATTAATCTTTTGCTAATAGATTTATTGTTTAACCACCTAGATGTTATTCTATATGTTGTAGGAGATTTTCTAATAAAAATTTGTATAATAGGAAAAGGTCTTTTGCCATCTATTTTAGCTTTTGGGCTTTGTCGATTCAAAAAATTTAACATATCTTTAATATACACTTCATCAAAAAAAGACTTAAGGCTAATAGATTATACTAAATACTCTAAAGAAATCATCTTTATCAATAAAAGCACTACATTACAAGAATATTTAAATAATATAAAGTTTGATTTGATTATTTCAGCTCAAAATCAATTTATATTTAAGTATGATGCCATAAAAAAACATAATATTATAAACATTCATTTTTCTCGTCTTCCAAACTTCAAAGGCATATACCCAATTCCTAATTGTATAAGAATTAATCCACAACTTGGAGGAATAACATTACATGAAGTGATCGAAA
>CACIWG010000035.1 GCA_902590245.1 uncultured SAR116 cluster alpha proteobacterium | reverse complement strand
AAGATATAGCGTTTGGAATATTTATCATGAAAACACTATTTAGTGCTCCTGGTAAAATAAAAATTGGTGTTGATATTATAAAGGCTTTGACAATACCAATATTGTTAGACTTTAAAATTAAAACTAAAATTGTATTTGTTAAAGCTAACAATATTATGACAACGAGTCTCCAAATTATTAAATCAGAATATGAGTGAATATTTATGAAGACTAAACACTCAAAAAGTCCTGCAAATGGTCTACCCAAAAAACCTACTATCCAGCCAAATTGAGGATCATCGAAACAATTTTTAGGTGTATTTGTTATCTTAAAATGCCTTATGACATCGTGATGAGCATTATCAATCCATAATGAAGGTGCGTACATAAGGAATAAAATCAATAAAGAAATGAAAAAAATCATTACTTGTTGTTTTATATTTATTTGAACCATAATTACTTTTTACTTATTTTTTAAAGGTTTATAGAAAAAAAAGTTTTAATGCAAGCAAGTAAGAATTTAGATTTTCAAAAAAGTTTAAAGTGTTTAAAGATAAAATTAAAGATATGTTTTGGTAGCTGAGGATAGACTTGAACACCCAACACGTGAATTATATTTCCGCTTATATTGACTTTTAACACCCTAAATATTAACAATTCTCTGACCATAAGAAATTATTAGTAACACCGCCATAACACCAGAAGGAAAAAGTGACTATTTTTTATAAAAGATGCTGTACGTGGCAAGCAAAAGTAAAAAACAAACATGGTTGATTAACATATAAATCATATTATATCCAATCGTAGACTTAGAATTAACAAAAGAAGCAAAAGTCAAAATTTAGACACGTAAATGGTCAAAGTTCAATTAATATTTATTAACTTTACATGACCTAATGACAAAATATTAAAAATGACATAACATCAAAGAAAAAAGACTAAAGTTGAAGACCGTGAACTATTGAAAAAGACCATTTGTTGTTTGGCTATTAATTATTAACATTATTTTAGACAACATGTAGTTGCTTTTATATATATAAATCTTAAAATATTTTTATGTTATTCAAGATATTGATTAATTATAAATAATAAAATAATAAATACAGGATTTGGATATGGAAAAATTAAGTGCAAATAAAATTTCATCATTCAAAGACGAACTTCATGCAAGACCATATATAAAATTAGAGAATAATTTAAGAACTTTTCATTTTGCATACTTAATTAAAGATAATGGTGAAAACAAAGCTTGGAGCTATCTTGACAAATTTTTAAAAAAATTAAACTTTCAAAGTTTACCTAATAAGCCATCAAAATTTTGGGTTGCAGAAGGTAAAGATCTTATAATAAGATATGAGTGTCACACAGAATTTATATCTTTAACACTAATTTATCCAAACAAAATTGAAATAAATAAAAATGAGACCAACTTATTTGATATTAAATTTTTAAATATACTTCCAATAAATTTCTTAAAAAATTTTCCAGGTCAACATTTTCTTTCCTCATGGATTGAAATGGCTCCATCAAGTCACAATTTCAAACCTATAGAAATCGAAAAATATTTTTATCATGATAATTTTGCTGGCTCTAATGTTGCTGAAGATGGTGCAAATGTATTCATGTCCTTTAAATCTGACAGAACAGATTTTTTAGGAACAGGATTTAGACGAGTATTTATTCAAAATAAAGCACTAAGAACTAGAAGAACAGGACGTTTACTGCAAAGAATTGTAGAATTAGAAACTTATCAAGTACTTTCTTTATTTGGTTTAACACAAGTTAGAGATGAAAGTTTAAATTTGAGTGAATTAGAACAACAAATTACAGAAATTACCAAATCTGTCTCTCAAACAGCAAAAAAAAATTTAGACAAAAGTTCAATTACTTATCCTGATTATCAAAAAGACTTAAATGAATTATCATATGTAGTCGCAAAAATTGAAGAAATATCTTCTTCTACTAATTACCGTTTATCTGCAACTTCTGCTTACTATAAATTAGTTGAACAAAGAGTTAAAGATTTAAGAGAAATAAGATTAGATTCTTTTCAAACAAATGATGAATTTTTAAGCCGAAGACTTCAACCTGCTATTAGAACTTGCGAAGCATTTTCAAGAAGATTGGAATCACTGGCAAATAGAGCTCAAAGAGCAGATAATCTAGTAAGAACCCAAATTGAGATGGGGGTACAAATACAAAATAAAAATTTACTTGAATCTATGGAAGTAAGAGCAAGAGCACAACTTAGATTACAAGAAACAGTAGAGTCTCTGTCAATAATTGCGATGACATATTATATAATTGGATTAATAAGCACTTTAGTAGACCCACTAAACTTTAAGAAATTCTTTGTCAGTAAAGAAATCTTTTTAGCACTATGTGTTCCAATTATTTTAATCATTATTTGGTTTATTGCAAAGATGGTTAGAAAGAAAATTAATAAAATAAAATAAAAAAAAGGCAGGATTTTTCCTGCCTTTTGATCAATTAATTATGAAAACATATCGGATGTTATACCTTCATACCATCCTATAGATTCTTCATAAGTAGCTTTTCTAAGATCACTACTTTCACCAGTCTTAGAGATGAATTTACTTGTGACATCAATTTTTTCAGCTCCGGCCTTATAACTTGCCCCAACTTTGACACCGTCATTTGTAGCTACTAAAGACCAACAAGTATTAGAGTATCTTGCAGGGAAAACCTTACTTCCTGTCAAACTTCCTCTTATATGGTTAGCAGCAACTTTTGCTTGACTATTAGCTGAAAAACCAGACTTAGGCATTGATTTTGCTATAGATGCATCACCTAAAACATATATGTTTTCATCAGCTTGTGATTGCATTGACCCTGCTACTATAGGGCACCAATCTCCTTTATTAATGCCTGCAGTCATAGCAATAGCTCCTGCCTGTTGCGCAGGAACAACAGATGCAGCATCTGCCTTAAATGTATCTAAATCAGTTTCGAATTCCATGGTAGCAGCATTTATATTTTTTAATCCACCATGAGTATCAACTCCAATCCATTCTATCATTCCAGGGTAATGTTTTTGCCAAGCTTCTTGAAAGAGACCCATTTTTGAAAATTTTTTCTTCGGATCTAAAACAACAATCTTTGCAGTAGGATTTGATTTTTTAAATTGATGAGCAATCATAGAAACTCTTTCATATGGTCCTGGTGGACAACGATATGGATTTGGTGGTGGTACCATAACAAATGTTCCACCCTTTTTCATGCCTTTGACTTTGTTCTTTAACAATTGAACTTGAGTTCCTGATTTCCAAGCATGTGGCATTTTAGATTGAACATCTGCAGAATAGCCATTAATCGAATCGTATTTAAGATCAATTCCTGGCGAGACGACTAATTTATCATATGACACACTTCCACCAGACCCTAAATTTACTTTTTTAGCTGCAGGATCAACTGATTTTGCCCATTCATGAACTACATTGACACCTCTATTAACAGCAAGTCCATAGTAATTGTGACCAATGGATCCATAATTTCGAAAATCACCAAGATACAAATTAGAAAAAAAACAAGTATAATATCTTTTTGATGCTTCAATTAAAGTTACATCTACTTTCCCTTTAGAATCTTTTGCAATATATTTAGCAGCAGTTGCTCCACCAGCACCACCACCAATTACAACGACTTTTGGCAAAGCACCAAAAGCAATTGATGGCATGGAAAGTGCGGTAGCAGACAAAGCAGCTGTTTTCACAAAAGAACGTCTTGTATATTTCGACATTTAAACTCCTCCCCATAGTTTATTTACTATACCCAGTAAGGTATTATTTAAATGATATCAGTTTACATTGTATTGTAAATTAAAAAAATTGATTATTATTTTAAACTATTAAAATATAGTGCTAGGGATGCAATTTGTTCATTATCTAACCTGCCAGCAATCATTTGCATTACCGGATTTTCCATTTCTTTGTTTTTATAGGCTAACATTACAGTTAAAAAAACTTCTTTATCATATCCATTTATTGAAGGTATTGCTTTATCGGAGTTTGCTTTATGACAAGTAACACATTCCCCAGCAAGATGTTGTCCGTATTCCTTGTCACCTAATGCAAGCATCTTTTCATCAGAATATGATGTTTTGGTTAGAAAAATTAACGTTATTATGAATGATATAAGTTTCATTTAATAATTTAACCTTAAAATAAAATGTTATGTCAATTCTTTAATTTCATAAGCATTCATAAAATTTCACATACCTAATATTTTTATATTATTTTTATTTTTTGGTCTTACCAATTTTGATTTACTTATATAATTTTCTAACAGGTTAAAAATTTTAGGTCCCTTTACATTTGGATTTATAGACCCCCATCCCCCAACAATATAATTTTTATTAGATACAAGACGATCTCCCGTAGATATTAATTCAATATCATTAATCCTATTACCCATTTTATTTTTTGGACTGCATGTATATCTTAAGCCTCCAACTCTTACCATATCACCACCTTGTTGAAAAAATGGATCAGTATTGAAAATATTATCACAAACATCTTCAAGTATATCTTTAATCATCTTTCCAGACATTTCCATTCTGTAGACTTCAGGGTAATTCATTGAGGTTTGGGAATACATATCATCAATGGTAATATTTTGACCAGGTAATAATGAAGTACCCCATCTGAAGCCTGGACTAAATGATATTTCTGTTTCTCTTTCAATCATAATAGCATCACAAATCACATCATCCCAAGTGCCATTGAAATTACCTCTTCTATATAAAAGAGTATCCGCTTTTCCCAATACTCTATTACATTCTTGTTCATAGGGTTGTCTTAATTTATTTATATGTTCTGTCATTTCTGGGTCTGGATTTATAACATCTGAAAATATTGGAATTAATTTAGAAGCATAATCGACGACTTTACCTTTTTTTATATCCAGGTCTATTCTACCAATGAATTTTCCATGTGAACCAGAAGACAAAAGCAAAGTATTATTTATATTAATAGCTTCAGGAATTGCATCATGGGTGTGTCCAGTTAAGATAACATCTAGATCTTCTAAAGTTGATGCAAGCTTTTGATCAACATCAAAGCCATTATGTGACAATAATACGACAACTTCAGCCCCTTTTTTCTTAGCTTTATTTATATTTTTTTGTATAACCTTTGGCCTTATTCCAAATGACCAGCCTTCTACCATGTATTTAGGGTTTGCAATTGGTGTGTATGGGAAATGTTGACCAATTACTGCTATATTTACACCACCTCTTTCAAAAAATTTTATTGCCTCAAAAACTGGTTCATCCCATTCTGTATCAAAAACATTACCTCCTAAAAAAGGATATTGCATTTCGTCTAGGAGTTCAGCGAGCCGGTCTTTACCAAATGTAAATTCCCAATGGCCTACCATAGCATCTGGCCGAAGTTTATTCATAGCTGACACCATATCAGCACCTTGAGTTTTTAATGAAGTGTATGAACCTTGCCATGTATCGCCACCATCCAAAAGTAAAACTTTATTATCTCCACGTTCTGCTCTAATTTGTTTTATTATGTTTGAGGTTCGGTCTAGACCACCAAGTCTTCCATATTCCCTAGCTAAATTAACATAATCTACCATAGTATGGGCATAAGCTAATGGAGAATTTGGTTTAATATTAAAATGTTTTAAAAATTCATTTCCAACAAGATGGGGTGGAATTCCCTCAAAATCACCTACACCATAATTTTCCGATGGAGGCCTAAAATAAACAGGCATTAATTGACCATGTAAATCAGTTATGTGTAAAAGAGTAACTTGCCCTTTTGAATCAAATTGCAATAATTCATTATGAGAGAGTGATTGTTTAGCTGCTACAGAACTAAAAGAACGAGAACCTATTATTGCAGAAGTTATCGCAGCTAATTGCAAAAATTCTCTTCTTGATTTCATAAAATTTTCATAAAAAACTAAATGTTATTTAAGACTTCTCATCTTCAGGTGTCACATCTATATCTCTAGCCTTACCAATAATTTTTGTAGGAGTATTACAATTTTTCATACATGGATTTCCATTTAAGTTTTTAACATCAGGTCTTGGATCAGGTAATAAGAAACCGTTTCTGTTAGGCATTTTAATTTTTCCTATATTTTCGTTAGATAATATAAAATCTTCATCAATAATATCGTTCATATTTAATAAATAGGCCACAATTTTGTATGTCTCATCATAAGTTAAACTTTGGGCCTCTCCAAAGGGCATTGATCTGTAAACATAATCATAAATTGTAGAAGCATAAGGCCAATAACTTCCTGTTGTTTTCACTGGGTCGTGTGAACTTAAAGTTCCTGACCCACCAACTAATTCGGGCCATCTGTCAATACCCTCACCAAAATCACCATGACAAGAAGCACATCTTTCTGCATAAACTTCTTCGCCAGAGATCGCATTACCACTTCCTTTGGGAGCACCTAATCCATCTGGCCTTATGTCAATATCCCATCCAGCAACTTCTTGTTTTGTAGCAATTTTACCAATATTAAATTTTCTTGTTTCAGAAAAAGATGATATAGAAAAAAAAATAGAGAATAGTGAAAATATAATGTATTTACCCAAGCCTAACATTATCCACCTTACCATTTTTTGATATTAACCATGTTGCAATAGAATTATTATGGTAAATAGAATTTACCCCTCTAATATTTTGAAGTTCTTTAATTGTTGGCTGAACATAATTGGTTTCATCAATTGCACGAGATTGTAAAAGCATCTCTTCACCGTTCCATTCAAATGGAATGGTGAATCTTGTTAGAGACTTTTCTAAAACTGGACTATGTAATTGAGCAGTTTTCCAATTTTTTCCACCATCTAAAGAAACATCAACTCTTTTTATTTTACCCCTTCCAGACCAAGCTAAACCTCTAATTTGGTGAATACCCTTTTGTAATACTGGTTTTTCAGGACAAGGTGATGTAATTACTGATTTTGCATCCATCACCCACGTAAACATTCTTGCCTTTCCATCAGATAATAAGTCAGTATATTTAGAAGTTTCTTCCCTGGTCATATATGGTTTGTCTCCAAACTCTATTCTACGCAGCCATTTTACCCACATATTTCCTTCCCAACCAGGAACTACTAATCTTATAGGATAACCTTGTTCAGGCCTTAAAGCCTCTCCATTCATTGCCCATGCAATAATACAATCATCTTTAATTTTTTCTATAGGTATTGATCTTGTCATTCCTGAGGAATCACTACCCTCAGCAAGAACCCATTTAGCGTTATTGTTTAAGCCTGTTTCTTGAATTAAATCAGATAATCTAACTCCAGTATATTGAACATTATGAACCATCCCAAAAGTATATTGACAACCATTGAGTTGTGAACCCTTCCACTCCATTCCACCATTAGCAGCACATTCTAAAAAATAAAATTTGTTAACTTGCGGAAATCTTTTCAAATCGTCTAAAGTAAAGATCATTTCTCTGTCAACTAAACCATTTATCATAAGTCTATAATCAATCGGATTAATTATAGCTGTACCACTATGATGCCTTTCAAAGCATAATCCATTTGGAGTAACTATTCCTTCAAGATCCTGTAAAGGTGTAAAATTCACTGATGATTCTGCACTAGCTGTTAACCATTCAACATTTCTTCTTATGACGTTTGATTCAAATTCAGATGGCATGCCATAAGGATTAACGTCAACACCATCTCCTAGAGTTTGAGTCCATTCTGGAATATTTGGAGGTAGATTTTTATTATTTGCTTCTTTAGCAAGTAAAGTTTTAGAAGACAAACCGAGAGCGCCTAAACCTACACTAGCTTTAATAACAGATCGACGACTAATTATATCTTTCTTTTCTTTAGCCATTTTAAGAAACTGTCATTTTTCTTTTCATGGTATATGTATTTCCAATATCATCTTTCCATTCAAAATTAAATGTACCAGTTTTTTTTGCCTTATATGGAAAGGCTATATATGGATTTGTAGAAATTGATGGCTCTAATTTCATTTTAAATATTTCTTTACCTTCGAAATCTACTTTGAATGAATTAATTATTTGTCTAGGAATATTTTTTCCGTCTTTATCTTTCATTCTACCACTATGCATTGGATGTCTAATAAGCGTTTTAATTTCAATCACTTCATCTATAGTAGCTTTTTTTGGAACTTTTCCTCTAGGTTTAACTTTAGACATAATTTTCTCCTATATTATCCACCACACCCACCTATTGTAACTTTTACCTTAGACTTAGTTATAAAGTATTCATTCTTATTATTTTCAGCGACGAGAACGACATTTTGTGTTTTTGAAAGTCTAATTCTAGTTGTTGCAGAACACATACCCATATCAGGTGTAAAAGAGAATTTAGCTACATCTGGAGCAGGATTGCCATCAGCTAAAATGTAAACATTTTTAATATAATTTTCTTCAGTCATTTCACTCTCAATTTCAAAATTAACTTTAACTTGATTTCCATTTTCTGCTATTTCAGGAAGGTCAAGAAATATATCCAATTCTTTTGCACCTTTACCTTTTGTAATTTCATCAATTCTTTTAAGAACTTGTTCTTTACCTGCAAAAGCTATTCCTGAAGACATAATGTATCCAGCTGTGCCTAACATCAGCGCAATAGCATTTCTTCTGGAAATATTTATCATTTTTATGGTTTTCATTACGATCATCCTTGATTAATAAAAATCGATTTAAAATATACCCCCCTATGGTATAAGTTATTTATTAATAGTAAATAAAAAAAATTAATTTTCAATAATTTCATCAATTTGCCACCAAAACATCTCTGGGTTCGAATAACCAGAAATTCTTCCAATTTCAATATTATTTTTATAGAAAACAAAAGTTGGAGTAACATTAGTCTTAAATATTGTATTTAGTTTATTTTTGTCAATTTTGTCTATATACAAT
>CACIWG010000034.1 GCA_902590245.1 uncultured SAR116 cluster alpha proteobacterium | reverse complement strand
AGTGCAGAAGTTACTGCTACGGATGCTGAAACAATGATATTAGAAGGAAAAAAACTATCCAAAATTGCATCAAATGTTGTAATAAAAGTTCCACTAACGGTGGATGGCTTAAAAGCATGTAAAAATTTTTCAAATGAAAATATTAAAGTAAATGTCACTCTTTGCTTTAGTGCTGCACAAGCAATATTAGCTGCAAAAGTAGGCGCAACATTTATATCACCATTTATAGGTCGATTGGATGATATAGGAGCAGATGGTATCAATCTGATATCTGAAATTGTGGATATTTATGATTTACATGACTTTAAAACTGAAGTTTTAGCAGCATCTATTCGAAGTGTACAAGATATAGTTGATTCAGCAAAATTAGGTGCTCATGTTGCTACAATTCCTCCAAAAATTTTTCAATCAATGTATGATCATCCTTTAACAGATAAAGGATTAAATGCTTTTTTAAAAGATTGGGAAAAAACAGGCCAATCTATTTTATAAAGAAAAAAATTATGACTAATGATTTTTTAAATGAATGGATACATCATCTAGAAATTAATAAAAATTATAGTGAACATACATTCCAATCTTACGGTAGAGACCTTAAAGAATATCTAAAATATTGTAAAATGAATCAACTTGATTTTATGAGCCCAACACAAAGTTCAATTAGAGGATATCTTTTTGAACTTAATATTAAAAAATTATCCAAAAGCTCTATGGCTAGGAAAATTTCAAGTGTTAAAAATTTTTTTAAATATCTATCAGACGAAAAAAAAATCCAAGAAGTAGATTTTTCAATTTTTAAAAGCCCTCGAGTTAACAAACCTCTTCCAAAATCTATTGACCCAAAATTAGTTGCTGATGCAATTGAATCAATTATGAAAAACGATAATGAATTTTGGATTAATTTGCGAGATAAAGCAGTGATATTATTAATGTATGGTGCTGGCTTGAGAATAAATGAGGCTTTATCATTAAAAATTAAAGATCTTCCTACAGATGATTGGCTACGTGTTATGGGTAAGGGAAACAAATACAGAGATGTTCCTATTCTTCCTAAAATAACTACTATTTTAAAAGAATATATTAATCATTGTCCTTTCAAACAATCTCCTCAAGATTTAATTTTTTTAGGCAAAAGAGGAAAAGCTCTATCACCAAGAATTATTCAAAGAAGATTAGAAAAAATTCGTTATGAACTAGGCCTGCCAAATTTTGCAACACCTCACTCTTTGAGACATTCGTTTGCCACGCATTTACTCTCTGGAGGTGCTGACTTAAGGGCTATTCAACAACTTTTAGGTCATGTAAGTTTATCAACTACTCAAAGATATACTGATATCAATGAGTCAGAGTTAATTCAAACACATAAAGAAATTCATCCAAGATCTTGATTAAGTGAGCGGCGAAGAAAAACTTGCCGCCCAAAAATTTAATTAATTATCGAACCTATCGTTGTTCATCACTTTATTCCAAGCAAGAATAAAATCATTTAACATTTTTTCAGAACCGTCACTCGAAGCATAAACCTCAGACAATGCTCTTAATTGTGAATTAGATCCAAATGCAAGATCATAACGTGATGCCAAATAAACTTTACCATCCTTATCACTACCCTTAAATGTATTGTGATCTGTAGGCTCCCATTTTATCGACATATCAAGTAAGGTTGTAAAGAATTCATTATCTAATTTTTCTAAATTATTACTGAATACGCCTTTATTACCAGTTGTTATTCCCAATGATCTTAGACCACCAACCAAAACGGTCATTTCAGGTGCAGTTAATCCAAGCAAATGTGATTTGTCTAACAACATTTCTTCAGGAC
This sequence comes from uncultured SAR116 cluster alpha proteobacterium, assembly GCA_902590245.1. Classification (GTDB taxonomy): domain Bacteria; phylum Pseudomonadota; class Alphaproteobacteria; order Puniceispirillales; family Marisalimonadaceae; genus TMED54. Next base: position 7,157 of record CACIWG010000034.1, on the reverse strand, counting down.
TAACACCATAGTCTTCTTTTAAAAAGTTTCTAAATCCGTCTGACAATGGCTCAAGAACTGAAAATGAATCAACATCAGTTTGAGCCTCTGTTGCATCTCCCCTTCCAGGTGTAAAAGAAACTTTTTTACCAGTAGCCTTTTCAATTCCTACATTTCCACCTAAAACTATAATGTCAGCAATTGATGCATTAGTGTCATTAGCAATTTCTTGATATTTAGATAAAACTTTTGAAAGTTGATCAGGTTTATTTGCACCCCAATCTTTTTGAGGTGCTAATCTAATTCTTGCACCGTTAGCTCCACCTCTCATGTCAGTACCTCTAAAAGTAGATGCACTAGCCCATGCTGTTTCGACCATTTCTGAAATAGATAATCCAGAATTAGCAATTTTCTCTTTTGCTGCTTCGATATCAAAAGATTTATTTCCTAGAGGAATAGGATCCTGCCAAATTAAATCTTCTTCTGGAACTTCTGGACCTAAATAACGCGATTTAGGGCCCATATCTCTATGAAGTAATTTAAACCAAGCTCTTGCGAAAGCATCAGCAAATTGATCAGGATTTTCATGAAATCTTTTTGAAACTTTCCTATATTCAGGATCTTCTCTCATAGCCATATCTGCTGTTGTCATCATTGTAGTGACCTTTTTAGAACTATCATGAGCGTCGGGAGCCATATCTTCATCTTTTGGATTGATAGGATGCCATTGATATGCTCCAGCAGGACTTTTAACCAACTCCCACTCATAACCGAAAAGAATATCAAAATAACCATTGTCCCATTGAGTTGGATTAGCAGTCCATGCTCCTTCAATTCCACTTGTTATAGTGTGTCCACCTTTTCCTGTCTCATAAGAATTTTTCCAGCCTAAGCCCATTTCTTCCATTGGAGCACCTTCAGGTTCAGAACCAACATATGTATCTGGATCTGCAGCACCATGAGATTTACCAAAAGTATGACCACCTGCTGTAAGAGCCACAGTTTCTTCATCATTCATCGCCATTCGAGCAAATGTCTCTCTTATATCTTTAGCACTTGCTAAAGGATCTGGATTACCATCAGGTCCTTGCGGATTAACATAAATCAAACCCATTTGAACAGCACCTAAAGGAACTTCTAAATCTCTTTCGCCGGTATATCTTTTATTTTGAAGCCACTCTTCTTCTCTACCCCAATATATGTCTTCAGGAGCAGACCAAATATCAGGTCTTCCACCACTAAAGCCAAATGTTTTACCACCCATTGATTCTATGGCAACATTACCTGTTAGAATAAATAAGTCTGCCCAACTTATTTTATTTCCATATTTTTGTTTTATTGGCCATAAAAGTCTTCTAGCTTTATCTAAATTTCCATTATCTGGCCAACTATTTAAGGGAGCAAACCTTTGATCTCCGGTTCCTCCACCACCTCTTCCATCAGCAGTTCTATATGTTCCAGCTGCATGCCATGTCATTCTTATGAAAAAAGGACCATAGTGACCATAATCTGCAGGCCACCAATCTTGAGAATCAGTCATTAAGTCTGTTAAATCTTTTTTCAAAGCAAAGTAGTCAAGTTTCTTAAATTCTTCTCTATAGTCAAATTCTGTACTCATAGGATTAGATCTTTTATCATTTTGATGAAGAATATTTATATTCAATTGGTTTGGCCACCAATCGCGATTTGTTGTACTAATACCACTATTTTGTGTTGCTGATCCATGCATCACGGGGCATTTACTTATACTTTGATCATCCATTTATGAAAACCTTTCTGATTAAATTGTTCTAATTAAAATATATTAATTGAGATAATTAATGTCAACAGGTTAGAATAATTCTAAACTAGATTTTTATTCTTTAATTTTAATAAGAACCTCTACCCCATCACTTTCAAAACCATTTGGGATTTCAGGAAGTTTCGAAAAACCTATTTCATCAGGATCAATATCAATTAATTCTCCAGTATTCTGATTTAGAAAATGATGATGGTGCAATACATTAGTGTCAAAAATTGTAACTTCACCTTGTTGATCAATTTGTTTTAAAAGACCTACACTTACAAATTTGTTTAAACAGTTGTATATTGTCGCTAAAGAGATGCTCTGGCCATTAGATAATACCTCTTTTTGAATTGTTTCAGCTGTAAAATGTTTATTTTTTCCAACCAATATTTGTTTTGCTAAAAGAATTCTTTGCTTAGTAGGCCTTAAATTAACATTTCTTAGCTTTTCAACTACATTCATAACAATACTATCATTATCCTAATCTATTCTTTGTCAAGTATTTGAATTAATAATTGATATAATTTGGTTGTATTATAAGATTATCTTTTAAGGATTTAAAAATGACCCAGATATCAAATCTGCCTGCTCACAAAGCAAGAAATTTAATTGGACAAAAAAAAATATCGTCAACCGAACTTGTAAAAAGTTGCATAGAACAATACGAAAAGCATAATTCAAACATAAATGCAATTGTTGCTATTGATCAAAAAGATGTTCTTGAACAATCAAAAAAGTGTGATGAAAAAGTTTCTAAGGGAGAAACTTTAGGATTACTTCATGGATTACCTGTCGGAATAAAAGATCTTCAAATGGTCAAAAATCTTAGATCCACATACGGTTCATTATTATTTAAAAATCATATTCCAAAACATGACGATAATATTGTTAAAAACATTCGTAAAGAGGGAGGAATTGTTTTCTGTAAAACGAATACTCCAGAATTTGGTGCTGGTGCTAATACCAAAAATAGAGTTTATGGAGCAACAGGAAATCCATTTCAATTCGATTTAACATCTGCAGGTTCATCAGGAGGGAGTGCAGCAGCATTATCTTTGAACATGATATCTCTTGCAACAGGAACTGACTATGGAGGTAGTTTAAGAACCCCTGCAGGTTTTTGTGGAGTTACTGGTTTTAGACCATCTCCTGGAATGGTTCCTTCCACTGAAGGAATAGTATTAAACCCTTTTTCTGTTGCTGGCCCAATGGGAAGAGATGTAACAGATGCTTATTTATTATTACAAGCAATAGTAGATATAAGTAATAATGATATTTTTTCATCTTTAAATTCTTTTTCTCTTCCCGCAGAACTTGTGCCTTCAGACTTGTCATCTATGAAAATGGCCTTTTCAACTGACCTTGGTTGTGCACCTGTGGATAATGAAATTAAAAAGGTATTTGTCAAAAAAATAGAAGTTATTAAAAGTTGTTTTAATTACTCTAATAATGATAATCCAGACTTTTTAAATATACACGATTGTTTTGAAGTAATTAGAGGTTTTAACTATGTAGCATCACACCTTGAAAAGGTTAAAAATAATAAAGAACTTCTAGGACCAAACGTTATTGACAATGTAGAAAGAGGTCTAAAATATACAATGGAAGATATAACTTGGGCACACCAAGAACAAACAAAAATTTATAATAATTTTAGAAAATTTTTTGAAAATTATGATGTTTTAATTTGTCCTGCTGCTTCAGTATCTCCTTTCCCACATGAACAGCTTTTTGTGGAAGAAATAAATAATGAAAAACTTCCTACTTATATGAGATGGCTTGCTCTAAGCTATGCTCCTACTATGGCTATTCCTTGTGCATGGGCACTACCTTGTGGGCTAGATCATAAAAACTTACCTTTTGGAATTCAATTAATTGCTCCTGCAGGTAATGATGCTAAGTTAAGCGAAATAGCTCTTGCCATAGAGGATGCTTTATCAAATCATGAGGAAACAAAAAGATCTATCCCAGATATAGTTTAATTTATCTCTTTTAGAGCTTCACGAGTTTTATCAAACATTTCATCAATATGTTTTCTTTCAGCAATTAAGGGTGGAGTTACTGCCATGGTGTCTTGCGTAAATCTTACCATAACACCTTTGTCCCACATTCTTTTCATTAATTCATAACCACGTGATCCTATAGCACCTTCTCTTGGCATAAGTTCTACAGAAGCAACCAAACCAATATTTCTAATATCTATAATATGATTTTCACCTTTTAAAGAATGTGCAACTTCTTCCATATAAGGAGAAAGTTCTGATGCCCTTTCAAATAAGTTTTCTTCCTTATATATTTCAAGTGTAGCTAAACCAGCTGCAGCAGCAATAGGATGTCCTGAATATGTGTAACCATGGAATAATTCTATTGGATTATCTGCTTCATCTAACATAGTTTCATATATTTCATCTTTCACTACTGCGCCTCCCATTGGGATAACGCCATTTGTAATACCTTTTGCACATGAAATAATATCAGGAACGACACCAAAGTAATCCGAAGCTGTTGCTGTTCCTAATCTTCCAAAGCCTGTTATAACTTCATCAAATATTAAAAGAATGTCATGTTTAGTACATATAGATCTAAGCTTTTTTAAGTAACCTTTTGGAGGGGGTAAAACACCAGTTGAACCAGCCATGGGCTCAACTATAACTGCTGCTATTGTAGATGCATCATGAAGTGCAATAATATCTTCTAACTTGTCAGCGAACTCTTCCCCAAACTCAGGCTCTCCCCTAGAGAATGCATTCCTTTCATGGTCAAAAGTATGAGGAAGGTGGTCTACACCTGACAATAAGGTACCAAAGTATTGTCTGTTTCTTGGCATTCCACCAACAGAAATACCTCCAAAACCGACACCATGATAACCTCTTTCTCTACCGATCAACCTAGTTTTAGTTCCTTTTCCTCTTGCTCTATGATAAGCCAAAGCAATTTTTAAAGTAGTATCAACAGCTTCTGAACCAGAGTTTGTAAAAAAGACATAATTCATACCCTCTGGAAAAATTTCTGATATTCTATTGGCTAGCTCAAATGCTTTAGGGTGACCAAATTGAAAACAAGGTGCATAATCTAAAACTGAAAGTTGTTTAGTTATTGCTTCGTTGATTTTCTTCCTGTTATGTCCGGCATTAACACACCACAATCCAGCCGTTGCATCAAGTATATCATTACCCTCTTGGCTTTTGTAATACATACCTTCAGCAGAACAAACAATTCTTGGATCTTTTTTAAAATCTCTATTTGCGGTAAATGGCATCCAGTAGGATTCTAGATCATTAATTTTTTTCATAAATTTCCTCTTTAAATTAATATTCTATCACTTATAAAATTTATTTCATATAAGTTTTATTTTGTTCACCTAGTTTTGGAAAAGATTTAATTATTTTAGGGCTTAAAAATTGTTTACTAATCGGCAAAGGTAATGAAGGTAAAAATGTTTCATCATTAATTTTAACTTTTTTTGAGAAAAGATTTCTTGAAATGAAATGATCATCACCAATAGCTTCTTTAAGAGATTTGACAACTGTGCAACAACAATCTGCTTTTTTAAAAACCTTATCCCAATAACCAGATGTTTTTGTTTTTATTATAGAAGTAACTTTTTCAATAATTTCTTGATCTGTTCTTTTTTGATCTTTATAGATGATGTCTAAATCAATTACTTCACAAAATTTATTCCAAAACCTATCTTCAATTGGTGCCACTGCAAGATATCTTTTATCCTTAGTTTCATAAATATTATAACGAGGTGATCCTCCTGACAAATAATAATCTGAATTTTGTGACCACTCGTTTTTGTAGAATCCTTTACCAAGTGCCCAAAACATAAAAGTGAACAATCCATCTGTCATCGAAATGTCTATGTATGACCCCTTTTTGCTTAAATCTCTTTTTCTTAATGCTAATAATATATTCATTATTGCCGGATAGGAGCCTGCCCCAATATCTGCAATCAGAGCTGGAGGTACTACTGTATTATCTTCCTTGCCCATACTTAAACTTAACAAGCCAGTATCTCCAATATAATTTAGATCATGTCCAGCAAAGTTACTTTTAGGACCTTCCTGGCCATAGCCTGTAATTGAAACATATATAATTCTTGGATTTATAAGTTTTATTGTATCATAATCTAAACCTAATCGTTTCATAACTCCTGGCCTAAATTGTTCTAAAACAATATCTACTTCTTTAATTAATTTTTTAAGTTTTTTGTTTTGAAGATTATTTTTTAAATTAATTTCAATACTTTTTTTACCTCTATTTAAAATTGCAAAGGAAACATTGGTTCCATCAATCTCTGGTGTTTTTCTTCTCATCTCATCACCAAATTTTAATCTTTCAACTTTAATTACTTCTGCACCCATCTCTGACAAAAAAAGTGAAGCCAAAGGTCCTGGTAATAAAGTTGAAAAATCTAAAACCTTAATATCAGACAATATTCCTTCAAAAGACATATTTATTTGTAGAATCCTCTTTTTATAAGGTTATTATAAAGTTCAGAAATTCCAAATGTCCATTCAGGACATTTAGTACTTAAATTTACATAATTAACTAAAGCACCAAGATTTCTCTCTCTAATGGTAACCTTATCACCAATTTTATGTGTAAAACCTTCACCTTTTGTGTCTCTATCTTCAGTAGGTGCAAATAATGTTCCCAAAAAAAGCATAAAACCGTCAGGGTATTGGTGATGTCTTGATGAGGTTTGTGTTACTAAATCTTCTGGATCTCTGCTAATCTCTGACATATAACTTGAACCAATCAATTGAAAATCATCTATACCATCTATAGTCATTTTTAACTCAGCTTTTCTGATATCATCCAAAGAAAATGTATCATCAAACAATCTTATAAATGGGCCAATTGCACATGAAGCATTATTATCTTTTGCTTTCCCAAGAAGTAATGCAGACCGGCCTTCTATGTCTCTTAAATTAACATCATTTCCAAGTGTAGCGCCAACTATTTTAACCTTACTATTTACAGCTAAAACAATCTCAGGCTCAGGATTATTCCAGTTTGACACTGGATGAAGGCCAACCTCAGAACCATGGCCTACTGATGATAAAACTTGAGCTTTTGTAAATACCTCAGCATCTGGACCAATGCCAACTTCTAAATACTGTGACCACAAATCTTCTTTAATAAGAAGTTGTTTTACCTCTTGGGCTTTTTTGGATCCAGGTATAATATCTTTAAGATTATCACCTATTAAATCACCTATGGATATTCTTAATTCTTCAGCTTTTTTAAAGTCACCTGAAGCTCTTTCTTCAATGACTCTTTCAACCATTGATTTTGCAAAAGTAACACCGCATGCTTTAACAACTTGTAAATCGCACGGAGCTAATAATCTAATATGTGTTTTGAAGTTTTTATTATTAATATT
>CACIWG010000033.1 GCA_902590245.1 uncultured SAR116 cluster alpha proteobacterium | reverse complement strand
GACATATATAGTTAATGAAAAATGTATCAAGTGTAAATTTACTGATTGTGTAGAAGTTTGCCCTGTCGATTGTTTTTACGAGGGTGAAAACATGCTTGTAATCCATCCGGATGAATGTATTGATTGTGGTGTATGTGAACCTGAGTGCCCTGTAGACGCCATACAATCTGATACAGAAGATGGAGCTGAAAATTGGCTGGTTCTTAATAGAGACATGTCTGAAAAATGGCCAAATATAACAGAAAAAAAAGATGCACTACCTGACGCTGACGATTTTGTAGATGTTGAAGATAAATTCAAAAAATTCTTTAAAGAATAACTTAATATATAAATAGACTTATGCAGTGTTTTGTGATATAAGCATATTTTTTAAATAAGAGTTAATCAAAATAATTTATTTATAGGTGATTTAGTTGTCAAAAATTAAAGAAAACGATTTTATTCCCGGAGATTTTGTTGTTTATCCAAGCCATGGTGTTGGCAAGATTATAGGTACTGAAACAAGAGAAATAGATGAAACAAAGCTTGAACTTTTAGTCATTAGATTTGAACAAGATAGAATGACACTTAGGGTTCCATTAGATAAAGCTAAAGTTTCTGGACTTAGAACACTTTCTAGTAAGGCTCAAATGGATGAAGCTATTACAACCCTTCAAAGTAAAGCAAAAGTAAAAAAATTAATGTGGTCTAGAAGAGCTCAAGAATATGAAACTAAGATAAATTCTGGAAGTTTAGTTTCTCTGGCTGAAGTGGTAAGAGATTTGTATAAAAAAGAAGATCAAGGAGAACAATCATATTCTGAAAGACAAATGTATCAAGCTGCATTAGAAAGACTTGCTGGTGAGTTTGCGGCAGTACAAAATGTCGATAAATCTGATGCTGCAACAAAATTAGAAAAAATTATTGATGATAGCGCTGAAGAAGCTGCTTAAGTAAATATAAAGTAAGGTTTTGTTTTGACTTTTAACAAAGGTCATTTAAAAGTCAGTGATATTCATAAAATATATTATGAAGAATTTGGCAATCCAAATGGTATTCCCATTTTATTTTTACATGGGGGTCCTGGTGCTGGATTTTCATCGTTTCACAGAAAGTTATTCAACGTAAAAAATCATAGAGTTATATTTTTTGATCAAAGGGGTTCTGGTAAAAGTCTTCCTTTAGCTGAAATAAAAGAAAATAATACAAATGAATTACTGAAAGATATTGAAAAATTGAGGAAATATTTAGGAATAGAAAAATGGTTTATTTTTGGTGGGTCTTGGGGAAGTACACTAGCTATATTATATGGAATTAAAAATCCGAATCGTTGTTTGGGTTTTATATTACGAGGTATATTTTTAGGCACTATGACTGAAATTGATTGGTTTTTATATGGTATGAAAAGTTTTTTTCCTGAAGCACATAATAAGTTTACTAGAAAAATACCTTCAAATGAACAAGGTAATATTTTGAATTGGTATTATAGAAATTTAAGTCATTCTAATTTAGAAATTGTTTATGAACTGGCATCTAAATGGAATTCTTATGAGAGTTCATGCTCAACATTAAAATATGCCGAAAGAAAAATGATAGGGGAACAATCATTGGCAATCGCTAAAATTGAAGCACATTATTTTATAAATAACTGTTTTATTAAAAAAGATTATATTTTAAAAAATGTATATAAAGTTAGCAAAATACCTTGTGAAATCATACAAGGAAGACATGATATAATTTGTCCACCAGTTAATGCTTATAAACTTTCAAAAATTTGGTTGGAATCAAGTTTAAAAATTGTCGAAGAGGGTGCACATTCAGGTTTTGAGGATTGCATGTTCAAACAAATTCAACAAAGTATAAATAATATAATAATTGACACCTCTAGATAAAATTATTTATCGTAGTTTAAGGTAGAAAATGAAAAAAGAATTATCATTTGAAGAGGCTTTGAAGGAGTTAGAAGAAATCGTAGTTAATCTTGAAAAAGGAGATATTTCTCTTGATGATGCTATTAAGGCTTATGAAAAAGGATCACTTTTAAAAGAACAATGTGAAAAAAGGCTAAATGAAGCCAAACTAAAAGTTGAAGAGATAGAAGAAAAAGAAAATAAAAATAAAAATCTTAAACAAAGTTTAGATGAGTGAATTTAATATTTAAAAACTTCCAAAATACATTATTAAGAAATAGTGAAGAAGTTGATGCTTTTATTAAAAAAAATTTACCTAGAAATAAAGGCTTAAACAAGAAACTAATACAAGCAATTAAGTATTCTATATTAGGTAGTGGAAAAAAAATCAGAAGTTTTCTTGTAATTGAAGTAGGTAAAGTTGTTTCAGATATTAATAATTTAACTTTTGATAAAAAAAAAAATAATGAATTAATTGTTATAGCATCAGCCATAGAAGCCATGCACACATATTCATTAATTCATGATGATTTGCCAGCCATGGATAATTCTGATTACAGACGAGGAAAAAAATCAACACATAAAAAGTTTGATGAGGCTACTGCGATATTAGCAGGAGATGCACTTCAAAGTTGGGGTTTTGAATTAATTTCAAATCCAAGAAATTTTAAAAACATAGACAAAATTTCAAAATTAGTTTTTGAGTTATCAAAAGCTATTGGTTTTTGTGGTATGGTTGGAGGGCAACAAGGAGATATAGATTTTACACACAATGATTTAAGTGAGGATAATATACTTTGGATTCAACAAAAGAAAACAGGATCTCTTTTAGAATGCTGTGTGACCCTAAGTTCAATAATCTGTAATGCCAAAGATGATCAAATAAAAAAACTACAAAATTTTTCTAGAAACTTGGGATTAGCTTTTCAGATAAAAGATGATTTATTGGATTTAAATAGTAATTCAAAGGATCTTGGTAAGCCTGTTCATCAAGATCAATCTAACGAAACGCCAAACTTTGTAAATTACTATGGTGAAGAAAAAGCAATCAAAAAAATGAATGATAGTCTAGAAAAATCAATAGAATCATTAAATATTTTTGGTAATCATGCAAAAAATCTTGTATTACTAGCAGATTACGTAGTTAAAAGAAGCCATTAAAGTAATGTCAGACAAAAAAAAGAAAAAATTATTCTTAGATAAAATAAATTCTCCTGAAGATTTAAAAGGTCTTAATATTGAAGATTTAAAAACTTTATCCACAGAGTTGAGAGAGGAGTTAATTGAGATTGTATCAAAAACTGGTGGTCATTTAGGAGCTGGTTTAGGTGTGGTTGAGTTAACTGTAGCGCTTCATTTTGTATTTAATTCTCCAAAAGATAAATTGATTTGGGATGTAGGACATCAAGCTTATCCACATAAAATTTTAACTGGTAGAAGAAAAGATCTTCATACTTTAAGACAAAAAGATGGTATCTCTGGTTTTCTTAAAAGAAGTGAATCAATACATGACCATTTTGGTGCTGGGCACTCTTCAACATCTATTTCTGCTGGATTAGGTATGGCTGTAGCTAGAGATATTAAAAAAGAAAAAAATAAAGTTATTGCAGTAATTGGTGATGGAGCTATGAGTGCTGGATTAGCATATGAAGGTATGAATAATGCAGGTATATTAGATAGCGATATGATTATCGTTTTAAATGATAATAGGATGTCAATAGCTCCTGCAGTTGGTGCTTTAAGCAATTATTTGTCTAAAATCGTGTCTAGTAAACCCTTTAATTCTGTTAGAGAAATCGCAAAAAGAATGGTTGAAATTTTCCCTCAACAGATTAGTCAAACAGCAAAAAAAGCTGAGGATATAGCTAGAAACATTTTGACACAAGACAATACATTTTTTAGCCAAATGGGGATGTTTTATTTAGGCCCTATAGATGGTCACGATGTTGAGACTTTAGTTAAGGTTCTGAAAAATTTAAATGATGGATCTAGACACGGACCTATTTTACTTCACGTTGTTACTGAAAAAGGAAAAGGTCATCCTTTTTCAAAAGTTTCGGACGAAAAATATCATGCTGTTTCAAAATTTAATGTTGTAACTGGAAACTCTATTAAATCATCTTCAAATGTACCAACTTATACTGAAGTTTTTGCAGATACATTATGTAATATCGCAGAAGATAATGAAAATATAGTAGCAATTACAGCTGCCATGCCATCAGGCACAGGTCTTAACAAATTTAAAGAAAAATTTGAAAATAGATTTTTTGATGTTGGTATAGCTGAACAACATGCTGTTACATTTGCAGCTGGACTCGCATCTCAAGGCATACAACCTTTTGTTACAATATATTCTACTTTTCTTCAAAGAGCTTATGATCAAGTTATTCATGATGTAGTAATACAAAAATTACCTGTAAAATTTATGTTAGATAGAGCAGGCTTAGTTGGTGCAGATGGATCCACTCATGCTGGAGCTTTTGACCTAGCTTATTTACTTTGTTTGCCAAATGTTGTTGTTATGGCTCCAAGCAATGAAAACGAATTAAAAGACATGGTTTATACATCTTCTTTATATAATTCGGGACCAATATTTTGTAGATATCCAAGAGGCGAAGCTACGGGAATGGAAATTTCAAAAAAGCTAGTAAAGCTTCCAATTGGAAAAGGAAGAATAATAAAAGAAGGAACAGACATAGCTATTTTATCTATTGGAACTTTATTAGAAACAGTACTAGAAGTTTCAAAAAAGCTTGAATCTGAAGGATATGATGTAACTGTGGCTGATGCTAGATTTGCAAAGCCAATTGATGAAGATCTTTTATTAAACCTTTATAAAAAACATAAAATTTTATTTATAGTTGAAGAGGGATCTCGGGGTGGTTTTTCCTCTCATTGCTTAAATATTATTACTTCAAGTGATTTGTTAAATACAAATTCTAAGATAATTAGAACTTTAAATTTACCAGATTTATTTCAAGAACATGCCTCTCAAAATGAACAATTGGTAGAAGCTAACTTAGATATAAATGGTATATATAATAAGATTAAATTAGATGTAGAAGCTCAAAAAATTAAATTAAATTTAAAGATCAACCAAGGTTATAAAAATACCTAAAGTCCGTATTGATAAATTGCTCTTTGATAAAAATCTTGTGAAAAGCAGACAAGAAGCAATAGGACTAATTTTGTCAGGAAATGTATTTATTGACTCACAAAGGATTGACAAGCCAGGTATTAAAGTTGAAATGAATTGTAATTTAATTTTAAAACAAAAAGATAAAATGTGGGTTTCACGTGGAGGCTACAAACTAGATCAAGCTATAAAAGAATTTAATATTGATTGTACTGCTATTATAGCAATGGATATAGGTTCTAGTACGGGAGGTTTTACAGATGTATTAATTAGAAAAGGAGCAAAAAAAGTTTATAGCGTCGACGTTGGTTATGGACAATTAGATTGGAATATTAGAAATAATGCTCGTGTCGAGGTTCTAGAAAAAACAAATGCAAGGTATTTAGATAGTGATATAATTAGTGATAAATTAGATGCTATTGTTTGTGATGTATCATTTATATCTTTAAAAAAAGTCATAAAACCAAATATTAAATTCTTAAAAAATAATGGCTGGATAATTAGTTTAATTAAGCCACAATTTGAAATTGGGAAAAACCTTTTAGGAAAGGGAGGTATTGTAAAAAATGCTGAACACCATCAGATGGTTGTGGATGATATAAGAGCTTTTTTTGAAAATGAAATTGATTTAAGTATAAAAGGTATTATTGACAGTCCAATACTTGGGCCAAAAGGTAATAAAGAATTTCTAATTTATGGTAAAAAGTAATTTGAAAATTTATTTAGCCAAAGAACCAATTTGTGCTTCATGCATCATAATTTGATCTACTAATATAATAGCCATCATAGCCTCAGCTATTGGTACAGCTCTAATTCCCACGCAAGGATCGTGTCTACCTTTAGTCATAACTTTTGTTTTTTTATTTTTAATATCAACTGAATTTTTTTCTATTAAAATAGAGCTTGTTGGTTTTACAGCAAAGTAAGCAACTATAGGTTGACCAGTTGAGATGCCACCTAAAATTCCACCTGCATTGTTTGTATTAAAAATATATCCACCATCATTATTTGGAAATATTTCGTCATTATTTTCACTTCCAGTAGAAGAGGCTGATTTGAAACCTGATCCTATTTCCACTCCTTTTACAGCATTGATAGACATTAATCCTTCTGCAATTTGAGAATCAAGTTTTTTATAAATTGGACTTCCTATACCTTTTGGAACATTTTCAGCTATAATTTCTATAATTGCACCAGTACTATTTCCACTTTTTCTTAACGAATTCAAATCTTTTTCCCAAATTGGAACCGTTTCTTTGTCCGCACAAAAAAATGGGTTATTATCAACTTCATTCCATGAAAAATTGTCTTTGTTAATTTTGTGTTTTCCTATTTGAATTACATTAGCTTTAATGAATATTTTAGGAAATCGTTGTTGTAGTATTTTAAAAGCAATTGCTCCAGCAGCAACTCTCACAGCTGTTTCTCTTGCACTTGATCTTCCACCACCTCTATAATCACGAATTTTATATTTTTCATGGTATGTTATATCAGCATGACTTGGTCTAAATTTATTAGCAATTTCGTTATAATCTTTACTTCTTTGATCTTCATTTTTTATATTTAATGCAATGGGATGACCAGTTGTTTTATTTTCAAAAACACCTGAAAGAATTTCAACTTTATCACTTTCTTTCCTTTGACTTACAAATTTTGATTGCCCAGGTTTTCTCCTATCAAGAAGTTTTTGGATATCTTTTTCAGTAAGGCTAATGTTTGGTGGAACTCCATCAACTATGCATCCAATAGCTGGTCCATGGCTTTCACCATAGCTTGTAAATCTAAATAAATTACCAAATGAATTATATGACATTATATCAATTATTTTTAGGAGGTGTCATGTCTGGAGCATCAATTGCTTTCATTCCAACAACATGATAACCACAATCTACATGATGAGTTTCACCAGATACACCTGTTGACATGTCGGAAAGCAGGTATACAGCACTTCCACCAACATCGTCTAATGTAACATTTCTTTTCATTGGTGAATTATACTCATTCCATTTTAAAATATACCTAAAATCTCCAATTCCACTTGCTGCAAGAGTTTTAATTGGCCCTGCAGAAATACTATTCACTCTAATTTGATCTTTACCTAAATCCGTAGCTAAGTATCTAACAGAAGCTTCAAGAGCAGATTTAGCTAACCCCATAACGTTATAATGTGGCATCACTTTTTCAGCACCATAATAACTTAAAGTTAATAATGATCCGCCATCAGGCATCATTATAGATGCTCTGCGAGCAATTGCTGTAAATGAATATACAGAAATGTCCATAGTATTTATAAAATTTTCTCTAGATGTATCAATGTACTCTCCTTTAAGTTCATCTTTATCTGAAAAAGCAATAGCATGAACTAAGAAGTCAATTTTAGGCCACTTTTTTTTTAGTTCATTAAAAGTATTATCGATATCTTCATCGTTTGAGACATCACAAGGGAGAACTATATTAGAATTTACACTATGAGCTAATGGAATAACTCTTTTTTTTAGTGCTTCACCTTGATAAGTGAATGCTAGTTCTCCACCTTGGTCAGAGATGGCTTTAGCAATTCCCCAGCCAATGGATTTATCATTAGCAACTCCCATCACTAAGCCACGTTTGTTTTTCATTAAATTATTCATAAATCTGTATGTTATAAATATTAACTCTACTATAATAGATTATTATTAATTTAAACAGATAAAATTATTTAATTTAATCTAAAAAATAACTAATCTCTTTTCTTACAGATATTGTATCACCAGGATTATAGGACTTATTGCTTCTGAATTCTATGATTTGACCATCAATATTTATATTTAATTTATACCCTATAATTTGTTCTGAAGTCTCAGTGTAAGTAATATTTTGCATTCTACAAACTTCTTTTTCAACAAACTGATTGTTATCTGCTCTAGCTTGTTTATCACTTCTAACTATTTCAGAGCCAATTAAAGCACCTATTGCAGTTGATCCAGATTTTCCACCGCCTTCGCCTAATTTATTTCCTATTGCTCCACCAATAAGAGCACCAATCAAATTATCAGCTCCAAATCCTCGAGAAGCCTTTTGTACAGGGACTCTTTTGATTTCACATATTTTTTCTTTTTTAGGTATATTCTCAGTCACATATTTTTTTAGAACCTCTACTGACTCTACATATCCATTAGATTGCATAATTAATGTTTTTGAAAACGTTATGGATGGTAAAATGATAAAAAAGATACTTATTATAAATTTCATTACTTTAATTCCTTATAAATTAAATTATATAATAATTACAAATATGGCAAAAATTTGAACTTAGTTAATAATGGAATTAGATATAAAAATAGACCCAATCGAACTATTTCAAAAATGGTTTAAAGAGGCAAAGGAAAAGGAAATTAGAGATCCTAATGCTATGCAAATAGCTACCGTTTCTAAAAATGGATTTCCATCTGTGAGAACAGTTTTACTAAAGGATATTATTGACAGAAACTTTATTTTTTACACAAATTACGAAAGTAGAAAATCTAGAGAAATCTCTGAAACAGGTAAAGTTGCAATATGTTTTTATTGGAAGTCTATAAATCGTCAAGTACGGGTTGTCGGTGAGATTGATAAAATTCCAGAAAAGATATCAGATAAATATTTTGATAGTCGATCATTAGGTAGTAAAATAGGGGCTTGGGCTTCAATTCAATCGCAACCGTTAAAAAATAGAGATACTTTATTAGAAAGAGTTGAAAAATTCAAAAATAAATTTGATGATAATGTACCAAGACCAAAACATTGGGGTGGCTTCAAAATTATACCAAATGAGTTTGAGTTTTGGCAAGATGGAGATTTTAGGTTACATGATAGGTTTATTTTAAAGCCTTTAAACCACTCTACTCTTTGGGAATGCCAGAGATATTATCCTTAGCACTTTTTAAATAAGTCATTATAAAATAATTAATTAATAAAATTATTATTAACCCAAGAAAAACACCAAAGCTTACTTGGTAAGAAAATAATGAGTAGCCAGTCATTTTTCCTGGCTCAATAAATTGCATTATTGCTCCTATTGCATATTGAGCAATGAAGGCAACCATAAATGTTATTAAATTTACAGCTGTTGAGACTCTTCCTGCGTAATTTAACGGAAAATATTCACTTAATCCTGAATATGATAATGTTGCACAAAAAGAAATTAAGCTAAACAAAACCCAAGGCCATATTGCTTTTGGAAGTAACCCAAAAGTTATAACTGTAGTTGGGATAATTAATATAATTATCATTACAACCATGACACTAATTGTTGAAATATTTTTTTGTCTTAAATTATCCGATATGATACCCATGAGTATTATTCCAACTGTCATAGATACTGTGAATATAAAAAGGATTTCAGCTATTTCTGTTTGAGTAAATTTTCCAACATCTGCAAGCCATGGTCCTGCCCATAAGCCTTGAATTGCCATTGTTGTTCCACCCACCAAACCTGCTAAAGGGCCAGCTCTCCAAAAATGATAGTTAGTGTAAATTATTTTAAGAACTTTTAAAACGGGTTCTTCTTTTTCATGTATAATTTTTTTTTCTGGTACGATTATGAAAATTAAAAAGCCAACTATTAAAGTTATTAAAGATAAAGCAAAATAAATAGTTCTCCAATCAGTTATTTGAAGTATATACTCTAAAGGTGATGATGACGAGATAGCTCCTAATCCTCCTACAGCTAAAAATAGTGCAACTAATAAGCTTAGTCGTTCTTTTGGAAACCAAATAGACATCGCTTTAAAAGCACCCATCAAAGCACCTGATACACCTAAGCCTATTAAACCTCTTCCAATTGTTAAAGAAAAAACAGAATCACCTAATGCAAATAATGATGCACCCAATGATGCTATAACAAACAAAACGGTTTGTACTTTTCTCGCTCCAAATTTATCTAGAAGAATGCCTAATGGTAACTGAAATAATGCAAATGTTAAAAAATAAACTGAAGTAATTAGACCAAGTTGTTCTGCGTTAATTCCTAAGTCTTGGTTGAGATAAGGAGCTAATATTGCATTAGTTGATCTATAGACATATGACAAAAAGTAACCAGCTGAAAATGGCAAAAAGACAAATGACATTTTCTGAGTTAGCGTGCTTGGATTTTTCATTTAAATATATATTTGTAGAATTATTTGTTTTTTAGCTTTTAATCATTATACTCATATACATTAATAAACAATGAATATTTCAGAAAACATTAAAAAGCTTCATGAAGAGGTTGTGACCTGGAGACATGAACTTCACGCTAATCCAGAACTTTGTTATGAAGAAAATTGGACTGCAGAGTTTATTACTGAAAAGCTTAAATCATTTGGGATAGAAGTGCATAATAAGATTGGAAATACAGGCGTTATAGGTGTTTTAAAAGGTTCCAATTCTCAAGAACATAAAAGTAATCGTTCAATAGGTTTAAGAGCTGATATGGATGCACTGCCTATTGAGGAAGAAAATGATTTTGATTATAAGTCAAAGTTTTTAGGAAAAATGCACGCA
>CACIWG010000032.1 GCA_902590245.1 uncultured SAR116 cluster alpha proteobacterium | reverse complement strand
GATAAAAATTTTGTAAAAAAATTAAATGAAGCAGGACTTAAATTTAATAAAAAAATTATAGGTAAAAGTATCAAGCTATATGGTTTTATGGTTCCTTTAGAAATGGATTATCATGAAGATTTAATAGTTAATGAATTCATTTTAGTCCCAAGTGCTGGAATGTGTATACACGTGCCTCCACCACCACCAAATCAAATGGTTTTGATTAAGTTAGATAAACCACAAAAAGCTAGATATATGTATCAGCCTATCTCTATAGAAGGAATTTTAAAAAATACTCCTCCTATTAAAGATTCATTTGATAGTATTTATGAAATTAATACTAACAATATCATTAATATTGATAATGATGAATTCATCAAGCACTTTGAAGAAAGTCAAAAATGATTTTATATTTAATATTCTTATTTGTATTATTTATAGCGCCAATAATTTGGTATAATTACATCTTTAAAAAAAATGATAAAGTATTGATAAATATGCCATTTAATGGTTTGGAGTTTGGTCAAGAGTTGCTCCAAGAATACAGTCTTAATGATGTTAGAATAGAAACAACTAAATTAGGTGACCATTATGATTTGACCAATAAAAAGGTCATGGTATTGGAAGATAGACTTGGAAAAAAAAGTTTAACTTCTATAACAATTATATGTCATGAAATTGCTCATGCAATTCAGCATAAAGAAAATTATAAACCGCTTCAAAGAAGAAATGTTATAGTAAAAAGCACTGCTTGGATTACGCAACTTGGTAGTGCTATTTTATTAATTGGTTTTCCCATTATCTTTGCTACTGGTTCATATGGATTTATAAAAATATGCTTAGCTATAGCAGCTTTATCAATAATAATTAGTGCATTTATCCATTTAATTACTCTTGACGTTGAGATTGATGCTAGCTTCAATAAAGCATATCCAATTATTAAACAAAAAGTGCCAGTAGAATATCATCAAGCATGTAAATCAATCTTATTAGCTGCAGCATTAACTTATGTAATAGGTGTTTTTAGAAGTTTTTTCTCTTTAAGGTTTATTTGGATGCTAATTACAAGAATGAGATAAAATTCTTATATATGTTTTAAATATAGTTCTTTTATTTTTTTTCTAAACTTTTCATCAACTGTAAAAAAGTATCCATTTTCTTCGTGAACTGATGTGCCAGATGCATGATATATAAAACATGAGAATAAAAACTTTTAATGTCTTGAATAATATACGTTCTATCATGATTATCTTTTAAAAAAATTTTTTCCAAATCAACCCTCTTCTTTTTTAATTAATTCTAAATATTGTATGATTATATCTAAGTCATTATCTGACAAATCTTTATAACTTTTACCAAACTTAGTTTTTACTTTTAATGCCACATGAGCATAAGGATTTCTGCCTTTAGGATGATTTGGATGTTCAGGAAGTTTGTTTACGAGAAAATCTCCTGTTTCTTGTATATTTTTCCAAATATATTTTCTGTTTTCTTCTTTCATTAATATTGATAATACCTATTCATAAGACTAAATTACAAATAAATTTTGTGATTAATTAATTAGTATGACTTTTAACAACAAATATGAAAATTATAACTATTATATCAAAAAATTAGAAATCTCAGATTTTAATTTATTATATAATGTTGGGAAAAATCCATTAATTTGGGAACAGCATCCTGAACACGATAGATGGAAAGAAGAAAAATTTAAAATTTATTTTGATAAAGGTATTAAAAATATATTTGGAATTTATGGGGTTTTCGATAAAAAAAAAGATAAAATTATAGGTTCTTCAAGGTTTTATGAACATAATAAAAATAGTTCTTACATTAAAGTTGGTTATACTTTTTTAATTCCAGAATATTGGGGAACTAGTGCTAATTATCAATTAAAGTTATTAATGCTTAATGAGGCATTTAAAATAGTGGATAATGTTCGCTTTGATATTGGAAAAAAAAATTTTAGATCAAGAAGGGCAATAGAAAAATTAGGTGCTACTTTATTATTTGATAACCAAGAAGTAAATGTAGTTTATGAATTAAAAAAAAATGTTTTTATTAATTAAAAATAAAAATTAATAAATTTAATTAATAGAATTTTATTACATTCATGAAAGAAATATCCGGCACGTAGAGTTGGTAGAAAAATTACTATCGGATGATATGTTAAGTGATATATATGCAAAAGGGTATTATAGGGCACACTTAATTGTTGAAATGGCAAAAAGGACAGTAAATACAGTTCAATAGATATGTTATTTATTGTGACATAACAAATCCACCATTTGGTGAAATGGTCTGTCCTGTCATAAATTTAGCTTCATCTGAAGCCAAATATACTGCAGCCCATGCTATATCTTGTGAAACTCCAAATTTTTTCATAGGTGTTTGGCTTTTTATTAATTCTTTTACATATCCCAAATGATTAGTCATATCCGTATCTATATAACCTGGTGCTATTGCATTAACCCTTATATTTCTGGTAGCTAATTCTCTTGCCAAAGCCCGTGTATAAGCAAGAATTCCTCCTTTTGCAGCAGAATAATGTGGTGATGAAGGTCCACCAGTTGTTCCTAATACTGATCCCATATTTATTATTGAGCCTGAATTATATTTATTCATGATTTTTAATACTTCTCTAGTACAGAAAAAAGTCCCAGATAAATGTATGTTTATCATTTTAAACCAGTCAAAGTCACTCATATTTACCGTTACATCGAAATGAGTATCAATAGTTTTGTTTTCAGAATATTCTCTTATTTGTGCTTTGTTAACTCTATTTCTTTCTTCAATTATGTCTGGTCTATTTTCAAAACCATTGATTCCAGCATTATTAACTAATATATCTATTTTATTGTATAAATTATTGATATCATTAAATACATCTAAACATTGTTTTGAATCTGATACATCTAATTCGAAAGATTTTCCTTTTAAATTCTTAGCAACTTTATTAGCCTCTGAGGATAAAATATCACAAATAATTATTTGACATCCTTCTTCGCAAAATTTTTCAGCTATAGATAGTCCTAAACCTTTAGCCCCTCCAGTTATAACTGCTACTTTACCATTTAATCGATTAGACATTACAAAATAATTTAAATTAATTTATATTAGAATGGAATAATTTTTATTAGAGGGTTTGATGAAAAAAAATCTTGATTTAGGGTTAAAAGATAAAGTTGCAATCGTCGCAGGTGGAGGATCTAATGGCGATGGCATAGGAAATGGCAGAGCGGCATCCATATTACTTGCAGAAGCAGGGGCAAAAGTACTTGTTGTAGATGTGAATGAAAAATTTGCGCAAAATACAGTTAATTTAATTAAAAACAATGGAGGAAATGCTTTTGCAATAAGTGCTGATTTAACTAGTTCCATAGAATGTGAAAAAGTAATAAAAGAAGTAATTAATAAATGGGGAAGACTAGATATTTTGGATAATAATATAGGTATAGCTAGTAATACATCTGTTGTTAATGAAAGTGAGAAATATTGGGACAAAGTAATGAATATCAACCTTAAACCAATGTTTTTAATGTCTAAATATTCTATTCCAGCAATGATTAATTCAGGAAATGGTGGCGTAATTATTAATATTTCCTCAATTTCTGCAACTAGACCCAAGGGTTACACATCTTATTCAGCTTCCAAAGGTGCAGTAATCTCTCTAACTAAAGCAATGGCAGTTGATCATGGTACTGATGGCATCAGAGTTAACTGTATTTTACCAGGACCTGTTTATACTCCAATGGTTTATCAAGATGGCATGTCAGAAAAGTTAAGAAAAATAAGAAAAGATGCTTCACTTTTAAATGTTGAGGGAGATGGCTTTGATATTGGAAAAGCAGTTGTTTATTTATCATCTAATTGGGCAAAATATATTACTGGACAAACACTTGTAGTTGATGGCGGATGTTCTTTATCTTATAAATCACGAGGGTGATATTTTTTATATTTAGAAATTCACAACCTCTAGATTATTTCTTTTTGACTTGTCGTAACCTCTTGCAAGATAGATTTTTCTATTAGAGTATTTTGAAACATTTAAATTATTATATTTTTCTTTAGCCAAATTATGATCAAAGACACTTGTTGTAGGCATAAATCTCATTGTCATGCCTCTTCTAGATTTTGATGATAAATTAGCATCAGATCCATGGACTAAGTATACATCATGCAATGAAATTTGACCTCTTTTCAATATTAAATTAACTGATTCTTTTTCATTAAATTCTGATTTTAATAATTCTTGGTGTAATGTTAGGTTTTTATTTTCATTAAACTCATGTTGTTTTAAATTTTTATCTCTATGTGAACCTCTAATAAATTTTAGACATCCATTCTCTTCATTAGCATCGTCAACAGCTAACCAAACAGTACATGTTGCTAACGGTCTGATTGGCCAATATTGACCATCTTGATGCCAAGGTGTTGCATGTCCATTATATGCTGGTTTTGCAAAAAAACTGGAGTTCCATAATGCAAAATTATTACCAATTAATTGTCCAACATAATTTAAAATTTTATTATTAAAACAATACTTTAAGAACTTTTCTTCATATTCAAGGACTGCAGGACAATAATTTAAAAATTGTGGATTTTTTTTAATCAATTCATCATGTAATTTTTCTATTTCGAAAAGATCGTTCTCTGGCATTTTAAATTCTGGGATGATATAACCATCTTCATGATATCTTTTTATTTCTTCTTTATTTAACATAAAATCATAATTTAAAATTAAATCGGCTTGTCACCTTTTATTGTGACTCTCCGTCCTTTTCTTTCATTTGGCCAATAATCCCATATAGCTCTGTGCATGGTACATCTATTATCCCAAAATGCCATATCATTTTTATTCCATCTGTATCTAATTTGAAAATTGACATGCTCACAATGATTAAATAAAAATTCTAATATTGATGAACTTTCATATTTGCTCATTCCTTCAATTCCAGTTGTAAACGTCCTATTTACATAGATCGCTTTTTTACCAGTAATAGGGTGTGTTCGAATTAAAGGATGTTTTGCTGCAGGTGTTTTAATGTCATCCTTATTTACTCCTCTGTCATCATATCTTCCTTTATAAAGATGCTCTGACTCATGAATTGCAATTAAACCATCTAATAAAGTTTTATATTTATTACTTAACTCATTATAAGCTTCATACATGTTAGAAAACATAGTATCTCCACCTGTTTCAGGTAGAATGTGTAATTGTAACATTGTTCCAAGTGGTGGTGTAATATCACATGATACATCAGAATGCCAAAATTCACCATTAGCAACTTTACTATCTTTATGTGCATGAATTTCAAAAATCTCTGGATATCCATTCATTGATGGGGCGGCTGGATGCATGTGTAATTCACCAAATAATTTACCAAATTTTAAGTGCAACTCAGGGGTAATCTCATTTTGATTTTGAAAGAATAATACTTGATATTCTAAAAAAGCTTTTTCAATATCTTTAAATTGATCATCATTAACTCCTTTAGATAAGTCGACATCAGTTATAATTGCTCCTAAATTTGGAGAAAATTTTTGAATTTTTATACCTGAAGTAGTATTCATCATATTCATAATATTTTATAATGTTATTATATCAAAAACTTCAATGTTTTTAACTTTAAATTTTACAATAAGTATATATGAGTAATTTTGACATCATAAAAAAGAAAATAAAATTAATTATTTTTGATCAATATGGAACTATTGTTGATATGCAAAAAGGGTTAACAGAAGCGGTTATACCTTTTTTGAAGAACAAAAAATGGGAAGGTGATCCTAACCGTTTTGTGACTTGGTGGCGTAGAACACATTTTGAAAATTCAATGATTGATGCCTTAAGCAAAAATAACCATACAAATTATCGTACAATTGGTCAAAACGCTGTTTCTTACGTAATGGATAGATGCGGTATTAATTATACAAAAAAAGAAGTCGAATGGCTAGTCAAACAAATTGAAGTTTTAAAACCCTTTCCAGACGTTATCTTGTCTTTAAACAAGTTACGAGAAAATGATTTTAAACTTGGGATACTTTCAAATGGCGATCAGGATATGTTAGAGAATGCGAAACAATTTATTGGTTTTGATATGGATTTTACAATTTCTGTTCAAGAAGCAGGTTACTTTAAACCACATTGGAAAACATATAGATTAGTCGAGTTAAAGACTAGAATTAATAAGGAGAATTGCTTGTTTGTAGCCAATCATGCTTTTGATTGTATAGGCGCAAAATCTTTTGGAATGTACACAGCATTTATAGATAGAAGAAAGAGGCCTTTTGGTCACACGCCATTTCAACCAGATATTATAGTTAAGGATTTTAAAGAATTATCTAATGTGCTTGAGTGATTATAATGTGGGATAATTAACTTAATCTCATAATTATCCCACAAACCTAATTATTTAGGGGAGGAGTTTTTTAAAATAACTTATATTAGTTAAAGTTTCATGATTAATATTTTATTTTAGAAACAAAAATAATTAAATGCATAATATATAGACTTAATTGTAGATTTTGATTACCAATTAAACAATTTGATTTAAACTTTGTTAATTTAGTTATAATTAATTTGTTTTAGATTTGTAATTTAATTTGTATTCGGAGTTATTTATGGAAATTATTGCACTTTTCTCATGTATATTATTAATTGTTCATATTTTTTGTCCAGTTTTAATAGGATTGTTTACAACAAAGGATATTTCTATAGACTATTTATTTTCATCCAGAGACAAAGAAATAAAATATTCATCTTATTTTTTTAGATCAAATAGAGCATTTAAAAATTTATTAGAAACACTTCCAATATTTATTATTTTATTTTTCTTATCCGTTTTTAATCAAGTAGATAATTTTAATTTAGCTTTATTGTGGATTTTAGTAAGATTGACATATATTCCAGTTTATATTTTAGGTCTTAAATATTTTAGAACTTTCATTTGGATGATAAGTTTTTTAATTTTAATTTTAATGGGCATTAAATTTATTTAAAAATTAAATATCTTGTCTTTGTCCAAGCCAGACTTCCTGTGCTTGTTTTTTGATAATTTTAACTCTTTCTAAAACTTCATCATTAGTTATTGAACTAACAGGATGATCTATAACTACTGGTTTTAAATCAGGCATTCCTATAGCTACTCTTGTTAATTTTGTTTCATTTATAAATTCTGAAGTAATTACTGGTGCAGCAGGAATACCTCTATCTTCTAATGCGACCGCATCTCTAATACAACTTGAACAACAAGAACCACAATCACCAATTGCAGTTAAAACAATATCATTATCATTAACAATTTCTTCTATCATTTCAATAGTTGCATCTGTAGAAAACCCATGCTTTTTTACATAATAATTTACTTTTGAAAATTTTATATCTTGAGATAAAGCACTTGCTGATCCACGTAAAATTTTATTTGCATTCCACTTAGAGTTGTCAAGAATAGCTAGTCTTAAACCTTCAAGTGTATTTTTTCTATTTGATAAACTTCTTTTTTCTAAGAGAATGTCTCCTCTAGGGTCATAAATTTTAAATATATTTTTATTATTATTCATGATAACTCCTATACTTCACATAATCCATCATCACAATCTTTATCACTTAACTTGTTACTATCGTCAATTGGTTTTAAAACAGGGTTACTCATATGTCCCCATCCTGGTATAAAAGCAGAAAATCTTCCTGCATCACCACCAATAATAAATAAATGTATTCTCTCTGGACTTTCAATAATTGGAATCCAGCTTTCTGGATCACGTTTATACCATTTTGGTAAATTTCTATTATATACTTTACCATATTTATCATTTCTTGAATGTTTTACAAATTTATTACCGGAATGCATAAATAAATAGTTTTTAATATCATTTCTAGTCCAGCCATATTTAGAAATTGTTTTAGCATGTTCAAGACCAAGCGCCACAGCACAATGACCATTTAATACAGATGTATTTGACGCTATGTTACTCATTGCGGAACACATTGTATCTAAAATACCTTCTGGATCATTACATAGGTGGTCGGTAACGCTATGAGGAGATTCTGCTGCAATTACAAACACTGTGGAAATATCTGCATCATAACCTTTTTCCACATGATAAGGTGAAAAAGGGGAGGCTTCTTCATTTTCACAAATACAATATGTATATTTTGCTGGATTTCCTAACGTACATTTATCTAAATCAGGCGCTTTACCTCCACCAACATTAAGCATTATTAAACGAATTGCTCTTCCAATTGTCGCGTTGGCTCTATTCCCTGAACCAAAAGCATTAGCTCCACCATTCATGTCAATTTGTTTTGCAACTGGTCCGTTAACAATGAGTAAAGGAGAGGCCATATGTGTAGTTGCCTGAACACCATTTAAGTTAAAAGTTCTTTCTGTTAATGCCTTCATCGATGCACGAACTACGGGGCCATATTCAGGTTTGCATCCAGCCATGATCATATTTATAGCTAATACCTCTCTTGTTAATGCACCCCATCTTGGTGGAATGTTACACTCCACAAAAGCACTGTCTCCTCCAAGAGCATTTACAAATAAATCTATTTTTTCTTTTGTAGGAGGAACTACTGGAAGACCGTCTGTATAACCTAATTCAAAATATTTTTCTATAATGTCATAATTAACATCTACAATTTCTGAATTT
Source organism: uncultured SAR116 cluster alpha proteobacterium (assembly GCA_902590245.1). Taxonomy (GTDB): domain Bacteria; phylum Pseudomonadota; class Alphaproteobacteria; order Puniceispirillales; family Marisalimonadaceae; genus TMED54. The sequence goes on along the minus strand of CACIWG010000032.1, from coordinate 2,700 downwards.
ACAATTTTTTTAGATTTATTCATACTTATCCCAATAAGATAAAATTATAATTTTTTTATACATTAAATGTCAATTTTCAATTATATTGATTATGATTTAATTTTTAATTATCAATTGTAACTAATTGTAATATATAAAAATTCTATCAAATTCTTGAATAAATGCCAATTTAAATATTATAATATTTTACTAAAAAAAATAATTGAAAAATTGAAATTATTATTATCAATATTTTTTCAGAATATTTAATATTTCATTAACTAAATTAAATTCAAAAAGGTTATTGTGACCAGCATTTTGAACGAATAGAGCTTTTTTTGGTTTGAGCGCAGCTTCAAATAATTTTTTTCCAAAGGCTATATTAATTACATAATCTTTGTAGCCATGTAGTATTAATAAAGGAGATTTAATTTTTTTAATTATTCCTAAATTATCAAAATCATCTAAAACTAAATATTTCGCTGGAAAGATCCAATATCTCCTTTGTACCACATCGGCTATAGATGTAAACGGAGCTTCTAAGATAGTCATATTAAAAGAATAATTAGTTGATAACTTTGTAGCAATTGCTGTACCTAGAGATTCTCCATAAACAATTATATTTTTAGATTTAACTTTTTGATTTATTAGGTAATTAATTGCTGCTTCCCCATCTCTATATAGTCCTAATTTGGTAGGTTTGCCTTTGTTTTCACCATATCCTCTATATTCTAATAAAAGCAAACCATAACCTTTGTCTATAAAAGGTTTAAATTTACTAACTCTGTGACCAATATGACCAGCATTCCCATGAAATACAAGAATAGTTTTATTAATATTTGTTTCAGATTTTTTATATAAAGACTTTAAAATTAAGCCATCTGATGTACTTATATCTATGATTTTTAATTTGGTATTTTTATAAAAGGATTTACTTATTTTTTCTTTTACTGGAAAATACATAAGAGATCTTTGAAATATAAAAATCAGTGCAAGTAAAGAAATATATATTACAAATATATAACCTAAAATTATAAATATTTTTGATTTATCTATCATTTCATTTACTAGATTTCATATAAATTATTTTACGATTAGAGATGAATAAATTATTTCTCTTAAAGAAGAATTAACATCTGAAATGTTATTTGTTCTTAAAATAAAATTTTTCCAAAATTCTTTTTCGAGTTTAAATTGATCTTCTAACTTAACATTACAAAAATTTTGTGTTCTTTTAAGTCTAATTGAGGCATCATGCAAAAATTTTTCGCTTTTTGAAATGCCATCAATTAATAAAATAAAATAGAGTAATATTTCAGGAAACTTTTGTATAAAAGAAGATGTATATGGCCATAGATGGCCTTTAATTAGATTGAAATCAAAATCAGGACATTTACTATAATAACTAAATAAAAGAATTCTCTCTAAATTACCAATTTCTTTTCCCAATTTTGCATTAGTTACAGTTCTTTTTGCAAAATCTAATTTATCATGTCTCATTATTAAATAGGGTGCATGAATATGTGATAAAAATTCATTTTTATTTAAGGATGAAATTATAAAAGCTTGATCCTCAGCCCTGTTGATAAAACTTGGAGTAAATGGTGCCCATTTTTCTAATGCATTTAAAGTAATACCTGTTGTGCCTCCTGTTACATGAACTCTATGTATATTTTCATTTTCGTATATGATTTCAGCCTCTGTAGATAGGGCATGAGACCAATCTGGGCAAAATACTCGCTTTGAAGAAATAGTTGAAAAAATTGTTTTTTTCAAAGGTCTTTTCACGTCTGGTATTAAATAATCTTTGTGAGTTTCTCCTTTATTAACTAATCCACCAGCAAGCATTCCTAAATCAACAAGTCTTTCTTCGAAATCTATTCCACTACCTCCCCAATATTTCTGATTTTTAATAATTTCAAATGCAGACATTTTTGACATTCTAATAAGAAAATTTTGGTCAAAAACCTGATCTAAATCTATTTTAAAACTATACTTAAAACTTTTGTTGATTACCTTATTCCATAATATTAAGGCATATTTTAAAAATGTATAATGTCTTCCATAATTTCCATTAACGCCAAATAATTTTTCATAATCATTCTGTTTAGGAAAAAGTGTTTTAATGATTTTTGAAGTTCTATTTTCATCAAAAATAAAAACATTTATGAATTTTAAATTTAGTTTTTCTCTAATTTTATTTTTAACATAATCAAAAGCAATCTGTTCTAATCCTATATGAGTAACTGATAATGACAATATTAATGAGATTTTTTCATTAATTTTCAAGTTACCACGTTTGAATTCTATATTTAGAGCTTTATCAAGATGCCTGAGTCCATATAAAATTTCATTTTCATGATCAAATGCGTCAATTGGTATGGGATGATCATACCAATAATTTTGATTTTTACTAAGGAACGGCTTAATTCTGCTTTGCAAATTTAAAGATATGTTATTTGATTTATAATCTTCAGGTATAGTAATTAATATGTTACTTAAAAACAAAATTTCTTTATGTGGAAATTGTATTGAGTGTTTTGGTTTTTTTAAATTTTTTAGAATTCTTTTTTCTAGTATTTGATTTTTAAAATTTTTGGGGTCACTTGATCCAGCTATAGCTGTGGGTGAAAATATACTCCACAAATTTTCTTTATTTGATAGTCTTTCAAAATCCTTTATATTTTTATTTTTAAATTTCATAAGAAATTTATTAAATGA
>CACIWG010000031.1 GCA_902590245.1 uncultured SAR116 cluster alpha proteobacterium | reverse complement strand
CTCCTCCAGGTTCTAAAATAATTTTAAAATATTGAAAAGCATATTTCATTGCTTTCAATGCCTCTAAATCACTTACCAAAAGTGATCCACTTAAAATTTCTTTGTTAATTGAAAATGTCAGCTCTCCTGGTTTACTAGCTAATAATGAATCACAAATTGATTTTTTTGAAACATCAACTTCGGTAATTTTATTATTTCTTAATGATAGAAAAGTATCGTTGTAATCCTCAGGTTCAACAGCATATATAGGCACATTTGGATATTCTGCTATTATTGCAGTACTTACTCCTGCGATAAGGCCACCACCACCACAGCAACACAAAACTAAATCGGGAACTAGATTATTTTTTTTACAATCATTTATAATTTCATAGCCTACAGTTCCTTGACCATTTATAACATCAGGATGATCAAATGGAGGAATAATTTCAGCATTTATTTCTTTTGCTAAAGTAGTTCCAATCTCTTCTCTGGATTCTGAGTATCTATCAAATGTTACAATATTAGCCCCCCAGGATTTTGTTCCATTTAACTTTGAATTTGGAGAGTCCTCTGGCATAACTATAGTAGCTCTTTTGTTGGTTAAATAACAAGCAGATGCAATAGCTTGGGCATGATTTCCACTTGACCATGCAAGAACATTTTTTTTATCATCATCAAGTTTCAAAATTGAGTTCATAGCTCCTCTAAATTTAAAAGCTCCAATTTTTTGTAAGTTTTCTGCTTTTATAAAAATGTTTGAGCTAAATTCTTTATTTAAAAGGTCAGATGAGAGTAATGGGGTCTTTATAGAATAGTTGGATATCCTATCATATGCTTTTTCTATTTCTTGATAATTAACTAGACTTTTCATACAACTAAATGTTTAATAATTCATTATTAAATAAATGCTTTAATTTTGTAAATATTAAATAATAAAGAGGTAAAAATGTTGTTCACTGGTTCATATACTGCACTTTTAACACCATTTAAAAATGGTGAAGTTGATTATGATGCGTATAGAAAATTAGTTGATTTTCAAATAGATAATGGAACACATGGCCTAGTTCCTGTCGGAACAACTGGAGAGTCTCCAACCTTATCTCATGAAGAACATAAAAAAGTTATAGAAGTTTGTATAGATCAAGCTAATGGAAGAGTGCCAATAATAGCCGGAGCTGGTTCAAATTCAACTTCTGAAGCAATTGAATTTGTTAAACACGCATGTGATGTTGGAGCAGATGGATTGCTTGTAGTTACACCTTATTACAATAAACCTACCCAAGCAGGATTATTTGCTCATTACAGTGAATTAGTAAATGTAAGTTCAAAACCTATAATAATATATGATATACCTGGTAGATCTGTCATTGGAATGACAGATGAAACTATGGCCAAGTTAGCAGAATATGAATTGATAGTTGGAGTTAAAGATGCAACAGCAGACTTAGGTCGTCCTACTCGGCTTTTAAATGTTATTAATGAAAATTTTATACAATTGTCTGGTGAAGATGGCACAGCTTTACCTTATCTTGCAGCGGGAGGGCATGGCTGTATTTCAGTAACAGCAAATATAGCTCCTAAGTTGTTATCTAGGATGCATAATGCTTGGAAACAAGGTGATATAAAAACTGCCCAAGATATTAATCAAAAACTTATGCCTTTACATGACGCTTTATTTTGTGAAACAAGCCCAGGACCCCTAAAGTATGCTGCTTCACTACTTAATATATGTGAAAGTGATACAAGGTTACCAATAGTTGAAATAGCATCTGAAAGTAAAAAAAGAGTTGAAGAAGGGCTTAAATTTGCCGAGCTTATGTAGTGTTAAATGAATAAGCCAATTGCTGAAAATAAAAAAGCAAGATTTGATTACAATATTACTGAAACTTTAGAAGCTGGGATTGTTTTGCTTGGAAGTGAAGTTAAAAGTTTGCGTTTGGGCAAAGCCAGTATAAGAGAAGCTTATGCTAGCCAAGAAGATGGAGATCTTGTTTTAATAAATTTTAATATTCCAGAGTACGATTTAGCAGCTAAAGGACAAAATCACGAGCCCAAAAGATTTAGAAAATTATTATTACATAAAAAAGAAAAAAATAAAATTTTTGGAATGATAAAAAGAGATGGTTATACAATAATTCCGTTAAGTTGCTATTTTAACAAAAAAGGGATTGTCAAAATTAATTTAGGTTTTGCAAAAGGTAAAAAACAAGTTGATAAAAGAGAATCTATAAAAAAGAGAGATTGGGAAAGATCTAAACAAAGACTTTTAAAGGTTCAATAATTCTTTTATTAATTTAAAAATATTATCTAAATCAGAAAGTTTTAATCTTTTGGTGTTAATATTATATCTTGAACAGTGATAACTGTTAATTAAGGTAATTTGATTATTTATTTTATGTTTTTTTTGATGTTTGAATTTGTATTCTGATGGTTTTTTATTAAATGCAATTATCAAACTATTATGAGCAATTTGTCCAAATGTTAAAATAACATTTAGTTGTTTCATTTTATTTATTTCTGCTTCTAAAAAAGTATTACATGTTTTAATTTCATCGGTTGTAGGCTTGTTTTTTGGTGGCAAACATTTAACTGCATTAGTAATTCTGCATCTAATATTTTTGATTTCATTAAATTCATCATAATTTTCTGTAATATTATATTTTTTTAAAAAGCTGAATAATAAATTACCTGAAAAATCACCGTTAAAAATTTTTCCTGTTCTATTTGCTCCCCGTAAACCAGGAGCTAAACCAATAATCAGAAGTTTACTATAAAGCGGGCCTATTCCCAAAACTCGATCATTAAAAAAATTTGGAAATAAGATTTTATTCTTTTCTCTTAAATCAACTAATCTAGAACAGAGATTACAATTTTTTTTTGGTTCCATAAGGTTAATTCTTAAATTATAAAGCATAATATGAAAAATAAATTTTTTATTGCTGTTGGGTCAAACATAAATAGTCCAGAAGGTTTTAGTCCTATAAAAAATTGTAATAATGCTATTAATGAGCTTTCTAAATTTAATATAAACATAATTCAAAAATCATCTTGGTATTTAAGTGAGCCGATCCCAAAAAGTTCACAGCCAAAATTTTATAATTCTGTACTTTTGTGTGATGCGAATTATAACGCACAAAAAGTTTTAAAAATTATTCAAACTGTAGAAAAAAAATTTGGAAGAATAAGAATTATTAAAAATATGCCAAGATGTATTGATATCGACATTATATCATTTAATGGAATTGTAAAAAACTCACTGTTATTAACTATTCCTCATCCAAGAATGCATTTAAGAAAATTCGTTTTATTACCACTTTTTGAAATAGTTTCTAATTGGTCACATCCATTATTAAAAAAGAACATTAAATATTTTTTGGAAAAAGTGAAGTATCAAAGAATTAAAAAATTAAAAACCTATTGATTTTTTTTATTAAAAAGATTATGGAAACATGATGAGGTATTTATGGCAAGAGTAACAGTAGAAGATTGTATAGAAAAAGTTGAAAATAGATTTGAACTTATAATTGCTGCATCCCAAAGAGCAAGAGAAATATCTAACGGAGTTCAAATAGAAGTTGATAAAGACAATGATAAAAATACAGTTATATCACTTAGAGAGATAGGTGATGGAGCTATAACTTACGATGATTTGAAAGAAAGATACTTAAAGTCTTTGCAAAAAGTTGTATTGAATAATGATGATGATGAAGATAATGATATAGAAGAAGAATTTTCAAGCTACTTAAACCAAGAAGAAACTGATAAAAGCCTAAATCCAAATAATTTTTTTAAAAACACCGAAGATTCATTTGAAGATGTTTCAGACGAACTTATTAGAAAAGAAGAATAGCATAATTTATTATATTCGTTATAATTTCTGAAAGAACCTTTTCAGATAAGTTATGTTAGACACCAAATTTTTTCTCAACTTAAAAAACAAAAATCGTTTAAAATCTCTTGATTTAATAAAAAAAGCTTATGATTTTAGCAAGTCTAAGCACTTAGGACAATATAGAGATGACGGTAAAGATTATATTACACATCCAATAGCTGTTGCAGAAATCTTATCTAATATGGGGTTAGATAGTCCTACAATTATTACTGCTTTGCTCCATGATGTGGTTGAAGACAGTTCTGTTACAATTAAAGATATAAAAAAAATATTTGGTTTAGAGATAAGTAAGTTAGTTGATGGTGTTACTAAATTAACAAAAATTGAACTTAAATTTGGACTAGCTCAAGCAGAAAACTTTAGAAAACTTTTAATTTCTTCGTCTGATGATATTAGAGTTCTTCTTATTAAATTAGCAGATAGGCTTCATAATATTAGAACAATTGAGGGTATTAAAGATAAGACAAGACAAATTAAAATTTGTACAGAAACACTTGAAATTTATGTGCCATTGGCAGAAAGACTTGGAATAATTGGAATTCAATCAGAATTAGAAGAAAAATGCTTTTTTATAATCAATAATGAAACAAGAAACTCCATACAGAAAAGGTTAGATTTGATTTATTCTGAGGATAAAGTAAATATTCCGTTAATTATAAAAGAAATTAAGAAAATTGCATTTGATAAGAAAATCTTTGTTGAAATAACTGGAAGAAAAAAAACTTGTTATTCCATTTGGAAAAAAATGCAAACAAAAAAAGTTGGAATGGATAATCTCTCAGACATTATGGCTTTTCGAATTATTGTGAAAAAAACAGAAGATTGTTACAAATTATTAAGTCTATTACACCAAAATTATACTGCCATAATGGGAAGATTTAAAGATTACATATCAGCACCAAAAAGAAATGGTTATCAATCATTACATACTGGGTTGATTGGGCCAAAAAAAACTAAAATTGAAATTCAAATTAGAACTTATGAAATGGATGAATTTGCAGAAAATGGTATCGCTGCTCACTGGATGTATAAAAATGGTACAAAATATAAAGAAGGTATTAAATTTAAATGGGTCAGAGAATTACTCCAAATAATTGAAGAATCTAACCATCCTAATGAATTTTTAGAACATACTAAATTAGAGATGTATAATGATCAGGTATTTTGTTTTACCCCAAAAGGAAATATTATAAATTTACCTGTTCGCGCAACTGCAATAGATTTTGCATATGCAGTACATTCTGAATTGGGAAACGCTGCTGTCGGTGCAAAAATTAATAATAAGGTAAGACTTTTAACATCAGAATTAAAAAATGGTGACCAAGTTAAAATACTAACTTCATCTAACGGTTATCCAGACCCTAATTGGATAGATAATTGTATTACAGGTAAAGCAAAATCTAGTATTAGAAGATTTATTAGAAAAAAAGAAGTCGAAGAATATAAACAGCTTGGAACATCTCTTTTAAGAAATGAATATAAGCAAAATAATAAAAAATTAAATTTCAAAGAATTAAAAAATGTTATTGAAAAATATGACTTATTGGATGTGGATGAACTATTGATTGAAATAGGTAAAGGCAATATTTTTTCTAGTGAAGTTATAAAGTCTATATATCCAGAAAATAAGTACTTCAATGTTTTTAGAAAAAAACCATTTATTAAAAGAATTTTTAATAATAAAAAAAATAATCTAAATATAAATGGCGCAATTCCTGGTATGGCCATTCATTATGCTCATTGTTGTAGTCCACTTCCAGGAGATCGCATCGTAGGAATTGTTACTTCAGGAAAAGGAATTACTGTACATTCTATAGATTGTTTTTCTCTAGAAAAATTTAATGATACTCCGGAAAGATGGCTAGATATATCATGGGAAAGAGAAAAAGATATTTTGTATAGAGGTAAATTAATTGCTGTTTTAATGAATGAACCTGGTAGTTTAGCTGATGTAGCAACAATAATTAGTAATATAAATGGAAATATTTCTAATCTACAAGTGATACATAGAGATATAAACTTTTATAAATTTACAATCGATCTTGAGGTTGAAAATCTCTCTCATTTAAATGAAATTATAGCGGCCTTAAGGTTGTCAGATTTTGTGGAAAGTGTAGAAAGAGAAAAAAGTTAATGAACTTTTTTAAAAATAAATCGAAAAGTATTAAACGTTTGTTCTCGATTAATCTAAAAAGAGCAAGTTTATTTTATTTCTTAAAATTGATTAGGGTAAAAGATACTCAAGAAAAATTAGCTAAAGGGTTCGCTTGTGGATCAATGGTTTCATTTACACCATTTATGGGATTTCATTTTTTGCTTGCTGTTATTTTTGCATATATTTTTAGAGGTAATATAGTAGCTTCACTAATTGGAACTTTTGTTGGGAATCCTTTTACTTTTCCATTTATTTGGATATTTATATATAAAGTAGGAAATTTATTTTTTAAAAATGAACAAAACTCTTCTGTTGAATTAAATTTTCAAAGCTTATTTGATCAAGGTTATGATATTTTAATCCCTATGTTAATTGGTTCATTAATTGTATCAATTCCTGTTTGGTTTATTTCATATTTTGCAGTAAAGTTTCTCATGTCATCATTTAAAAAAAGAAAAGCGTAAAAAAAAATAAAATGTGTAAATTAGGAATAAATATAGATCATGTAGCAACATTAAGAAATGCTCGTGGTGAATCTCATCCTGATCTTCTTAGGGCGGCTAAGATTTTAGAGGAATGTCAGGTTGACTCTATCACTATGCATTTAAGAGAAGATCGAAGGCATATTAAAGATGATGATCTATTCTTAATTAAAGATAAAGTTGATTTGCCTATTAACTTAGAAATTGCACCTACTGAAGAGATGACTAAAATAGCCTTAAGATTAAATCCTAGGTCGATTTGTTTTGTTCCTGAAAAAAGAATGGAAATTACAACTGAGGGCGGTTTAAACGTTAAATCAAATATTATTAAAATTGAAAAATTGTTAAATTTACTTTCAAACTCAAAAATAAAAGTAGCTTGTTTTATTGAACCAGACTTAAAACAGATTAATAGTCTTAAGTCATTAGGAATTAGAATATTAGAATTTCATACCGGTGCATATGCTGATTCTAAAACGATAAAAATTATGAAAGCAAAATTATTATTGATAAAAAAAGCTGCTCGATATGCAGAAGAATTAGGTTTTGATTGTCATGCAGGGCACGGCTTAAACTATGATAATGTTTACAACATTGCCTCAATTAGAGAGATTAAAGAATTAAATATTGGGCATTTTATAATTGGAGATGCTATTTTTTGTGGTTTAAAAAATAGTATTTTAAAAATGAAAGATATCATAAATGCGGCCAGAACATGATTTATGGTATTGGTACTGATCTAATAAATTCTGAAAGGGTTGAAAAACTTTTAAATAAATATGGAAATAAGTTCTTATTTAAAATTTTTAGCAATGAAGAAATCAATAACTCCAAAATCTCTTACAACAAAGCTCTATATTTTTCTAAAAGATTTGCAGGTAAAGAAGCATTTTGGAAAGCTATTTCATCTAATAATGAAAAAACATTACACTTTAATGAAATTGAAATTTTATCTAAAGACAACGGGAAACCATATGTTAATTTAATTGGTAGAACAAAGAATAGAATACTTGATTTAGAAAAATCATTGAATTGTAAATTTAATTTTCATATCTCAATATCAGATGAAAAACCAAATGCACTAGCATTTGTAATTATTTTTCTTGCCCATATAAATTAGCTATAGCATAAAGAGATTAATAGAGATTTTAAATGTCAAAAAGCAAAAATAAAAATAATAATAGTCTTTATGAACTAATTAAAACCTTATTTTATGCAGGTACTATAGCTATTATTTTTAGGTCAATTTTATTTGAGCCATTTAATATACCATCAGGTTCTATGATACCATCATTATTAGTTGGAGATTATTTATTTGTTTCAAAATATTCTTATGGTTATTCAAGGTATAGTTTTCCATTTGGTATTATTCCAATTAAAGATAGATTGATCTACGATAATCCTGAAAGAGGTGATATAATCGTTTTTAGAAAACCTGGCGATGAAAAAGTCGATTATATTAAAAGATTGATAGGATTACCAGGCGATACTGTTCAACTTGTGGATGGTAGATTATATGTTAATGATCAATTAGTTATTAGAAAAAAAACAAACAGAGGTCAGATAACTAAAACTGATGGAAGTAAGGTAAATTTGGTTGAATATGAAGAAAGTATATTAAATGCAAAATCATATAAAATAATTGAATCAAGTGATAACGATTTTTTTGACAATACAATTAAATTTATAGTGCCTGAAGATAAATTTTTCTTTATGGGGGATAATCGCGACAATAGTAAAGATAGCAGAGCATCTGAGGTAGGGTTTGTACCAAAAATGAATTTGATAGGTAAAGCACAGATTATTTTTTTCTCTCATAATGGATCGGCGAGATTTTATGAATTTTGGAAATGGCATAATTTGATAAGATTTTCAAGAATAGGAAAAAAAATTGAATAATTCCTTTTCTGAAATTGAAAAAATTTTAGATTATAAATTTAAAGATATTAGATTATTAAATGAAGCTCTTACTCATTCAAGTATAAAAAAAAATAATAAAGACATAAAAGTTTTTAATTATGAAAGATTAGAATTTCTTGGTGATAGAATTTTAGGTTTCATAATATCTGATTTGTTGTATAAAAAATTTCCTTTTTTTCAAGAGGGAGATTTAAGCTTTCTATTTCAAAAATATACGAACACTCAATTTTTATCAGATGTGGCAATAAGTTTACATTTAAACAAATTTGTAATTGTCCAAAAAGGGGATTCTCTAGAAAATAAAGAATCAATAATGTCCGATCTTATAGAGTCTATAGTTGCTGCTATATACATAGATTCGAATTTAGATAATGCTAAATTTTTTATTAAGAATAAAATTTTAAAAAATGTAAAAATAAAGAATATTATCGATAAGCATCCAAAAACTTTACTTCAAGAATATTCTTTAAAATTTTTTAAAAAGATACCAGTTTATATCGTAAATGAAAAAAGTGGTCCAGATCATGAGCCCGAATTTAAAGTAACTGTTTCAATTAATTCTCAAAATTATGGGATTGGAGTAGGCTCAAGTACTCAAAAAGCTCAAGAAAATGCAGCAAAAAATCTTTTAAAAAAATTGGAGTCAAAAAATTAATACAAAGTCAGGATTTATTTATTTAGTTGGACCTCCTAATGTTGGAAAATCAACATTGATAAATCATTTGCTTGGCCAAAAAGTTTCAATAGTTTCAAGGAAAGTGCAAACAACTAGATTTTCAACAAAAGGAATTCTTAATATTGAAAATTCTGCAAATAATAAACCAAATTGTCAGATTATTTTTGTCGATACTCCAGGATTGTTTGAGCCTAAAAAAGCACTCGAGAAACATATTGTGAATAATACAATTTCTGAAATAAATAATTATGAACATATTTGTATTTTATATGATGCAACCTCTAATAAAAATAAATTTTTAGAATTTTCAAAAATCATTAAAAATTTAAGTCTTCAAAAAAACAATTCTTCTTTAATAATTAACAAAATAGATCTAATCGAAAAGGAAAAACTTTTAATAATTGTAAAAAATATCCAAAAAATTTTTAATTTTAAAAATGTTTTTATGATTTCTGCAAAAAAGGGACAAGGGTGTAAAGATTTAATTAACTTTTTACAAACAGTCTTGCCAAACAGCCCTTTTTTATATGATAAGGATCAACTTACAGATTTATCAGAAAGAGTATTTGCTTCGGAAATTACGAGAGAAAAACTTTTTAATTATCTTAATTCCGAATTACCATATAACCTTTTTGTTGAGACTATTATCTGGAAAGAAACAAAATATTCAATAACAATTCATCAAAATATAAATGTATCAAAATATAATCATAAAAGAATAATTATTGGTAAAAATGGTGAAAATTTAAAAAAAATAGGTATCTCTTCTAGAAAGGATTTAGAAAAATTTTTCAATAAAAAGGTAAATTTATTTCTATTTGTAAAAATTAACAATAATTGGATGAATAACTTTAAAGAATTGAATTATCTAGGTCAAAATTAAATGGATAAGTGGACAGATATTGGAATTATTTTAAAAATTGAAAGAAGGGGAGAAAAAGGTAATCTTTTAAATATTCTTACTCATAATCATGGAAGGTATATGGGTTGGTTTAACAACTTTAATAAGAAACAAAATTTAATACAACCTGGTGATTTAGTTAGTGTTTCATGGTCATCAAGAATTTCAAATCAATTGGGTTTTTTTAAAATCGAGTTAATTGAGACAATTGTTGGAAAAATTTTCAATGATAAAATTAGATTAGATATAATTTCATCTTTTTGTTCATTAACTTCATTCATTTTGCCTGAGAGAGAAAACTGTCCTTTTTTTTTTAAAAAATCTAAAACATTCTTACGAGAGGTCCCATTTAATCCTTCAAATAATGAAGTTTTAAAATTATACATTTTTTGGGAATTGGATTTATTAAATGAAGTTGGCACACCATTAAACTTTAGTGAATGCACTGTATCAGGAGAAAAACAAAATTTAAAATATGTAAGTCCTAAATCTGGGAATGCAGTAGGAAGTTCTTTTGCAGGAAAATATGAAAATAAGTTATTAAAATTACCATTTTTTTTAGGAGGGGTTAATGTTATTAACAATAATGAAAATGACGATATTTGTTATGGATTTAGCTTGACGTTGTTTTTTATAAAAAAATTTTTAGATGCTTTTGATTTTAATAATTTAACTAAATTATTAATTGCAAGAAGAAGATTACAAAATAATTTAAAATAAAGAGGTTACAATGGCAAATTTAAAAATTATTAATAGATCATTTTCTGAAGAAATTTCAGAAAGATATTTATCCTATGCTCTTTCAACAATTACATCTCGTTCATTACCTGATGTTAGGGATGGATTAAAACCTGTTCATAGGCGTTTAATTTATGCTATGAGGCAATTAAAATTAAACCCTAATAGCAACTTTAAAAAATCTGCTAGAGTAGTTGGAGATGTAATGGGTAAGTTTCATCCTCATGGTGATGCAGCTATTTATGAGGCTATGGTGAGAATGGCTCAAGAATTTTCATTGAAATACCCTTTGGTAGATGGTCAAGGCAATTTTGGAAACATTGATGGAGATAATGCTGCTGCAATGAGATATACAGAGGCAAAACTTACTGAATTTGCAGAATTGTTGATAAAAGATATTGACTCAAATACTGTTGATTTCAAAGAAACATATGATGGTGAAGATAGTGAACCTGTAGTACTTCCTTCTGCCATCCCAAATTTATTAGCAAATGGTTCACATGGTATTGCTGTAGGTATGGCGACTTCTATACCACCTCATAATTTGTCAGAATTATTTGATGCTTGTTTACATTTACTCAAATTTCCTGATGCTTCAGACAAAAAAATTATCAGTTTTATTAAAGGTCCAGATTTACCAACTGGAGGCATAATAATTGAATCAGAAGATTCAATTTATCAAACCTACAAATCTGGAAAAGGGAGTTTTAAGGTTAGATCAAAATGGAATATAGAAAAGCTAAAGAATGGAAAATGGCAAATAATTATTTATGAAATTCCATACCAAATCATTAAAAGTAAGTTAATTGAGAAAATTGATAATTTGGTAGAAGACAAAAAAATTCCATTAATATCCGAGATAACTGATGAAAGTGCTGAAAATATTAGAATTGTAATTGAGCCTAAAAATAGAGATGTATCTGCTAAACTTTTAATGGAAAATTTATTTAAGTTAACTGACTTAGAGGCTAAAGTTCATTTAAATTTAAACTATTTAGATAAAAAAAATATTCCTGGAGTAAGATCTCTTAAAGTCTCATTGATTGATTGGCTCGAGCATAGAAAAGAAATTTTAGAAAGAAAGTCAAATTTTAGATTAAACAAAATTAAAGATCGTTTAGAGGTAATTGATGGACAAATAATTGTTTATTTAAATCTAGATAGAGTGATTGAAATTATTAGACAAGAAGATAATCCTAAAGAAGCTTTAATCAATGAATTTGATTTATCCGAAATACAAGCCAATTCAATTTTAGATATGAGATTAAGGTCTTTAAGAAAGTTAGAGGAAATAGAATTAAAAAAAGAAAAAAGTAATTTAATTTCAGAACAAGAAACTTTATTAAAGATTTTATCTGATGAGAGTATTAAAAAAAATGTTCTAATAGATGAGATTAAAGAAATAAAAAATAACCTTAAAAATAAAATCAACAGAAAGACTACTTTTGATATGGCTCCTGAAATTGAAATACCAGATTTTGATGAATATATCGAAGAGGAACCAATAACAATAATCTTATCTAGCCAAAACTGGATTAGATCGCAAAAAGGTCATATAGAATTTAATTCGAAATTCAAATTGCGAGAAGGAGATACAATAAAAAAAGTTATTCACGCAAAAACAAATAATAAAATAATCTTTTTTTCTGAGAATGGTTCTTTTTATAGCATTTTAGGAAATAAATTGCCATCTGGACGTGGTTTTGGAGATCCGTTATCAAAATTTTTTGATTTAGATAATGAAGAAAAGATTGTAAGCTTTTTTACTTATTTTGAAGGTGAAGTTGCAATAGCATCATCAGATGGTTTGGGTTTTAAAATAAATACTGACAAATTAATTGCAGCAACAAGATCAGGTAAAAAAGTTTTTAATCTTAATGAAAATCAAAAAGCTAAAGCCTTAACAATTTGTGATAAAGAGTATATGGCAGTTACAGGCAGCAATAGAAAAATGCTGATCTTCAATTTATCTGAATTGCCTGAATTAAATAAAGGTAAGGGTGTCATATTACAAAGATATAAAGATGGTTATTTAGAGGATATAAAAT
>CACIWG010000030.1 GCA_902590245.1 uncultured SAR116 cluster alpha proteobacterium | reverse complement strand
GATCAAGATAATTTAAAAAAAGTTATAGATAAGGCTTTTGATAATATTTCAGATGTTAGTATAAATACAAAAGGGGAAATAAGAGAGGCTGTTGATGAAACGTTAAATTTACTTGATTCAGGAAAGCTTAGAGTAGCTGAACCACTTGGCTCAAGTAAGTGGCGTGTGAATCAGTGGTCTAAAAAAGCTGTCTTACTTTCATTTAGATTAAATGATATGGGAATAATTCAAGGTGGGCCTGAAAGTTGGGATTGTGGCCCTTCCGTTTGGTGGGACAAAGTTAAATCAAAATTTTCAAACTGGTCATCCGATGATTTTAAAGAATCAGGATTTAGAGCAGTACCAGGTTCAATAGTAAGACATTCAGCTTTTATTAACAAAAATGTTGTTTTAATGCCATCTTTTGTCAATTTGGGTGCTTTTGTAGATGAGGGTGCAATGATAGATACTTGGGCAACTGTTGGATCTTGTGCACAAATTGGTAAAAATGTTCATTTATCTGGAGGCGCAGGTATCGGGGGTGTACTTGAACCATTACAAGCTGATCCAGTAATTATAGAAGATAATTGTTTTATTGGTGCTCGTTCTGAAGTTGCAGAGGGTGTTATTATAGAAGAGGGCTCTGTGTTGTCGATGGGAGTTTATATAGGAGCTTCAACAAAAGTTGTTGATAGATCGACTGGGGAAATTTATATGGGAAGAGTCCCATCATATTCAGTAGTTGTTCCTGGTTCTATGCCTGGAAGTAATAATAGTGAAATATCAAATTCACCTAATTTATATTGTGCCGTAATAGTAAAAAGAGTTGATGCTAAAACACGATCAAAAACTTCGGTCAATGATTTATTAAGAGACTAATTTAATGAGTTTAGATCCTGTCAATCTGGCATCAGATTTAATAAAAATTAAAAGTATAACTCCTCATGGGCAAGAGGCTATAAATCTTATTAAGTTAGTTTTAGAAAATCATGGTTTTGATTGTAAAATACTAACTTTTGGAGAGGGAGAAGATGAGGTTGTAAACTTGTATGCAAGATTTGGAAAAAATTCTCCAAATTTATGTTTTGCAGGGCATGTTGATGTAGTACCTGAAGGAAGTTCAAAGGACTGGTCTTTTGAACCATTTTCAGGGGAAATAATTAACGACCAACTATGTGGAAGAGGTGCTGTAGATATGAAATCATCTATTGCAACTTTTATTTCATCAGCAATAGAGTTTTTAGAAGAAAATAATGAATTTGAAAGTCTAGGAAGTATCTCATTTATTATTACTTCGGATGAAGAAGGAAAGGCAATAAATGGGACTAAAAAAGTCGTTGAATGGTTAAAAAGTAATAGAGAAAATATAGATGATTGTATTGTAGGTGAACCTACTAACCCTAATAAGTTAGGTGATATGATTAAGATTGGAAGAAGAGGTAGTTATTCAGGAAATTTAATTGTTAATGGTATACAAGGGCACGTTGGTTATCCCCATCTAGCTAAAAATCCAATAAACTCAATGTTAAAATTAGTTCAACCACTTTCTGAAGTAGAGTTAGATAAAGGAAATGAAAATTTTGAACCATCTACTATTATGATTACAAGTATAGATGTTGGGAATCCCTCATATAATATTATTCCTGCACAAGTGAACGTTAAGTTTAACATTAGGTTTAATAATCTTCATAGTTCAAAAAGTTTAACTAAAATGCTTACTGAAAAATTTGAGTCTCTTAATATTTCCAATTATTCATTTGATTATTTTTGTAATGCTGAACCTTTTTATACAAATCCTGGTCATTTAGTAGAATCATTAAAAGGAGCAATAAAATCTATAACAGGTCTTGTTCCAAATTTATCTACTAATGGAGGAACTTCAGATGCAAGATTTATTAGAGATATTTGTCCTGTTGTAGAGTTTGGTTTAGTAGGAAAGCTCATGCATAAAGTTGATGAAAAAGTTTCTATAGATGATATAAATAATTTAAAGAAAATTTATAAAAACTTTTTAGAAATATATTTTGCTAAGTAATATGATAAGCCCACCTCCTTCCTTTATTGACATAAAAAATGGTTTTAAATCTTCTTTTGATTTTATTAGAAGAAAAAGTAATGTAGAAAATTTATTTGAGTTAGATAATGAAAAATTTTGGCAAAGCTGTTGGATTGTTTTTTTTATTAATGCATTAGTAGCAGTTTTAGCTTCATATGGCATCAAGGCGTCATTTGATATTTCAATGAAGGCAAATCTTTTGCCAAAACTATTATTAATAACAGTTATAGATATCTCACTATTTGCAATTTTGATTTATTATATTTTTAAAAACTTAAACAAAGATAATCTTTTTTTTAAATTTATAATTCCTTTCAATTGGATACAAGCTTTTCAAGCTTTTATCATGTTATCATTTACTTTTTTTGGATTATTTTTACCTGCGTCTATTTTTTTATTTTTTGGCTTTGCATTAATCATATTTGTCACATTTGCTTTATGGAGATTAGGAAAAGATGAAGTTGGATTTAGTGGTTGGGGAGCCGCTGGATTAATTATTTTGTCTGTTCTGACTGAGGGAGGCATTGGGTTAATATCAAGGTCAGTATCAAAACTTTTTATATAGTAAGGTTCATTGGCCAATTTGGTTCTAACAGTTTTTTTGGGTATTCAACTTTTGTCAAAAATAAGCCATGTGCTGGAGCAGTTTCACCAGCTTCATCCCTTGATTTAAGCTTAAGAATTTTTTCGATTTCATTTGGGTGCCAAATATCTAAACCAACTTTGATGAGTGACCCTACAATAATTCTAACTTGATTATGCAAAAAACTTTTTGCTTCTATCTTCAAAGTTAAAATATTTTTTTTGCTTTCCATATCAAAATCAATTTTATCGATTGTTTTTATAGGAGTTAAAGCCTGGCAAGATCGGGATCGAAAACTACTAAAATCATGCTTTCCAATTAAAAATTTTGAAGCTTTTTTCATATTATTTATATTTAATTTTTGTCTAATATGCCAAAAGTTTTCATTTAACTTAAGAGGAAATGCTGACCTTAGTAAAAATTTATATTTATAAGTTCTTTTAATAGCAGAAAATCTTGCATTAAATTCAAAGGATACATTTTGAATAGAAATTATCCTTATCTCAGTCTTTATCAATAAAGAATTAAATGCTGTCATTATATATACGTTACTTTTACTAGAAAACCTGTTCAATTTTGGGATGTCAATATGTGCAACTTGTCCTAATGCATTTACGCCTGCATCAGTTCTTCCGGCACCTTGAACAGGACAATCTATTTTAAAGAGAATTTTAGCAACTTGTTCGATTTCTCCTTGAACAGATTTACCATTATTTTGTTTTTGCCATCCAACTAAATTCTTTCCATTATATTCTATTAACAATGCCAATCTAATTTTTTCAACTTCATTGTTAATCAATTACTTCACCAACATTCAAATTATGACCATTTAAAAATTCTTTTGCAGAGATGCTTTTTTTTCCAGATTTTTTTAATGAATTTATTTGGAAAACAGTATTTTTACTACAAGCAATTTGGATATTATCTGATAATGTTAAAATTGTTCCTGGATTTTCATTATGTTTTTTATCTAAAGGGTACCCATCAATTATATCAATTTTATCCTTTTTGTAGTAAAAATAAGTCCCCGGAAAAATTTTAAATGCTCGCATTTTATTGTAAATATCTAACGAATTATTATTCCAGTTAATTAATCCTTCGTCTTTAGTTAATTTATGGGCGTATGAAGCTTCTAAATTATTTTGAGGTGTTTGTTTAGAAACTCCAGAAATTAATTTTTGGATTGTTTCATGAAGGCATTCTGCGGTTAGTAATGATAAGCTTTCAAAAAGATCAATTACATCATTATCCATCTTAATCAATATTTCTTTTTTATGAATCATAGGTCCTGTGTCTAAACCTTTTTCCATTAACATGGATGTGCATCCAGTTTTTATATCTCCTGCCTCAATTGCTCTTTGGATGGGAGCTGCTCCTCGCCATTTTGGTAACAAACTAGCGTGACCGTTTATGCAACCATATGATGGAATTTTTAAAATGACTTCTGGAATTAATAATCCATATGCAACTACAACTATCAAATCTGGATTAAGGCTTACTAAAAGTTTTAAGGTTTCATCATTTTTAAGGTTATCAGGTGTGTAGAAATTCAATTTATTTTTTTCTGAATATTGTTGAATTGAAGATTTTATTTCTTTCATTCCTCTTCCAGATGGACGAGGTGGTTGAGTAAAAACTCCAATTACATTATAATTTTTATTTAATATATCTAAAGTAGGAACAGCAAATTCGGGTGTTCCCATAAAAAAAATATTCATTTAACTTCTATTTTCGTTGAGATTTTCTTTTTTAACTTTTTTTAAGATCATTTCTTTTTTAATCCTAGATAAATGATCTATAAATAATATTCCGTTTAAATGATCTATTTCATGTTGAATACAAACTCCTAATAAATCATCAGCTTCTAATTCTTTTTTTTTAAAATTTTCATCTCTGTAATTAACTATAACCTTATCTGGTCGTTTTACAATCGCGTGATGTCCTGGAATTGACAAGCATCCTTCTTCTCTTTCTTTAAAGTTTTTACTTAAAAAAGTAATTTCAGGATTAATCATTTTAATGGGATTAGGTTCCAAATGATCATCATCTGCTTTCAAACCACAATCCATAACAATTAATCTTTTATCAATTCCTATTTGTGTGGCTGCTAATCCTATACCATTAGCATTATACATTGTTTCAAGCATATCATCTAAAATATGTTTAATGTCATTATCTATTGTATCAACAGAAGAAGCTTTTTTTCTTAAAAAGCTATTTGGCATTTTTATTATTTTTCGTAAGGCCATATTAGTGCTAAGTTAGTTTTATTAATAAATTTTTTATAAGTAAATTGTCAGGAAAGGGCAAGAAATGAATCAAGAGCATTCTGATTTATTATTAATTTTCATAATTCTAATTTTATTTTTTTTTGTAATTTATCTGTTATTCAAAAATAAAAACAACACCTCCATACAAGAAAATGACACAATTAATGTTCAAAAAAATATAAGTGAAATTCAAGGTTCAATTATTTTGTTAACCAAAACTGTTGAAGAAAAAATAAATAATATAAATAAAAATATTGGCTCTAGTTTAAATGAACAAACAGAAAAAACACAAAAATCATTGTCTGATGTAAGAGAGAGGTTAGCTGTTATAGATAAAGCTCAAAATAACTTAAATGAATTAAGTGCCCAAGTTCACAGTTTAAAGAACATTTTATCAAATAAACAACTGCGTGGAGCATTTGGTGAAGTTCAACTTGAGAACTTGATAAGAGATTCTTTGCCTCAAAATGCTTATAAGTTCCAACATACTCTTAAAAATGGTTTTAGAGTAGATTGTATGGTAAATTTACCTTACCCACCAGGTCCAATTTGTATTGATTCAAAGTTTCCACTTGAACATTATAGATCATATGTAGCTGCAAGAGATGAAAATGAAAAAAAAGAATTCTTAAAAAAATTTGGAATCTCTGTTTTGAAACATATTGATGATATTTCAACGAAATATATTGATCTTTCAGAAACTGCTGATAGCGCAGTAATGTTTTTACCAAGTGAATCAATTTATCATGAAATTAATATAAAATTACCAAAAATTGTTGATGAAAGTAGATTAAAAAAAGTTTATTTAGCTGGACCTGATAATTTAATGCTTATTTTGAACACTGTTCGTGCAATTATTAGGGATGCTAATATGAATAAACTAGCAAGTGAAATACAGGTTGAAGTTAATAAGCTTTTAAATGATTTAAATAATTTAAATGAAAGATTTGACAAACTTGATAAACATTTTGAATTAGCACAAAAAGATTTAGAGTTAGCAAAGATTTCACAAAAAAAAGTTTATTCGCGTGGAAGCAAGATCATTTCAATTGATGTTGAAGATAAAAGTGAAAATAAAAAAATAATTAATTAGACAACTACTCAAAAAGAGTTCTACCTTTAAGAGCTTGGATAATCGTTCCATCGTCTAAATAATCAAGTTCTCCTCCAACTGGTACACCATGAGCTAATTTTGTGATTTTATTTCCATATCTATTGATTACTTTTGACAAATAATGTGCTGTTGTTTGGCCGTCTAGTGTAGCAGAAATAGCTATAATTATTTCAATTTCTCTTGATTCTTTAATTCTTTCTTCTAACAAAGGAATATTTAGTTCCTCAGGATTAATTCCATCAATTGCTGAAAGAACACCACCAAGAACATGATACATTCCTTTATATATCCCAGATCTCTCAACTGCCCATAAATCTGGAACATTTTCTACAATACATATCGATAGTTTATTTCTATTTTCATCTGAACAAATTGAACAAATCTCGTTCATATCAATATTACCACAAACCTTGCATTTTTTTATACTTTTTTCTACTTGAATAAAACTCTCAATAAGTGGTCTCAAATGTAATTCTTTATTTTTTAAAAGATAAAATATAATTCTTCTTGCAGAACGTGGTCCTAATCCTGGTAGTTTCGAAATTCTTTTTATTAAAGTTTCAAGAAAATTATTTTCATTATCATAATTCATTTTAACTTTATTCTATATCTTTTATTTCAGCATTTGGAAAAAGTTGTTTAACTTCATTTATTATAGGATCTGTTTCAATTTCTTTTTTCTTTTTTTCAAAATTGATATCTTTAATTTCTTCGTGAGTTTTATTGTCTGTTTTTTTAACTTCTTCTATAACCCAATCTAAACCTGTTTTATCCTGAAGAAATTTTGACAAATGTTTTATAACATCAAATGTACAATTTTCAGATATTTTCATTGAAATTTTGCCATTTTCGAAATTATCAATAACTACATTATTTACCAATTGAGCATGTAACAAAGCTTCTCTATTTTCAATTAAAAATGTAAGCAGCTCTTCAAAATTGTTGAGAGAAATTTTATTTTCAATGTTTGTTTTATGCTCACTATCTACTGTTTTTTCATTTTTTATAGGTTGATATGTTTCATGACTTTCCAAAGTTTCACTAGTTGTAATTTTTTGATCAATATTTTTGTTTTCAATTGTTTTTGCACTTGTTTTATTAGAGCTATTATTTGAAATTTTTTTATCAAGTTTTTTGATTAATTCCTCTGGCATTGGAGTTGAGGATGTATAACATAATTTTACAATGATAATAGACACAATCTCTATTTGGTTTGTTCCACTTTTTGTCTCATCAAGTCCTTTAATTAAAACTTGCCAAGACCTTAAAAGTTTTGTGATACCATGTTCTGAAAATTTTTTAAACTCATCTAAATGTTCATCTAGAAGATTATTATTAACAACAAATTTACATGCATCACTACATATGCTTATTAAACTATTAAGTATATCTGAAGGATCTGTTGAGTCCTGAATTAATTGATAATAATAATTTAAAGCTTCTGATGCTTTGGCGTCTAAGCAGAATTTATAAAGTTTAATAAAATCTAATTTACTTCTTACTCCTAATAATTCTCTTAATTCTTTAATTTGAATTTGATTATTTGAAAGTGCAGCTACTTGATCTAAAATAGATAAAGCATCTCGCATTGACCCTTCTGAGGAGGAACTAATTTGTTTGAGTGATTCATCGTCAATAGTAATATCTTCTTTAACGCAAATAGATTTTAAATGATTTATTAATACTTCGGGATCAATTCTTTTAAGATCAAACCTTTGACATCTTGAAATAATTGTAGCAGGTATTTTTTTTGTCTCAGTCGTTGCAAATATGAATTTGGTATTATTTGGAGGTTCTTCAAGTGTTTTTAATAATGCATTAAATGCGGGAGTAGATAACATATGCACTTCATCTATAATATAAATTTTAAAGCGCATTTCGTTAGTAGAATACATCACAGATTCTATGATTTCTCTTATATTATCGACACCCGTTTTACTAGCCGCATCAATTTCAATAACATCAAGTGAATTTCCTTTTGTAATAGCTTTGCAAGGTCCGCAGTTATTACAAATCTCAAACGTTGGTTTGTTATTGTTATTACCTTCACAATTAAAAGCTTTGGCAATAATCCTAGCAGTAGTTGTTTTACCTATTCCTCTTATTCCCGTTAATAAAAAAGCGTGGGCTAGTCTACCGTCATTTAAAGCATTTTTTAGGGTGTTAACTAGTATATCTTGACCAATCAATTCTTGGAAATTTTGAGGTCTATATTTTCTTGCAAGAACTTTATAATTCATTTTATTTTCTTAAAAGAGAGCTTCATGACCCGCTATCATTGTTACGGCTGCTTTCTTTCGAATCTGACCGGGTTAGCAAGAGTCACGTCCATGAAACTCTCCAAGGATAATATGTATTAGTTTAGTATGACTTTCAAGATATTTAAATTTTTGTTGGAATATTTCTTAAATATGAACCTAGTATTTTAATACTTCTTTCTAGAGTATAAAATTTCATTTCATCAAGCGCGTTTTGCATTCCTTTTTCGTGCGGGTGCCCCTCTGCATCTACATAAAATCTTGCCGCTTTCATATTTTTTCCACTTATATAGCTTTCTAATTTTGTTAGATTAATCCCATTAGTAGCAAACCCGCCTAAAACTTTGTATAGAGCAGCAGGAACAGATTTCATCTGAAATACAATAGTCGTTACAAAAACTTTACTTTTGTCGTATTTGGGTATGCTTTTTTTGTTAGACATAATTAAAAACCTTGTTGTGTTATTAACCTCATCTTCAATATTCTTTTTGAGAATTTTTAATCCATATATTTTTGCAGCCATTTTAGATGCTATTGCTGCCACAGTTATATCATTTCCTTTTGATAATTCATGTGCAGCTCCTGCTGTATCTATATGCTGAACAGGTGCTAAATTAAGTTGTTTTATCAATTTTCTACATTGTGCAAGACCTTGTGAATGACTTTTAACTGTTTTAATTGTTTTGAGGGTTGCACCTTTTAAGGCTAAAAGTTGATGATTTACTTTTTGATAATGCTCTCCAATTATATGAAGTCCACTTTCTGGTATAAGATTGTGGATATCTGCAACACGGCCTGCTACTGAATTTTCAATAGGTACCATAGCTAAATCCGAAGTTTTCCTTTTTGTAGTTTCTAACATGTTTTCAAATGAAATACAGGGAATTGCATTTGCATTTGGAAAACACTCTTCACAGGCCATATTAGAATAAGCTCCCGACATACCTTGAAAAGCTATCTTTAATTTCTTTTTACTAATAATCATTTATACTCTTTTTAAATTTTTTTAAATCACTAATAGTATCTATACCAATAGGTTTCTGATTTGTAATTAATATTTTGATGTTAATTCCAGCTTCTAGAGCTCTTAATTGCTCTAATTTTTCACTCATTTCTAAATTTGATGGTTTGAGTTTTATATATTTTTCAAGTATAGATCTATCCCAACCATAAATACCAAGATGATGCCATTTAATACTATCTCCCCAAGGAATTGGACATCTACTAAAATATAGTGCATTTCCTATCTCTCCAATTTTTGGTTTTGGGTTTTTAAAAGAGGCTGCACATTTAACAATGTTTTCATCTAAAATCTCATTTTTATCTGCTTGAACAACTGGAGTAGCAATACATTTATTACTCTTGATTATATCTGCTAGACTTACGATTAATTTTTTTGAAACATTAGGCAAATCACCCTGCAAGTGAATAATTTTTTTTATTTTTTTTTGTGGATCAAATTTTTCAAGTGCTTCATAAATTCTATCAGATCCACTTTTATGATCTTTGCTAGTAAGAATTCCTATTTGTCCACATCTTTCAGCTACATTAACAATATCTTGAGTATCTGTCGCAACTATAATAGGCACTTTTAAATTAGATTTTATTGCACCTCTAATTACATGCTCTATGAGTGGTTTATTATCTATTTCAATCAAGGCTTTATTTTTAAGTCTTGTTGATCCTATTCTCGATGGAATTAAAATAGCAAAGTTTTTGTATGACAATTTAAATGCCTATAAAGAAAATAAAGAATTTAATATTTACAAAAATAATTTTATTTTAATAATTTAATTGAAAAATTTATATAATGAAATATAAAAATATTATACCTTTTTTTGATAGAGTGGAGTTAAGATGGACGCATTAAGATTCAATAAAATTGCAGCAGCAGTTTTATGTGCTGGGTTATTAATAATGGGATTTAGTAAAGTGGGTAGTTTTTTAGTTAATCCTAAAGATTTAAAGGAAAATTCCTACCCAATTGAAGTTGCTAATGTGGATGCTAAGAACACTCAAGTAAAAGAAGCATCAGTAATTGAACCAATCATCAACCTTTTAGCAAGCGCAAACATTATGGAAGGTGAAAAAGTTGCTAAAAAATGTACAGCATGTCATGTTTTTGTTGACGGAGGAAATAATAAGGTAGGCCCAGGATTATACAATATCGTTAATAAACCAATTGGAAAAGCAGACTACGGTTACTCCAAGGCGTTTGCAGCATTGAATGGTAATTGGACTTATGAAGAATTAAACAAATTTCTTTATAAGCCTAAAGAGTATGTTAAAGGTACAAAAATGAATTTTGCAGGTTTAAAGAAAACCAAAGACAGAGCAAATCTCATTGCATGGTTAAGAGAAAGATCAAACGCTCCGGTACCTCTGCCAAATAAATAGTTTTGATGAGTTCAGAAAACTTTTCCTCTTTTGCAAGTTGCCTTAATGAAATAAGTCAAAGTGTTAGAAAAATTACACTAAATAAATCCAACCTGGAAAATAATTATAAAATTAAAACGGACGACAGCCCTGTTACAAAATACGATATAGAAGCTGAAAACTATATTAGAAAATATTTAGAAAATAGTTTCCCTTCTCACAATATTATTGGTGAAGAGTTAAAAGTAATTGACAAAAAATCTGAATTTACATGGATTATTGATCCAATCGATGGAACAAAATCATATATGTCTGGAAGACCATTATGGGGAACAATGATTGGTCTCTTAAAAAATAATGAACCTATTATTGGAATGGTTGATTTTCCTGAGTTAGATCAATTATGGATAGGGTATAAGGATAAACTAATTTTTAATGGGAATGATTGTAATTTTTTAAAGAAAGAAAATTTAACTTTAAAAAATTCAATTTTTGCTTCAACAGCACCTGAGTTATTTGAATTTTTAAATTTACAAAAAATTAATGCAATAATTGATAATGTTAAATTTAATATATGGTCAGGTGATTGTCATAATTATATTTTACTTGTGCAAGGTAAAATAGACTTAGTCATTGAAGAAAATTTAAATTCATGGGATATTTTGCCACTTATTCCAATTTTAAAATCTAGGGAAATATCCATAACTGATTGGAGTGGCTCAGAAATATTATTTGATTTTAAAACAAAAAAGAAATTCAAAGTCATTGCAGCTTGCAATAAAGATTTGCTTAATGAGGTTCTTCAATTTTTGAATTAATTAAACATTTCGTTAATCGTTTTGAAAACTGTTCTAAAGCTCATTGCTTCTCCTCCTTTTGGGAAGCCAGGTCTTGAGGTGAGATTCCAAGCCATTAAGTCAAAATGAACCCAATTAATCTTTTTATCAACAAATTGTTCTAAAAATAATGCTGCAGTGATTGCACCACCTGTACCAGAAAAACCCGTACTATTAAGAGCACCATTTTCAGAATGAAGGAATCTTTTGTATGGAGTAAAAAGAGGTAATCGCCACACAGGATCAACCATGGTGATTGAATTATCTAAAAGCTTTTTTGCAATGTTTTCATTGTTTGAAAAGAATACGGGAACTTCTGTACCAAGAGCCACTCTTGCTGCTCCAGTTAAAGTGGCAAAATCAATTATAAGATCAGGATTAATTTTACCTTCTTGTGAATAAGATAATGTATCCGCTAAAATTAAACGTCCTTCTGCATCGGTATTTCCAATTTCAACTGGTGTTTTATTTCTTGAAAATTTAATATCCATAGGTCTCATAGATTTTTGAGAAATCGAATTTTCTGCAATTGGTATAAGAAGCTTAAGATTAATTTTGCTATTATAATTTATCAAACTTTTTGCTAAACCAATTGCAATTGCACTACCTCCCATATCCTTTTTCATGTTTAACATGGCCCCACTTGGTTTAATATCTAGGCCACCACTGTCAAAGGTAATACCTTTACCTATAATAGTGACATTATTGTCATCTTTCTTAATGTCTTTGTTTTTCCAATTAATTTCAATAAGCTTAGGATTAAATTCAGATGATCTTCCTACCATAGAAATAAGTGGAAATTCTTTATCAAAGTTTCGACCTTTATGAATAAAACATTTTAAACCTTTAAAAATTTTTTTTATTTCTATTTCATATTGATCAGGATTTAAATAATTTGCTGGAAGGTTAATCAAATCTCTTGCTAAGTTAATTCCTTTTAATTCAATAGAGCATGGGTCAACAAGATTTTTATATTTATTATTTAATGAAAGAATATTTAAATATTTTTTAACATTATTTTTTTTTAATACTTCAAATTTATAAAGACTTAATCCCCAACCTAATAAAAATTCATAAATATCATTTTCACTATATTGAGATGAAATGTTCAAATCCCAAACCCTATCTTCAAGTAAATTACATATTTTCGCAGCTTGATCAATTGTACTTTCTCTAAAATTTTTATTTGGATTTAAATACGCAATTGTGATCAGGTTTTTCTGGTCAAAATCGAATAAATTAATAATTGGTTTATTAGAATTTAATTTATAGTTTCTCTTAAAATTCTTTAGTTTTTTTTCTGAAAATAATTTTGAACTCAATAAGTCATTTAAATTATTCACTAAATATAATTTAGAATTATTTCTTGAGCTTTTTTTTACAAATGTTTCATTTTTTTTAATAAGATCAATCATAATTTATCCATCAATTAAACTATACACTCTTTTGTTATATAAAAAGAGTATTATTCCTCGTAGTATCAAAAAAATTAAAAAACAAGAATATAAGTATTTTAAATTAATTATATCACTGATTAGAAATTCAATAATTATGTAAAAAATTAAACATGAAATTACGATAGAATTTCTCATTTCTTTTACTAATGTTGATCCGACAAATATGCCATCATATTGAAACGCAAGTACTGAAATTGGTGGGGTAATAATTACTAAAATCCAAAGATCTTGAATTATTTTTCTTAAAGGCTCAATGTCTGTAATAAAGAGTATAATAAGATCTCTTAAAGAAAATAATAAGATGGCAATAAAAAAAGAAAATAAAAATGCCATTTCAAAAGTTAAGTAAATAGATGATTTTAATTCTTTTTTATTTCTTGACCCAATAGAATTTCCAACTAAGGTTTCTGCTGAATGAGCAAATGCATCTATTGTATATGAGCATAAACTAAATAGAACCAATAAAATCTCCATTGATGCTAATTCATTAACTCCAAGATCTGAAG
>CACIWG010000029.1 GCA_902590245.1 uncultured SAR116 cluster alpha proteobacterium | reverse complement strand
AGATTGATAAAATACAATGTAAAAACCCTTACTATAAAATAAGAGATGTAATCCCAAGTAATATTATTTCGAAAAAATATGCTGGAGGATTAATCGGTTACTTAGGTTATGATTGCGTTAATTATTTTGAACCAAGTTTAAATATAAAAAATAATGATGACTTCGAATCATTTAAATTTGGAGTTTTTTTAGATGGCCTTGTATATGATCAAGTTACAGGTGAGATATTTTACTATTATTATGATGAAGACAGATTTGATCTGATTGAAAAAATTTTAAATGAAAACTTTGAAGATAATTCAAAATTGTCTTGTAGCTTTCTAAACAACTCAATGACTAATGATGAACATAAGAAACATGTACAACAAGTTAAAGAAAAAATTATTGATGGCTATATATTTCAATGTGAAGTTGGATTTAAAAGTTTTTATGAAGTGAATGGAGACACTACTAAAATTTATGAAAAACTTAGAATTGTTAATCCATCTCCACATATGTATTATCTGAAATTTAAAGATCAAAAAATTATTGGTGCTTCTCCTGAACTTTTATTTAGATTAAAAAATGGCGAAATGGAAACCTATCCATTAGCAGGAACTACAAAAAGAGGCAAGAATTCTCGAGAGGATACCCAGCTTGCACGTGAATTACTCAATGACCCTAAAGAGATTGCAGAGCATAACATGCTTGTTGATCTCCATAGAAATGATATTGGAAAAGTTGCTAAGTTTGGAACTGTAAAAGTTAGAAATTTAATGGATATAAAACGTTATTCTCATGTTCAACATATATCTTCTGAAATTGTAGGAATTATTAATGATAAAAATGATATGTTTTCTGCATTAGCATCAAATTTTCCAGCTGGAACGCTAACAGGTGCACCAAAAATTGAAGCCATGAAAATTATAAATGAAATTGAAACTTCTGGTCGAGGCCCATATGGAGGTGCCATTGGTCAATTTGGTTTCAATGGTGATTGTACTTTTGCAATTCCTATAAGATCAATTTTCATTAAAGGCAAAAATGGTTTTATTCAAACATGTGGTGGTATAGTCCATGATTCTATTCCTGAAAATGAACTACTTGAAATTGAAAGAAAACTTGCTGCAATGAAATCAGTTCTAGAGAGTTTTTAACATGAAAGTATTAATAATTGATAATTATGATTCATTCACTTTTAATCTTTATCAACTCACTGGTGAAGTTTTATACGAAGAATTTCCTAATGAGATAAACGACATCATCGTTAAAAGAAATGATGAAGTTAGTTTATCAGAAATTAAAAAAAATAATTTCGATAAAATAATTATTTCACCTGGTCCTGGATCACCAGTTGATGACAGTTATTTTGGGATTTGTAAAGAAGTAATAAAAGAACTTGGAAATGAAAATATTCCTATTTTAGGGATATGTCTTGGAATGCAAGGAATAGTTCATGTTTTAGGAGGTGAAATTATACATGCTAAATCTCCGATGCATGGAAAATCTTCTTTTCTAATTCACAATGAAGAGGGAATTCATGCTGAGATTCCTCAAAGAATTGAAATCATGAGATATCATTCATTAATTGTCGATTATTTAAAACTACCCAAAAGTTTAAAAGTTACTGCTTTTTGTAAAAACGAAGACAGTTACTTCACATTAAAAGATTTTAACCCAAATGAAGATGAAATCATGGCAGTTGAACATGAGAGTAAACCAATTTTTGGAATTCAGTATCATCCAGAGTCTTTTGCAACAGAAGGTGGGAAAAAAATAATTTTAAATTTTCTAAAATTAACTTAAAATTTCAATATGAAAACTAAATCAATAAGAATATATGAACAGGGTTCATATGATGTTTTGAAAATTGAAGAAACAAATATACCAATCCTAAAATCAAATGAAGTGTTAATCAAACATCATTATTTAGGTTTAAATTACATAGATATAAATCAAAGAAATGGCTCTTATAAAATTAAAGAATTACCAACCAATGTTGGTATGGAAGCTTCAGGTATAATCGAAGAAGTGGGAAAGGATGTTAAAAGATTTAAAGTTGGTGATAAAATTACACATTGTATGAATTTAGGTTCATTCACTGAATATTTTGTTCTAAATGAAAATCGTCTGGTTAAACTTAAAAACAACATTGATTTAAAACTTGCTGCTGCATCAACATTACAAGGTTTGACTGCTCAATATTTAACTCAAAAATCATGGGAAGTAAAAAATCAAGATTATGTTCTTATTCATGCCGCCTCTGGAGGAGTAGGACAAATTTTAACGCAATGGTCTAAAATTATAGGAGCAACTGTAATAGGAACAGTTGGCAATGATTATAAAGCTTCAATTGCAAAAAATAATGGTTGTGATTTTGTGATAAATTATTCAAATGAAAACTTTGACAGTAAAGTAAAAGAATATACTAACAACTATGGTGCTGATATAATTTATGATGCCGTAGGAAAAGATACTTTTGAAAAAGGATTAAATTGCCTTGCAAAGCGTGGACGAATAGTCAGTTATGGAATATCCTCTGGTAAAATTGATCCAATAGATATCAATAAGTTAAGACCATTATCTGCGTCAATTGCTACTGGAGGTCTTCTTGAATATACAAAAAATATAGATGAATATCAAAAAAATGCTGATGATTTATTTGATCTTGTTCATGAATCAAAAATTAAAATTCAAATACATAAAGAATATAACTTTGATGAAATTCAAAAAGCTCATATTGAACTTGAACAAAGAAAAAGCGTTGGTAAAATTATAATCAATTTGAAATAGTGAATTAATGTTAAAACTTGGAATTTTCATGATGCCAATACATCCAGCTAATAAAAATTTAGTTGATTGTTTGGAAGAAGATAGAAATCTAGTAATAAAAGCAGATAAATTAAATTATTCTGAAGCTTGGATGGGAGAACATTACAGCTCTTCAGGTGAACCAGTGCCATCACCATTTATATTTAATGCAAGTTTAATTTCAGAAACAAAACAAATTAAGTTTGGAACAGGTGTTATTTCACTTCCTCAACAACATCCAGCTATTGTAGCTGGACATGCAGCTTTATTTGATAATCTATCAAAAGGAAGATTTTTGTTTGGTGTAGGAGCTGGTGGATTAGTAAGTGACTGGGAACTGTTTGATAATCTTGACGGAAAAACAAGGGCTCTTACAATGCTAGACAGCATTGATGCAATTTTAAGTATATGGAACAGTAATGAAGCACTCAATTATAAGAGTGATTTTGTAAACTTTAAAGTTGAAAATAACTATATTCCAGAACTTGGAATTGGAACATTTATAAAACCATTTCAAAAACCTTATCCACCTATTGCAGTTTCTCTAAAAAATGCAAATTCGATGACAGCTAAATTTGCTGGTAAAAAGGGGTGGATACCTATTTCTGGAAATTTTGTTCCTGCTAAAGATATTGCTACTCACTGGCCAACATATCTTGAAGGCGCTAGAGAAAGTGGAAAAAAAGGTGATTATGATACATGGAGAGTTGGAAGAAGTGTTCTTATCACTGAAACATCACAACAAGCTAATGAAATCTTAAATGACCCTAAAGGTATTTTTACAGACTATTTTTTATACCTAAATACTGTAGGAAAACTTGCTTCAGGAATTTCAAAAAATGAAATCAACATTGAAGAAGAGAAACAAGCGTCAATTCTAAAGGCAAAGGATTTGATAATTATTGGTACTGAAAAAGAAGTTTTAGACAAACTTATCAACTTTATTGATATTGTCGGACCTTTTGGAACATTACTTCTTACCGGTCATGATCATTATGGTTGGAAAGAATTATGGTCTAATACATTAGTGCAAATGTCTGAAAATATGAGGCCTAAATTAGATAACTATATTAATAATCTTAAAACTCTCCCAGCGGCTGAATAATTTTATTTTGGCATAATTTCTTGAAATGGAAATTTGTAGGTTTTTAAGGTAAACTCATTATTTCTAGAACGCTTATCTCTGTCCCCTTCTTTTTTTGGTATTACTTCACCCATTTGAGGAATACCAAATTGTTCTTGATTTCTTCTAGCCTGATCTAAACTATCTTCGTTTTCTTCAGTCCATGGAAATTTGTATAATCTATTTTCTTTATTTTGAAGTGCCCATAATATTATCCATCTTTCACCTTTTTCGTAAATTACACTATGATACTGATAAACAAATTTTGAAGGAGGTCTCTCATAAAGTGGTTTTCCAATAAATTCATAATTTGTTATGAAACTTATATATATTGATAAAAATATAATTGGAACAGTTACAAAATATTGCCATCTTTTTTTAATAAAAAAAGGAAGACAACAAATAGCTCCAGCAAAAGCCCATATTAACATTAACTGCCCGCCACTAATTGAAAAATCTAACAATTAGGCACCCTCTTTCCTAATAATTTCATCCTTGATTATCAATTCTTCGGTTGGTTTAACATGAACACTTTGATTATAGTCTATTCTAAATGTCATTGCAGGTAATTCTTGTCCCTCTTGACTGAAAAAAAGTTTTTTGTGGAACTCTTCTCTATAAGGGTTAATTTTTATAAGCTTTACTGATGCATGAATTAAAGGTGCAGGATTTTTTCTAGCATTGTAAAAGTGAACTGTAACTAGGTAAGATCTGGGATCATTAGTCCTAATAGCTACGGTTTCTCTATTTTCTTTTAAATAAACTAATTTACCATCAGCGTCATAATAAGTGTCATTAATCGTACCCAAATCATCTCTTTCTAGATGAATTAAAGCATCATCTGGTCGTCTAAAACTAACAACATGTCCTAAATTATCTTTTACCCACAAATCTAAATCATAAGGTTTCTCACCATCCCATTCTAATATTATAAAGTATTCTGCTTTAGGTTTAATTGTTTCTTTTTTTGCTACTGGATTTATTAACATGAAAGCCAACATGAATAAAAAAACAAAACCTATAAGAAGATTAAATAATAAATCTATAAATCCAAAAGATGATCTATATCTTGGGTCATTCATGGTTGTTATTCTCTAAGATTACCATTTGTATTTTTGTTAATACACTTGATACAAGACCAACAAGAGTAGTACACAAAGCTGTACTCATTCCTAAAGACATATCTGTAATAACTTCTTGAACATTCTCAACATTTTTAACATCAAGATTATCAAAAGCTGAACTTAACATTAAAAGAAAACCAGCAACGGTTCCAATCAAACCCAAAGTAACCATGGTTTCAGAAGAAAACCAAACATAATTGGATAGAACGTGTCTATTAGATAGGTTTTTGTAGCTTAAAACACCTACAGTTAAAGTAGCTCCGATAAATACAATTATTATTAAAAAACTTATTTTTGTTTGATCTGCATCATAAAGTGCTTCAAACCAGTTAAAAGTATATATAAAAAAGGATGCAAAAGAAATGGTAACAACTTGTATCCACCACAATAAAAATGGTTTAGTTATTTTCATTAAATTCTCCTTATCATTATATTCATTACAACATTTAATAGTTCAACTAAACAAGCTTTAAATAATTTTAAAGTTAATATTAAAAATGTTGATTAATATTTTCCCAAATACTTTTTTTCTAAATTAGAAATAATATATTTAATATTTATAAATAGTTTCCAAAATAGAAATAATTATTTTCTACTATTGTGTATTCTCTTTTATTTAAGAAATTATTATTTGTTATATATATTCAAAAGGAACAAACATGACTAATAATAAATTTGTAAATACAATAACTTCTATTTTCGAAAAAATTGCGATTAATAGAACAAGACAAGCTTTGGCATTCTTATCAGACAATGAGCTTGAAGCAATGGGAATAACTAGAACTTCTTTAGATACAGGTGATTTTTACAATTACAAAGAAGTTTCAAATTTTCCAACTAAGAAGATAAGTAGAATTAAATCTACAAAAGCTAAAGCTGCTTAAATTCAATATTTTTTTCTAGATATATATTCCTCCTCCTCTTCTTATCTAGATTAAATAAAAAAAGGGTGATTTACTTCACCCTTTTTTATTGCATTCAACATAAATAAATATAATTTTATTAAATGAATTCTATTATCAAATTGTTTGAAGTTTCATCAAATAGATCAAAAGGTTTCTTTTTAATAATAGCTACATACTTCATTTTTTCAATTATGGAACTTATAGCTAAAGACTTAGGTCAACGTTATGAACCTCTTTTTATTGTATTCACAAGATATATATCACAGTTAATTTTTTTAATATTATTATTTAATAAAGATTTTAGTAAATTATTAAAATCAGACATGCCTAAATTACAACTAGGCAGAGGTGCTCTTTTAATGCTAACAACATGTTGTATGTTTGCTGGATTAGCAACTCTTCCTTTTGCAGATCACATAGCAATTTATATGATAGGACCAATATTGACTATGGTCCTAGCAATTATTTTTTTAAAAGAAAAAGTTTCAAACAAACAAATATTTCTGATTATTATAGGTTTAGTTGGAGCTATAGTTATTGCAAATCCTGGTTCTAAAATTTTTAATCTATATATAATTTTCCCTTTTTTAGCAGCATTATTTTTTGCATTATTTACAATTTCTACAAAATACTTAAATAAAAATGATAAGTCATCCACTACTTTAATTTATACAGCAATTTCAGGATCATTTTTAGCAATCCCTTTTGGGATTTATTTTTTTGAGATTCCTTCTCTTTTCGATCTTTCTTTAATGATACTTATGGGAATCTTAGTTACTCTAGGACATTTTTTCTTTATCAAATCATTAACATATATTAACGCCTCAGTTGCTTCACCATTTGTAAATATAACCCTTATACTAGCTGCATTTTGGGGATATATAATTTATAATGAAGTTCCAGAAAACTCAACAATTCTAGGATCTATACTTATAGTTGTTTCAGGATATTATCTTACAAAGTTAAAAAATATATCTAATTAATTATTTAATCCTGCATTAAATTTAAAACCAACATCTTCAAATTTTTTTGACAAATTTGATTCAATTTTTTCCATTTGATCTTTTGCAACTTTTGTAAAAGCTATATCATTCATATCGTGAATTCCACCAGAAATTATAACTTGAAGCAATCCCTCTTCATCTGAAATATTTTTAAAAGATCTACAAACGCCAGGAGGAATTGAAATTGTGTCTAATTCATTTAATATAATTTCTTCTGACCCATCGTCATTCCAAGCAATTAAAAATTTACCTTTTAAAACTGTAAAAGTTTCAAAAGTAGCCTGATGATTATGTAAACCTGGTCCTTGATTAGGTGGACATTTTGCAATTGTCATTGTAATTCCAGCAGCTCCTGTTATTGGAGCATTTTTATTAATTGGCGTATTATGCGAATTATTCTCTAAGCCAATTATTGAAAGTAATTCTCTGGCATAAACAATATCTTTGCCTTCTTGAGGAATACTTTTATCGAGTTGGATCGGCAAAGGCTTTAAGTCCTTAAAAACAGATACTCTTTTTAACATTTCTTCTTTTGAAATTTTAAGTGTCTTCATAAATTTACCTCCTAAAAAAATGTTCAAACCATTTTATAATTTCTTTTGGATTTTCTTCTTGAATGTAATGCCCGCCATTTATACTACTTCCAACGACTTTATTAGTACAATATTTTCTCCAAGTTTCTAAAACATTGCCATCAGAAACTTCTGTATGACTTTTCTTACCCCACAAAACTAACAAAGGACAATCAACGTGGTTATTATTTTCAAAATCCTTATTTTCCATATCTAAATCACAAGTTGGTGAGGCTCTATAATCCTCACATGAAGCACAAATAGTTTTCCAATTAAAACATCTTACATATTCCTTAAATGTTTCTTTACAGAAATCTAAACCCACCCCTGGCTTTGATAGTTTTTTCTCCATAAAATATGAGGGTGAAACACTGCTCATTAACTTTTCAGGAAAATCATAAGGTTGCAACATAAATACCCAATGCCAATAAGCCATTGACCAATCTTTATTAACATTTCTCCATAAATGTCGATTTGGCAATATGTCAATTACTGCAGCTTTAGTGATATTATTTTTATAATCTAAACATAATCTATGAGTTACCCGAGCGCCTCTATCATGACCAGCCACGTAGAATTTATCGAATCCTAGCTTTTCCATGATAAATTTAAAGTCATTACCCATAGCTCTAAAAGAATAATTAACATGGTTTTCTCCACCTGCTTTTGGACCTTCACTGTCGCCATAACCACGAATATCTACAGCTACAATATAAAAATTTTTTATAAGAGCTGGTAAAATTTTGTGCCATGTTAGTTGACACATTGGGTTTCCATGAATTAGCAATAAAGGTGGGCCATTCCCACCATGACTTGTATGAATTTTTGACTTGCCAAAACCTCTATCGGGAACACTTATAAACTCAGACTTCAATTTTGGGTGAAGTTTCATTATTTAGTTGCATCTCCAGATTCAACTAAAATTAAATCAACT
This sequence comes from uncultured SAR116 cluster alpha proteobacterium, assembly GCA_902590245.1. Taxonomy (GTDB): domain Bacteria; phylum Pseudomonadota; class Alphaproteobacteria; order Puniceispirillales; family Marisalimonadaceae; genus TMED54. The sequence continues at coordinate 5,717 of CACIWG010000029.1, read as the reverse complement.
ACACCAGATCCATTTTTTCTAAACAATGAAGCTTTTTGATATTCTTTTGATGACCAACATCTTTCCCCTTCCTCAAGTGAAGGCAATTCTATAATCACAAATCTATGGAATTGATCTGTACCTTCTAGAACTTTAAAGTTACCACCACGGGTTAAGATTTTACCGTTATATTTTTCAATTATATCAGGAACTAAATCTGTATATTTTTTATAATTAATTTTGTTTATAATTTTAGATCTAGCTACCCAATAGGCCTTCATACTTGGGTTTTAAGCCTTACTTAACTTTACAGCAGATATTTTACCATTTTCACCAGTTTCAAGTTCATAAGTCAATTTGTCACCTTCATCTAAATTAAATAATCCAGCTTCCTTAACTGCTGAAATATGAACAAATACATCTTTTTCATTTTCAGTTTCAGGTTCTATAAAACCATAACCTTTTTTTTTGTTAAACCATTTTACTGTACCGTTAGGCATAAAAACTCCTTTATATGTTTATGCTAAACTTAAGACTAGTTTGAACAAAAACTTGAGCAAGTTAGTCTTATAGAGATATTCTCTATATAATTTAGTATATATTTAAAATATAAAATTAAACTTAAATATGCAATTTTTTTATATGTTTTTATGCTCTTAAACAACTTTTAATTTTCAAAACATCTGGAAACATTTTTTTTAACCTATACTCTGCCTCTTTATTTGATAAAGATGGGACAAATGCAACGCCACTAGAATGTTCTATTTCAAAACTTATATCAGAATTATCTTCTCCTCTTACCAAAGAACACAATTCTGGAAGATTGAACTCTAACTTCCATAGAGGAACCTTTCTTGGATAACCTAGATATCTAGTGGTATTAGAAGAATCAATTGATAGTTTTTCAACAGTATTAATTTTTATAATTTCCATAGTAAAGAGCAATGATATATAAATATTTAATATATAATTAATTTTTGAGGATACAATGCTTTTAGATATTAGAACTTATAGATGCAAACCAGGAACCATAAAAAAACATTTAGAACTTTATGAAAAAATGGGAAAAAAGCCACAATCAAGAAATCTAGGACAACCCCTATTGTTTGCAGTATGTGAAACAGGTGATCCTAATGAGTATACTCATATTTGGGTTTATAAAAATGCCGATGATAGAGAAAAGAAGAGAGCGAAAATGTGGTTAGATCCAGATTGGATAAATTATACACAAGAAAGTGCTGAGTTAGGAGCATTAGAATCTCAAAAAAACAAGCTAGTAAAAACTGTTGATTTTTATGATTTTAAAAACCCTAATAACTGATTAAGCTGGTTTTGCAGATCTGTCGAGGTAATCATCTCTTCTACTTAAGAAAAAAGAATAACTATCTGGCAAAAAATCTTTAGAGTTAGATAAACCAAACTTCGTAGCTGCTTTATAAACCCATTGCGTATCAGCAAGAAGTTCTCGTCCTATTGCTATTAAATCAGCTCGACCATTAGTTATTATGTCTTCAGCTTGATCTGGTTCGATTATTGCTCCAACTGCCATGGTATTTATATTAGCTTCTTTTTTAATTCTTTCTGAATATGGCACTTGAAAGCCTGGAATAATTTTAGATTTTGTTAAAACAGGTGAGCCTCCGATACCCCCTGAAGAACAGTCGATAATATCAACACCAACTTTTTTAAGTTCTCTTGCGTAAGATATATTTTCTTCAAACTTTGTTCCATTTTCAGCACCATCCATAGAGGATATTCTAAAAAATAATGGAATATTATAAGGTAAAATTGACTTTATTGATTTTACAACCTCTAATCCAAAACGCATTCTATTTTCCAGGCTTCCTCCAAAGTTATCAGTTCTTTTATTTGATAATGGAGAGAAAAATGAATGTAATAAATATCCATGTGCGCCATGAATTTCTATCATGTCAAAGCCAGCTTTAATAGATCTTATAGCTGCATTTTTAAAATCTTCTTTAACTCTGTTGATGTCATCTAGACTCATTTCCAAAGGTGTTGGAGTATCAGCATTTACTGCAATAGCACTAGGTCCAATTGTCTGCCATTTACTTTCATCACCATCATTTGTTTCAATTGGTTTAGCTCCATCCCATGGTCTTAAAAAACTTGCTTTTCTACCTGCATGAGCCAATTGTATTCCACTTCTACAATTATGTTCTCTAAAAATTTTGGTTATTTTTTTTAATCCTTCAATATGGTCATCATTCCATATACCTGTACAACCATAACCTATTCTACCTTCAGGTGAGACTGCTGTTGCTTCAATAAACGCGCCTCCCAAACCAGAGAAAGCAAATCTAGAATAATGTTGCAAATGCCATTCATCTATAAAACCATTATTGGCTTTATACTGACACATTGGTGATAATATTATTCTATTTCTAAAAATTTTATTATTTAGACTAAAAGATGAAAATAAATTGAATTCTGCCATATATCTAACCTTTATTTTTTAAATTATTTAGACGATCCTCAGCACCTTTTACTAGAAAAGATAAATCTGATCCAGATAATATAAACTTCATTCCTAAATTGATATATTCATGCATTAAAGTCTCATCATAAACACCACCCATTCCTGGTAGGATATTATTATTGTTACAAGCTTGAATAACTTTTTTATACGCTTCTTTAACGTCATTGTGATTAAACTCACCAGGGATTCCCATTTCCATACAAAGATCATTTGTTCCTACCAGTAACACATCAATTCCAGGAACAGTTGCAATTTCTTCCACATTATGTATTGCTTTTGGTGTCTCTAACATTACTACAATTATTATATCGTCATTGATTATTTTGGATACTTTACCAACAGGAAATTTTTTAAAATCTAACTGAGGCAGTAATCCTGTCATTGATCTGTGACCTTTTGGAGGAAAAAGGCAATTAGAGACTAAAAGTTCTGCTGTTTCTTTGTCGTCTACATGAGGAAAAACTATACCTTGTGAACCACAATCTAAAACTCTTGTTGCATGATGATGAGCAAAATCAGGCACTCTTACGATAGGAGTAATGCCAGTATCTTGTGCAGCCATAGAAATCTGAGTTGCCATGTCAATATCCATACTATTATGCTCTAAATCAATAAACAGCCAATCGTATCCACATGTTTTCATGATTTTTCCAATATCAACAGTTCGTGCTTGCCTTATACCAACACCAAAAGATATTTCTTTGTTAAGTATTTTTGATTTTGTAATATTTTGAAGCTTCATCACAATTCCTCTACAAAAAAAGCTTATACAGTTAAGCTTTCATATCAAGCTAAAATATTTAATATTTGCACGATTTTCATATTTTTAATAAAATTAGATGATGACTGAGGAAAATAAAAAATCAGACAGCTTAATATCTTTATTTGAAACTAAAAAATCCTTAACGATTACTTTACTTAGAGCCCGTGAATCTTTAATGATGTCATTTCGGCCATTGTTAGCAAAACACAATTTTACCGAACAACAATGGAGAGTCCTTAGAGTATTAGGTGAAAAAGGACCTTGCGACGCTGGTCAATTAGCTACAGAAGCATGTATATTATCACCGAGTTTGTCTAGGATCATTAATACACTTATTGAAAATAACTTCATTATCAAAAAAGAAGATAAATCAGATAAAAGAAAAATTATTCTTGAAATTTCTGATGAAGGAAAAATAAAATTAGAATCGATTAAGCCTGAATATTTAGCAATTTTAAAGTCAATTCAAAAAAGATATGGTGAGGATAAAATCAACAAAATTCTTAACCTTCTTACTGAAATAATTGACTGGAGGTCTAGGTAAGAATTTAAAAATTTTCATTATACCTTGTACTTATTTCTTTCAATGAAGTTTTAGTTACCTCACTTAAAAAAATTCCATTTTTCAGAGCTTTTTGTCTTTTGATCAAAGCTCTCTCCCCAGGAATATATATAGTTTTCCCAGGAATAGGTTTATTTTTTTTTGCTTTTGAAACAGTGTGCGACATTTGTTTTTTAAATTCATCTAACCCTGAGAAAAATTCAGGATCTATAATTTGTATAAATGTTGATAAATTCATGCTTTTAGGATTATCTACTCTTCCAAATCCAGACAAACCTTGAGATAAGGCTTCAATCCCTAGAGCTAGTCCATATCCCTTATGCCCATACTCCATCCCTCCAACAGGAAGAACTGTTCCACATTTGTCTCTCACTTCTAATGGATCATTACTTGGAACTCCTTCAGATGTTAATAAGCAATTGAAATCAAATTTTTGTTCATTTGCAATTTTTTCTGCAATCATGTTATTTGTTGTTATAGATGCACTTATATCAATAATTACAGGCAAATTATTTGTTGGAAAACCTATTGCCATTGGATTTGGAGTAAAAAGAGGTTCAGTACCACCGAAAGGTGCAACTGTTGAATTTGAAGGAACAGAACTTTTTATAATTGCAATAAAACCGTCATCTACAATATTTTTTAGATAAGCTGCAAGCGCTCCATTGTGATGGCTATTTCCAATTGTTACAGTTGACACTCCATAATCTTTAGCTTTTTCAATTCCAATTTTTAATCCCTCTTGTGTAAGCCAAATCCCTGGTAGTAATTTTCCATCTATTGTTATATTTGATTTTTTTTCAGAAATTATTTTGTAGTTTCCACTGACATTCATTATCCCTTTTTCAATGTCACTAACATAGTTTGGTAAGAGTCTAACACCGTGAGTGCTATGTCCCATCATATCAGCTTCAACTAAAATCTCAGAAGTGGCATGAGCTTTATCAGAATCCATATTTAATTTTATTAAAATATTTTTACAGAATTTTATTAAATTTTCTTTTTGCATAATTTTATTTGAAAAACATTAGTCTAATTTTTATTAAATGGTTTTGTAGCTGCTATAAAAATACTTGAAACAATGAAAATGACAGCAACTATATCAAAATTTGTTAAAAACACTCCCATGAAAAAAAAATCTATTAACATTGCTAAAACAGGAACCATCATAACAGAAATAGATGTTATATTAACTGAAAATTTTTGCAAAACCGTAAAATAAGCCCAATAAGTATATGCACTTGAAAAAAATATTGCATAAAAAATTATTAGGTAATGAATATAATTTGGATTTCCAAAGTTATTTAAGTCAAAATAAAAAGCAAAGGGAATTAATGGTAATACACCAATAAGTTGTTGCCAACCAGCTACCAACATGCCATCTGATTTGAATCCACCATATTTTACTATCATGGTACCAATGCCCCATGATAAACCTGCTAATAATGTTAAAAACAATCCTAAAATATTATCTATAACACCAATTCCTATAGATAATGAAAAAATTCCTATCATCCCAAAAATTAAAGCAAGAGTTACTGATAAATTGATCTTTTCATAACCAATTAGTCCAGCTGATATTGTAGCCCAAACGGGCATAGTGTAGGCGAGAATTGCTGCCCTTCCTCCACCAAGTAAGGACAAACCATAGAGCATTAAAACTTGCCATAATGTAACGTTGAAAAAACTTATAAGTAATAAAGATCTCCAGTTTTCTCTGGGGATAAGTAAAGATTTTTTTTTATTCAAAACAAAAACAAACAACAAAAAACCTGCAGGCACTCCTGTCATTACCCTAAAACTTAATGGTGGAATTTCTTCAAGTGCTATTTTGAATAAAGACCAAACAGAACTCCAAACAATTATCAAAAAAATTAATAAGATAACCGTTAATAAGTTTTTATTGTTTTTAA
>CACIWG010000028.1 GCA_902590245.1 uncultured SAR116 cluster alpha proteobacterium | reverse complement strand
GCATGGAAAATCTGATCCACCAGCTAATCATATGGAAGTAGAATACAAATTAACGACTAAAGCTTATATGAATATAATTATAAATTTTTGTAAGGCTTTAAATTTAAAAAATCCTGTTGTAATTGGCTGCTCTATGGGAGGAAGAATAGCCCTACATCTAGCTTTGAAATACTCAAGTTTTTTTAAGGCTGTTATTGCTCTTGAGGGTGCTGACAAACTTGAACCCTATTATGATTTATCTTGGCTAAATAGGCCTGATGTTCATGGTGGTGAAATTCAAGCAGCATACGTTTCATCTCAAATTGCTCCACAAACAAATAAAAAAAATAGAGATGAAATTCTCTGGCACTATAAGCAAGGTGGAACTGGAGTTTTCAAAGGTGATTTATATTTTTATTGGGAAGATGGAAATTTTGAAAAATCCTCTCATCTCATTGATACAAAAAAATGTCCTGTTTATTTACTCTCAGGTGAATATGACTGTTCATGCACTCCAGAAAGAACTATTGAAACTGCAAAAAGAATAAAAGGTTCAAAATATAAAATTATGCCAAATATTGGACATTTTCCTATGTCTGAAAACCCAAAGTTATTTTTTTCTTATCTATTACCTTTTTTGAAAGAAATTCAAAAACTATAATTAATTGGCTTTTTCTATGTTTCCACACACACTAATTGCTTGACCAGAAATATTTTTACCTAAATCACTACATAAAAAATAAGCTTGTTCTGCTAAATCTTCATGGGTTACAAAACGTCCTAATGATGATGCTGATAAAATCTCATCTTTCATTTCTTCAAAATTAATTCCCCTGACTATTGCTTTTGCTTCAATAACTTTATCTTGTCTTTCACCCTGAACAATTCCTGGTAAAAGCGCGTTAACTCTTATGGCTCTAGGCCCAAGCTCAACAGCCAAACTTTTTGCCATTCCAATTACGCCCCACTTTGTTGCAGCATAAGGTAATCTATAAGCAAATCCTACTCTTCCAGCAACTGACGCAACAGATAGAATTGCTCCACCATCTTCCATTCTTGGAACAGCAACCCTCATTGTTTCAAAGTGACTAGTTAAATTCACCTGAAGACATTCTTGCCAACCACCAAGTGTCTGTTCACCAACACCTGCAGTTTCGCCTGCTATTCCAGCATTATTTACAATTATGTTTAGATGGCTTAAATAATCAAATGCACTCTCTACCATTGAAGAAATCATTTGGGTTTGACTCAAATCACAAAATATTGCTTTTATATTTTGATGGTTCTTATTCACCATATCTACAGCATCTTGATTTATGTCACATACAAAAACTTTAGCTCCTGATTCTTCAAATTTTTTTGCAATTGCATAACCAATTCCGTTAGCTCCAGCCGTAACTAATGCTGTTTTATTTTTTAAAAGATTATTGTAATCCATGTTTAAACGATATTTGTTTTATCTTTACCTTTAAGGTTTAGCATTTGTCTCGCTTCATCGGATGTAGCAACTTCTAATGAGAGACCTTCAAGAATATCCCTAACTCTTTTAACTTGATCTGCATTTTTTTGAGCTAACTTACCTGGGCCATCCCATAATGAATCTTCAAGACCCACTCTTACATGAGATCCGAGAGATGCGCCTGTTGCATTCATCCTCATTTGAGTGGCTCCTGCACCTACAACAGACCACTCATAATCATCACCAAATAATTTATCTGCTGTTTTTTTCATATGTAAAAGGTTATCTGTATCAGCACCAATTCCACCCATAATACCCATAACAAATTGAATGAAGTATGGACCTTTAAGCATTCCTTCCCTGTGGTAGTGATGAAGATTATATATATGCCCAACATCATAACATTCAAACTCAAAACGAGTTCCATTTTCATAACCTAGGGTCATTATATTTTCAATATCTTGAAATGTATTTTTAAATAAAGAAGATTTACTTTTCTCTAGCATTTCAGTTTCCCATTTATGCTGAAATTGATTATGTCTTTTCAACATTGGGAATAGACCAAAATTCATTGTCCCCATATTTAAAGATGCTAATTCAGGCTTAAAATGCATACATGGTTGCATTCTCTCTTCAACAGTCATCTGTGGCCCACCACCAGTTGTTATATTTATAACTGCGTCACATTCTTTATGAATTGTTGGTAAAAACTTATCAAATTCTGCTGGGTCCTGAGTTGGATGCCCATCTACTTCATCCCTTGCATGAAGATGAAGAATGGCCGCACCAGCTTTATGAGCCTCTAAAGAATGTTCAATAACTTCATCGGCTGTTACTGGAAGATGTTCGGACATTGAAGGTGTATGGATAGCACCTGTTACGGCACAACTTATAATGACTTTCTTTTTCATCTCTTACTCTCCATTTTCAAGTTTAAGTTTTCTTACCAAGGCAATTAATTGGTTTCTTTTTTTAATTCTATTATCTCTATCAGAAGATTTCAATCTAAGTCTTTGTTCTTTTTCTAATTTCAAAATGTAATCATCAGAATAGTCAGGAATACTGTTTTGCTGTTCTGCAAGTTTTTTTATTCCAGGCCTATATCTTGTAAAAGAGTCTTTGATTCCACCAGGTGCATTTAGATCCATTATTTCAAATGGGCCTAAAAAAGCCCATCTAATTCCTAAAGCATGTTTTAATGATATATCAATATCTTCCATAGAAGCATATCCTGCTTCATGAAGTCTGACAGCTTCATTAAGGAGCGCTCCTTGAAGCCTATTTAAAACAAAACCTTCAATTTCTTTTTTTAATATAATTGGAATATATTCTGCACTTTGATATATTTTTTTTGCTTTTTCGATTGTAATATCTGAAGTTTGTTTACTAGGGCAAATTTCAACAAAAGGAACAACGTGAGGTGGTAAAGCTGGATGTGCAACAATGCATCTATCTTTGTGCTTAATTTTACTACCAATTTCAGAAGGCAGTAAATATGAAGATGATGAAGCTAAAATAGTTTCTTTATTGGAAAATTTGTCAAGTTCCACAAAAATATTTTGTTTTTCTTCTAATTTTTCAATAATACTTTCTTGTATAAGAGTTGCATCTTTACATATTTCTTCAATTGATTCGCAAATAACTATGTTTGATTTAATTTCATTAAAACTTATGTCTTTAAGTATTGATAAATCTTCGTAAAGACTTTTAACAGTATTTAAAAATTCTTCCCTAACCTTTTTGCTATTATCATAAACAAAAACCTTATATTTATTACTTGAAAAACCAAGGGCCCAACTAGCACCAATTAATCCTCCACCACAAATACCAATTTTATCCATAGATAACTCTTAAAAAAATACCGAGCACTTAGCTCAGTATTTTATATTTAAAATTTAGATAAGGTTAAAGCTATATCTGGATCCCAGATAACCAAACCAAGACCTATAAGTTGTATAATTACAAAAGGGATAACCCCTCTATAAATACTTATAGTCTTAACCTCTGGAGGCGCTACTCCTTTTAAATAAAATAAAGCAAAGCCAAATGGAGGTGTTAGAAATGATGTTTGAAGGTTTATAGCCATTAAAACCAAAAACCAAACTAATGTATCTGTTCTACCCTCATAACCAGTTTCTGTTGTAACATGATCTCCAAAATCTAAATTTGCAACTAATGGTGCAAATATAGGAAGGATAATTAATGTAATTTCAACCCAATCAAGAAAAAATCCAAGAAGGAATGTCATTCCCATTAGTAAAAATAATAACCCCCATGAACCTAAACCAGCCTCCGCGATTAAATCTTCAACTATGTAATCTCCACCTAATGATCTAAATACATATGCAAAACATGTTGCTGATAAAATTATCATAAACACCATTGCAATTGTTAAACCTGAAGAGTGAAGTACACCTTTAAACATTTTATAATTTAATTTACCAGCAATTATAGCTAATAAACTTGCTCCAAAAGCACCCACAGCACCAGCTTCACTAGGAGTGGCCCAGCCTAATAAAATTGAACCTTTAATAAGTGCTATTAAAAGTACTGGAGGTAAAAAAGCCTTTAATATCATCATAGGTAACTCTCCGCCTTTTACATCAAATGCATCTTCTGGCAATGGAGGAGCAACCTTTTTATCGACTGTAGCCCATAACCAAATAAATAGCATATAAAGACCAGCTAATATAAGACCCGGTGTTACACAAGCCATGAATAAGTTACCAACTGAAACCTGCATAATATCAGCCATGATAATTAACATGATACTTGGAGGAATTAAAATTCCTAAAGTACCTGAGGCCGCAATTACACCCGTGGCGAGTGCAGGACTGTAGTTTTGCTTTAACATTGTTGGGAGCGCTAAAGCTGTCATCATAGTAACAGAAGCACCAATAATCCCAGTCATAGCGGCAAGAACTGTACCCATAACTGTTACCGCCATTGCTAAACCGCCATTAACTTTTCTAAGTAAAACCTGAGTTGTAAATAATAGATCGTTAGCAATACCACTTCTTTCCATCATAATTCCCATAAAGATAAAACATGGTATCGCCACTAATATTAGATTTTCAGCTGAAAACCCCCACATCCTTGGGACGAAGTTAAAAAACTCTGCTAACTTAAAAACTCCAAAACCGTAACCTATCAAACCAAAAGTTACAGCTACACCTCCTAAAATGAACCCAACAGGATAACCTATGAAAAGTAATATTCCCATGGCAAGAAACATAAAGATGGGCAAATACTCTATGATAATGTCGACAAATTCCATAAATCCTCCAGTTATTGTCTTTCAACTAAATTATTTTTTTTGTTTTGGTAATAAACAATTTTGATCAGTCTTACAGCGTACTTTATTAAAAACATTAATAAAGTTGATAATAAGACCATTTTTACAAAATTTTTATTACCAATTAATTGATCATAAATAAGATGAGACACTAATATTGAAGGTGTTATTGAAATTAATACACAACACAACATTATGCCTTTCTTAATAGTAAAATGAATTGATGCTAACACAGATAATGAAAATACCATCCATATTAAATACACAAAATCAAAAGAACTTTTGTAATTTAAAAAAGCTGCAAGTCCTATAAACGAAAAAATAGTTCCAATTAAAACCCCATAAGAAAATAATTCATATTGGGATTGTACTAAAGTCATCTCCTTTGGATTTGTGAAATAAGGAGTTTTATCTTTATGATAAAGATACTTTGGTACTTTAGAAAAAAAAATTGATTTATTAAGCATATCTACATTCTATCTATCGTACTTAGATCCTCTCAACCCAATAGAATCTTCAGGCCATTCAACGACCATAAGTTTTTTCCCGCCTGATGATGTTTTTGTAACGTTTTGATATAAAACTGCGTAAAGTTGTAGCATCACTGACACACCGGCTAAAAATAAAAAGAAGTAACCAGCTGGTAAAAAGCATTTAATTATCCATCGATGTGACAGACCAACTAACGATGCTGATACTTCGCCTATAACATAAGAATCATACATATAAATTAAAGAAAAATATACACAAGTAAGTGTAAAAGGAAGCATAAAGATAATATTTCCCCAAAATTCAATATTGGCTTTAGTTCTAAAATGAAAATGTTCTCTTAAAAAATCTACCCGAACATGTCTATTGTTAATGTAACCATAACCCAACACGAGACAAAATACTACAGTATGAAAGTGCCACTCTAATTCCTGAAGTAATGTTGATTCAAAAATAGAACCAAAATTTTTAACCATAAATATTTGTATAAATATAAATTTTCTAGCTATAACATCCCACATTGTTATAACTACAAGAGGGACTAATGCCCAAGTTGATAGTTTTGCAACTGCGTCAACAAAGCCTCTTAAATTATCACTTGCTTTCATAGCATCCATAGAGCCCTCCAATTATAGACAATATATAATTGTTATCATAATGAATTAATGTTGCAAGACTTTAAACAAAAAAAACGCCTGCTAGATTAGCAGGCGTTTCAATCTTAATTTAAGATTAAAAAATCTTAGTTTAAGTAAGCATTCTTCTGCCAGATGCTGTAGTCATCTCTAAAAGCTTGGTAGCTTTTTGTGATCTTAGCAAATAATGGATCAGAAGCTGACTTTTCTTTAACAACTTCTAACCAAGCAGCTTTAAGTTTATCAAGATCAGCTTGCTTCCACTTTACAAAAGTAACACCTTTTTTCTCAAGCTCACGCATAGCAGGTACTTGCTTTGCATCTGATCTAACAAGAGCCCACCACATTGTATCTCTACATGCTGTATTGATGACTTCTTGCTGATACTTTGATAACCCTTCCCAAGCTTTTTTGGCCATCAATAATTCACCAATTGATGTTTGTTGATGCCAACCTGGGAAATAGTTAAACTTAGCTAACTGGTAAAAACCATAACTTAAGTCGTGTGTAGGCATTGAAAACTCAGTTGCATCAATAACACCTTTTTCAAGTGCTGGATAAATATCTCCACCAGCTAATAACTGTGTTGATACACCGATTTTGTTCATAACCATAGCTCCAAGGCCAAAGAATCTCATCTTCATACCTTTTAATTCATCAACAGAATTGATTCTCTTTCTGAACCAACCTGATGTTTCAGGAGCGTGTGTAAGACAGTTAAGAGCCTTTAATCCATACTCACCATAGATCTCATCTTTTAACTGCTGGCCTCCGCCATACTCAAACCATCCATGATACTCACTTGCACCTGGTCCAAATGGAACAGCTGTAAAGTAAGAAACAGCAGGGATTTTACCTGCGTGATATCCTGGTGTTGTGTAACCTGCGTCTACTGAACCGTTTTTAACAGCATCCCATACTTCTAAAGAAGGTACAAGCGCGTTTGGTTCATGGAATCTTAACTGAACTTTACCATCAGATAATGACTTAACTTTATTTGAAAAGTAAACAGCTGATTCACCGTTAATAGCTACCTGACTACCCCAAGTACTTTGCATCTTCCAACGAAGATTTTTTGCATGACTTGTTACAGCAAGTAAACTAGTAGCTGCTACAGCAGCAGCACCTATTAATAGGCTAGTTTTGAACTTCATGAAATTCCTCCCTAATATTAGTTTATTCAAAAGTTTTAAACTTCTGCCGATAAGTGTTAAAAAAAAACCTAGTAAAGGCAAGAGTTTTTAAACAAAAACACTATTTTTTTTTTAAGTTATTGATTAGTAAAACAATATTTAGGTATTATTATAATTTAGACAACTAAATATTGATTTTACTCAATTTGCTTTTCGACGATTCTTTCGCGCCAGAAAGTATATAAGCCTGCTCCTATAACAATAGTTGATCCAATTAAAATAGCTAAATCTATATTTTCATCAAAAATAAAAATTCCAATAAAACTCACAAAAACTAAATGTAAGTAGATAAATGGCTGTAAAAGTGAAGCTTCAGCATTTTGAAATGATTTTATCATTAAATAGTGACCCGCCGCTCCAAGACAACAAACAGCTAATATAAAAAAAACATCTATGAGAGCTATTTTAGTTAGAAAAAATGGACCTATTAAAGTTAAGACAATGAGACCTGTGGTGCCTGTGTAAAAAAAACTTGTATCAGAATCATCTTCTTCGGAGACATATCGAGTTAAAACTTGATATAAAGAAAAGGCAATTGCACAACCAACTGCAATTAGAGATATGGGATCAAATACTTTTAATCCAGGTCTTAATATTATTAAAATACCAACAAAACCAAAAATAATTGCTGACCATCTTCTCCAACCAAATTTTTCATTAAGTATAATTAGTGAAAAAATTGCTACAATTAGAGGCCCACTTGCAAAGATAGCATGAGATTCTATCAGTCCTAATTTTAAAAAACAGTAATGTGCAAAACACATTTCAATAGCTAAAATAGTACCTCTTAATATTTGAATGTATTTATATTTAGTTCTTGGTAATTTTATTTTCTTTTCTTTTGGTGCATACGACAAAAAGATTAATAAAGCTCCAAAAAACCAATATCTAAACATGTTAATTGCTATCACGCTATAATGTTGTGAAAGATATTTTGAAATGCCATCCATAATAGAAAGAAGAAAAATAGCTGATATCATCAGCGTTATTCCCAAAGACACATTATTTTTCATATTTAATTTTTATTATATTAATACCAAAAGCTTTCACTTCTACAATTTAATGGCTTAGGTAAGCTAGTTACTTTTTTCCATGATGAGCTCAAAATAAATGGCTTTAATACACCCGTAATTTTATCTAAATGCCAGGCAAAATCTAATCCTTTAAGTGAGTGTTTATCTTCCCAAAGTGAAAAAGATCCTGGTTTTTGGCCTACAACTTTCCCAACAATCATAAATTGTCCAGATACTCTTTTAAAAACTCTTATGTCGTTATCACCTTTTTCCATGAAAAAAAATTCAAGTTTTTTCGTTTTATTTTTATCTGTACATACTAATCCTGTGTAGGGTGGCTTACTATAAGCATTGAATGAAACAAAAACAAAAACTAAAATTAAATATTTGAAAATTTTCAAATCTATTCCCCTAAATTGTTTTTATAATAATAAATAGTCTTTTCTAACCCAGTTTTTAAATCTGTGAAAGTAAAGTCTTCAAAAAAATCAGTTGGACTATTTCCTAATATCTCTTCAACTATTGGAAGAGAATTTTCATAATAAGTTATTTTTTTATTTTTTGTAAAGGAGTTTAAATATTCAACTATATTAGCCACCGTCCCCGAAATTCCATTAATATTCATTACTTTTGCACCATCAGGTAAACTTTCTAAAATTTTTAAAACTATACTAGCTATATCTTCGACATAAACAAATCCAGCTCCACCACCAAATTTAATTTTATACTCTTTGTTTTCAGCAACTGCCTTACAAGCAAGTGAAATACTAGCTGTACCACCTATTTCTCTTCCAGGACCATAAACAACAAATGGCCTCAATCCGAATGAATTTAATTTGTTTTCTAAATTATAAGCTCTTGCAATACCTTCTACTGCTAATTTATAAGCGCCATAATGCGTTTCCGGAAAAGGGTTTATTTTATCTTTTTGTCCATAAACTCCACCACTACTTGTATAAACAACAAGATTACATTTAGCTTCTAAAGCAGCTTCAAAAACATTTATAGAACCAATAATATTTACTTGGTTACCTAGTCTCGGATTATTACTACAATCAGGTGTCATCAAACCTACTAAATTTATCAAAACACTATGATCTTTTGCAGTTTTTAAAACAGTTTCGTATTCAAGAATATCACCTTCAACAATATGAATTTTTTCAACATTCTTCCCAATAATATGACTAAGTAAATCTTCATTAATTTTTTTATCAAATATTGTTATTTGAAAATTGTTAACGAGCAATAACTTGGTTATCCAAGCACCAATGAAGCCTGAACCACCATAAATAACTACTTTCATCTAATAATTACTCACTAAATGTTTGGCACTTTCAGAAATTTCTTTTAAGCAATCTAAACCCTTTGGAAAATGTTTCGAATTAGTTACAAACCCATGAAGTTGGTCTTTATAAAGTTTATAAATCACATTATTTCCATAAGATTTTAATCTATTATAGTAAGCGATACCTTCATCTAACAAAGGATCTAATTCAGCTGCAAAGATAAATGCATTTGGCTGATCTTTTAAGTCTTTTGAAAAAAGTGGAGAGACTTCATAGTTGACCTCATCTTTTCTATCTGTTAAATAATGTTTTGCAAAATAACCGACAGTATCCCCTGTTAGAGTAGCTCCAGACAAATTAAAATCTGAAGATCTCATGGATAATGTAAAATCAACCCAAGGATAAATCAAAATCTGCCCTTTTATTTTAGGAAGCAATTTTTTTGATGAATTTATACTTAATACTGTAGCTAAATTTCCTCCTGCACTGTCTCCACAAACTATTATATTATTAAAATCACAATTTTCAGATTTTAAAAATTCTAGAGATTTTAGAGCACATTCAGCATCTTTATATGGGATTGGGAATTTATTTTCTGGTGCTAATCTATAATCAACTGCAACAACAATCATTTGACTATATTTTGAAATACACCTGCACGGATAATCATGAGTATCCAAGTTACCCATGACAAATCCTCCTCCATGGAAAAAAAGAATAATTGGAGTTTTTTTATTTTTTTCATTTTCGAAAGGAATATAAACTCTTAAATTTAGTTGATAGTTATCAAAACTTTTAATTTGAGTATCAAAAACTTTTTTTAATTCGGGCCCAATCAAATTATCTAATTTTAGTTGTTTTAATCTTTCTTTTCTTAACTGGGTTGGTAAAAGATCATGATGATTAGGTGCTTCTATTTCTTGTCTTTTTTTTAAATATGAATTTACATCTTTATCTTTAATCATAATAATAAACTCTAACAATAATGATAATATTTAAAAAAAAATAGATTATCAATAAGAGTATATTTTATTAGGAGAGTTAATGTATGTCTGATCTTAAAGGAATAATTTCACCATTTACTACGCCGTTTTCAGAAAACGGTGAAATTGATTATAGCCTTGTCAAACCTCAGGTTGATTGGTTGATTGACAACGGTGTACATGGTCTAGCAGCAGGCGGAAGCACTGGAGAAGGACATGTTCTTGATAGAGAAGAATATATAAAATTGATGAAAACTACTGTTGATTCTGTTGATGGAAGAATACCAGTTGTAGCTGGTATTGTAACCAATTCAACATCCGAAGTTATAGCAAGAGGAAAGTCAGTAAAAGATTTAAATGTAAGTGCCTTGCAAATAACTCCTCCACATTATCTTTTTAAACCTGATGATGATGCCATGGTTAATCATTTTAAAGAGATATACGATGAGTGCAAAGTTCCTATTTTAATATATAATGTAGTTCCTTGGTGTTATCTTTCACCAGATTTACTTATTAGAATTATGGATGAAGTTCCTGGTGTATTGGGAGTTAAACAGAGTGCAGGAGATATGAAATTATTTGCAGATCTAATAAGAAGAGCTAATCCAAAAAACCTTATCTTTAGTGCTGTAGATGCTTTACTTATGTCATCTTATCAACTAGGAGCACCAGGTGCAATTGCAGCTATTTTAACTGCCGCTCCTGGTCCATCTGTAAAATTATGGAATGCTGTTCAAAATGAAAAATGGGATGTTGCTCTTGATCTCCACCAAAAATTGATGCCACTTTGGGATGCTATTGGCCTAGATAATATGCCATCTCTATGCAAATATGCTCAAAAGTTACAAGGTTTAAATGCTGGATATGCTAGAAAACCAACCTCACCTGCTACAAAAACTCAAAAGGAAAAAGTTGAAATTGCTTTGAAAGGTTTAGGGTTAATATAATGAATAATAAAAGTTTTCCTCAAGCAACAAAATCAATAGCTAAAGCAAAGCTTGATTTAAAAGAGTGGGGATATTGCTTACTTAAAGATGCAATCCCTACTGACCTAAATAATGAATTATCAAAAAGATTAGTTGAACAAGCCAATGCTGAAAAAAAACAAAAATTAGCTTATGAAGATGGTAGCAAAGAAAAAAAATGGGGTGAATTTGATAACACTAAAAAAGGTGGAATTAATCAAAGAGTATGGATGCTCCCTAATAAAGGAAGAATTTTTTTAGATGTATTGGATATGCATAATTATACAAATTGTGTTGAAGCTGTTTTAGGAAACAAATTTATTCTTTCAAGTTATAATGCAAATATAGCAAAACCCGGGGGTATTGCAATGGACCTCCATACAGATCAATGGTGGAATCCAGACCCTATAAATAGAGATGAAAATTTTTTACCAATTAGTTCTATAACAAGAAAAAAATTTGATTATAAAGTAAATAAAAATGTAAATAAAAATGATGACTTAATTACAAGACCAGTAGTTTCGAATGTACTTATAATGCTTAATGGAATGTCTTTTGAAAATGGAGGAACATTAGTTGTTCCAGGTTCTCATAAATTTGGAAGGCATCCCAATAAAAACTTAGATAAAAAAATTGTGCCAATTGCAGCTGAAGGTCCACCAGGATGCGCCATCATTACTGATGGAAGATTATGGCATGGAACTGGTGCTAATATAAGTGATAAAGAAAGACTAGCAATTTTAATTACTTTCTGTGGACCACAATTTAGACCACAAGAAAATTATACTCTTGGACTGAAGAGAAATATATTTAATAAACTATCCGACTATCAGAAGGAACTTTTAGGGTTCAGAGTATGGAATGGCTATGGAAGAATTGGTGATCCAACTGATGATTTTTTAGATATAAATCCAGAATTAATTGGAGAGTTAAAAAATTAATTAATTTTAATCTTAATGAAGTTTTTTCTTGAAAATTTTAAATGGTTATTAGCTTGTTCATTAATGTACTTTTCTTCATGTTTTGGACAAACATTTTTTATTTCACTTTATGCTAATGAAATAAGGTCCTTTTTCCAGTTGAGTCATGGTGACTGGGGCAGTATATATGCACTAGGAACTTTAGCATCTGCTTTCATGATGTTAGTTTTAGGTGGATTAGTTGATAAATATGAATTCAAAAAATTACTTATATTAGTTTTTATCAGTTTATCAATTTTATGTTTTACAATGGTATTGAATTCATCTCTTTGGATATTAATAGGTATTATTTTTGGATTAAGGTTTTTTGGTCAAGGTATGTTATTTCATTTGCCCTCTGTCGCAATTGGCCGTTGGTTTGGACAAAACAAAGGTAAAGCAACTTCAATATCTGTACTTGGATTTTCACTTGGAGAAGCAATTTTTCCAATTATTATGACATTTATTATATCATTTGTTGGTTGGAAATTTAGTTGGAGCTTTGGTGGTGTCTTACTTTTGTTAATACTTCCGTTTATAGTAACACTTCTAAAAGTTGAAAGGATGCCCAAGTCATCTAGAAATCAAGTTATAGAACAAACTGGACTAAATGATAAGCATTGGACGAGAAAAGAAGTTTTAAAATTTTGGCTCTTTTGGTCAGTTATTATACCTTTATTAATTACACCAATTTTTTCTACTGCATTTTTTTTCTATCAAATGCATTTAATAGATATTAAGAATTTTAATGTAGTAAAATATTTTTCCATTTTCCCAATATATACAATATCTTCAATGTCTGCTTTGATTTTTTCAGGATGGTTAATCGATAAGCTTGGAGTTTCGAAATTTTTACCATATTACCTTATACCTATGGCATTAGGCTTAATAAACTTTTCAATTGGAGATAATTATTTTTATGTATTTATAGGGTTTATTTTTCTTGGAATAACTCAAGGGTCAGCTATGACTATAGGCTCAACATTTTGGCCTAATTATTTTGGGACAAAAAATTTAGGTTCTATTCGATCTCTTTCAACATCCTCTATGGTTTTTGGTACAGCCCTTGGTCCAGTTATTGTGGGTAAATTACTAGATTTAAATGTTTCATATAATTATATCCTATTTGGCATGAGTATTTTAGCTATTGCTTCTTGTATTTCTTTATTTATAACGATGTCTAGAATACCTAATTTAAAATAAGAGGAGGTTGAAATGTTGAATATTTATCTGGCTGGAGAAATTCATTCTAATTGGAGAGATGAAATCATACAACTCACAAAAAAAAATGATTTAAATGTTAATTTTTCTAGCCCAGTAACTGATCATGATGCATCTGATAATTGTGGCGTAGAAATCTTAGGAAATGAAGAAACCCAATTTTGGAAAGATAATAAAGGCGCTAAATTAAATGCAATTAGAACAAGAAAAGAAATTGAAAATTCAGATATCGTTATAGTTAAGTTTGGTGAAAAGTATAAGCAGTGGAATGCTGCTTTTGATGCAGGATACGCAGCCGCGTTAAACAAGTCTCTAATAATCATTCACTCTGACGAACACCAACATGCTTTGAAAGAAGTAGATGCAGCAGCGTTAGCTGTTGTTAAAAATAATGACCAAGTGGTTAAAATTTTAAATTATGTCATTAATGGAAAACTAAATTAAAAATGTTTCATATAATCTTGTTTAATCCTGAGATACCACCAAACACAGGAAATATTATGAGATTATGTTCAAATACAGGATCAAATTTACACTTAATTAAACCACTTGGATTTGACTTAAATAGTAAAAATTTAAAAAGAGCTGCATTAGATTATAGTGAAATATCTAATTTAAAAGTATATGATAGTTTAGAAGATTGTTTATCAGAAAATAAATTTAATAATGTTTTTGCTATTACAAAATTTGGAAAAGAAAATTTATTTTCTCTTAAGTTTGAAATTGATGATGCCTTTTTATTTGGAAATGAAACCTCTGGATTACCCTCAGAAATTTTAAACTCCTTTACTACTAAAAACAAACTACGTATACCTATGAAAAAACAAAACAGAAGTCTAAACTTAAGTAATGCTGCAAGCATAGTTTTATATGAAGCATGGAGACAAAATAATTTCAAACTCGCAGAACTATCCTTTAACGGTAAATAATTGATTTTTTCTGATTGGTTATCTATTAGTCTTGTCTGCCTAATTGGCGCAATGTCACCCGGGCCTAGCTTAATTATAGTTTCTTACCAAACAACATCATTTGGTTTGAAAAGTGGCATAATATTTTCCTTTGCTCATAGTTTA
>CACIWG010000027.1 GCA_902590245.1 uncultured SAR116 cluster alpha proteobacterium | reverse complement strand
CAATATTAATTATTAAAAGAGTAAAACTTGATTAAATTTCCTCAATCTTCAATTCTAACTTTTTTTGTTAAACACAAAACAGCAGCAAATATTATTATGTTTTTAATGTTACTAGCTGGCTTTTTGTCAATTAATAAACTAAATAGACAATTTTTTCCAAATTTTGATGTTGAAACAATATCTGTTTCTATAGAATGGCCTGGAGCAACTGCAGAAGAAGTTGATAACAATATCGTTCAACTATTAGAACCTGACTTACGTCCAATATCTGGTGTTAAAAAGGTGAAATCTAAATCTGTTGAAGGGCTTGGTTATTCAATAATAGAATTTAACTTTGGAACAGATATGCAAAAAGCAATGTCTGATGTGGAAAATGCGATTTCAAGAATTGATTTTCCTGATGACACAAAAAAACCTAAAATTACTAAAGCAGAGTTTTATGATATTGTTACTAGGATAGTTTTATCGGGTAATTTAGATTTATCCCAACTAAGAAGTGAAGCAAAAATATTTAAAGAAAAGTTATTAAATGCTGGAGCTGATAAAGTTGATTTAATTGGGCTTCCAGATGAGGAGATACTCATTCAGATTCCTCAAAGTGAAATTTCAAAATTTAAATTATCTTTAAATGAAATTTCAAAATTGATTTCTATAGAATCCAAAGATATTCCAGGTGGAAGTTTTGCAGATGGTTCATTACGTATTAGAACTTCAGGTGACAAAACTTTGGTGGAACATTTTGAAAATCTGCAAATTAAAAGTTTTAATGATGGTGGAAAAATAATTTTAAAAGATATTGCAGAAATCAAGGAAACTTATGATGACTCCAGTATATTACAATATGTAAATGGAAATCCAGCTGTAGAAATTTCAGTCCGTAGAAGTAAAACAAGTGATGCTCTTGATACAGCTGCAATAGTTGAAGAAGAATTAATCAAATTTAAGAAAAATAAGTCCAACTTTATAGAGGTAACAACTTACAACACAGCCTCAAATTTAATTCAAGAGAGGATATCTTTATTAGTTAAAAATGGAATTTCAGGATTAATTATTGTTTTAATTGTTTTATTTGTATTTCTTGCTTGGAAAACTGCTATATGGGTTGCACTAGGCATACCAATCGCTTTTTTAGCAACATTTGGGGTTATGTTTTTTTCTGGTCAGTCAATAAATATGATTTCATTATTTGGATTAATAATGGCTTTAGGTATAGTAGTCGACGATGCAATTGTAGTTGGAGAACATTCAAATTATCTAAGAGAAAATAGAAATCTTAATTATAATGATGCCCCCATAGTAGCAGCAACTAGAATGTCTGCTCCAGTAATTTGTGCTATGTTAACGACTGTAGGTGCTTTCCTACCTTTATTCTTAATTAAAGGAATAATAGGTCAAATAATCATTGCAATTCCTATGGTAATTTGTGCTGTTTTGATAGCAAGTTTGATTGAATGTTTTTTGGTTTTACCTGCACATTTAGCTCATTTTGATAAAGGCAGTTATTCTCCTGGAAAATTCAGAATTTGGTTTGATAATAAGTTTAAAAATTTTCAAGATGGTATTTTTAAAAAAATAATTACTTACTGTTATGACTATAGATATTTAACTATGGTAACTGTTTTTGGCATGTTTTTTATTTCTATAGGGATGATGAAAAGTAGTAGAGTACAGTTTAGTTTTTTTCCTACACCAGAATCTGACTTAATCATAGCAAACTTTGAGATGTCTCCAGGATCAAAAAAGAAACAAACTTATGAAATGATTGATAGCTTAGAAAAAGGTCTTCAACTTACAAAATTACATTTCAAAAATGATCCAAAGTTAGTCAATTTTAGTATGAGTAATTTTGGAAAATCAACGTCATTTGCGACTGATCAAACAGTAAATAAAAAGGGAAATTATCTTAAGGGTTCAATGGTAGTTGAATTGGTAACTGCAGACAAAAGAAAGGTTAGAACAAATGAATTTATTAAAGTTTGGAAAAAAAATGTAGAGAAAGTTTCTGGGTTAGATAAACTAATTATTCGAGCCCCACGTGGTGGACCCCCAGGAAGAGATGTTGATGTAAGGTTAAAAGGAAATGATTTAGAAACTTTAAAAAATGCATCTAGTGATTTGTTGAAAATTGTGAATACAATTCCAAGTATAAGTGCTGTAAATGATAATTTTGAAGTTGGTGTTCAAGAAAGAGTAGTTGTTTTAAACAATAGAGGTAGAGCCTTAGGTTTTTCTATATCAGAAATTGGATCTCAAATTAGAACAGCAATAAATGGAAAAATTGTTTCAACATTTCCTAGAGGTGATGAAGAGGTTATTGTAAGAGTTAAATTAGATCAAGATGACGTAATTAATGGCAATTTAGAAAATCTAAGGTTGGTTGGTCCCAAAAATAATGTAGTAATGTTGAACGAAATAGCAGTAATCGAAAATAAAATTCCATTTTCTTCAATATCTCGTCAAGATGGATTTAGAGAAGTTACCATATCAGGTGATTTAAACTCTTCTCTAGTTAATACAACACAAGCAAGAAACTTCTTATTACAGAATGGACTAGTGGAATTAGCTAAAAAATATAATCTTGATTATCGTTTTGCAGGTAAAGACCTGGAGCAAAAAGAAACTTTTGCAGATATGTTTATTGGCTCAATAATTGGATTAATAATCATTTATATTGTTTTAACTTGGGTTTTTAAATCATGGTTAAGGCCATTTACAATTATGATAATGATTCCTCTATCATTTATAGGTGCAGTTTTTGGGCATTATTTTTTAAATTTGACTATGTCAATTCTTTCTATGTTCGCATTGTTAGCTCTTGCTGGGATAGTAGTAAACAATTCAATAATATTAGTTTCAACAATTGAAAGAAGATTAGATGAATTAATAAAAGGAAATACTATTAATTTAGAGATATTTAAGCAAGCAGTTATATCTGGAGTTATAAATAGATTAAGACCAGTATTGCTTACATCGCTTACGACAATTGGAGGTTTATCTGCTCTAATGTTTGAAAAATCTCTACAGGCACAATTTTTAATTCCAATGGCTGCAACTATTGTATTTGGTTTAGGTATTACAGCAATATTAGTTTTAATTGTAATTCCGTCTATGATGGGTATTGGAAAAGATCTATCATCGTTGATAAAAGGTAGTAAAATAAACTAGAGAAAAAGATGAACTTTGATATTGAAAATTTAAATTTTAACACATCAGGTTTAATTCCTGCAATTGCACAATGTTCAGAGACTAAAGATATCTTAATGTTGGCATGGATGAATAAAGAATCTATTAGGTTAACAATTGAAACTAAAAATGTAACTTATTTTTCTAGATCAAGAAATAAATTATGGGTTAAAGGTGAAACAAGTGGAAATTATCAATATCTCAAAAATATAAAATCAGATTGTGATAATGATACAATTTTACTCACTGTAAAACAAATAGGTCCTGCATGTCATCTGGGAACAAAAACATGTTTTGATAATGAGTGATTTAGGTAAAAATTTATCACCTTCAAATAGAGGTAAAAAACAAAAAATCAGAAAATCTAATAAACGTAAGTTATCAAGTACAAATTGGATAAAAAGACAAATTAATGATCCTTATGTAATTGAAGCAAATAAATTGGGCTATAAATCAAGAGCAGCATTTAAACTACTTCAAATTGATGATAAATATAATTTTTTAAAACCGAACAGAAAGGTTATCGATTTAGGCTGCGCCCCAGGTGGATGGTTACAAGTCGCAGTTCAAAAAGTACGTTCTACAGAAAATGAATTAAAAGTGATAGGCGTCGATATTTTGCCTGTAGACAATATTCCCGGATCTAAAACATTTATTGGAGATATTAATGATTCTACGATAGACAAAAAGTTAATTGATCTTTTAGGTGATTATCCTGATATAATTTTGTCTGATATGGCTGCAAACGTAATTGGTCATAAACAAACAGATCATTTGAGAACAACTCAGTTAATTGAAATTGCACTTGATTTCACTTTAAAAAACTTAAAAAAAAATGGAACGTTTTTGGTAAAAACTTTTAAAGGTGGAACTGAAACCGAATTGTTAAATATCATGAAAAAAAAATTTAATCATGTAAAAAATATAAAACCTTTAGCAAGCAGACCAGAATCTGTGGAAAGCTATACAGTTTGCCTAGATTTTAAAGGTTGAAATTAGATTAAAAATATCTTATTAATTTTTATGATTGAAGAAGCATTAACTTTCGATGATGTTTTATTACAGCCTTCAGAAAGCTCAATAGGTCCTGGTGACGCTGACGTTAAAACTCAACTTACAAACAAAATCAATCTTAATATTCCACTTATTTCTTCTGCGATGGATACTGTTACTGAACATAAACTTGCCATAGCAATTGCACAATTAGGTGGCATTGGTGTTATTCACAAAAATTTTTCAATAGAAAGACAAGCAAAAGAAGTAGAAAAAGTAAAAAAATATGAGTCAGGAATGGTAATTAATCCAATTACAATTTCTCCAGAAAGTTCAATTGAAGATGCTTTTGCTTTAATGGATAAGTATAAAATTAGTGGTATACCTGTAGTTGATGATATTACAAAAAAATTAAGTGGTATTTTAACAAATAGAGATTTAAGATTTTCTCAAAATTACAAAGAAAAAGTTACTACTTTAATGACAAAAGATGTTGTTACTGTAAAAAAAAATATTTCTCCTGAACAAGCCAAAGAATTACTACATAAGCATAGAATTGAAAAGTTAGTTGTTGTTGACCAAGAAAATAGATGTATTGGATTAATTACTGTAAAAGATATTGAAAAATCCCAGAAGTTTCCAAATTCTTGTAAAGATAGTGATGGACGGCTAAGAGTTGCGGCAGCCACAGGAGTTGGATTGAGTGGTTTAAAAAGAGCTGAAAAACTAATTGAATCTGGTGTAGATTTATTAGTTGTTGATACGGCTCATGGCCATAGTAAAAAAGTATTAAATACGATTAAAGAATTATCAAGAATTAGTAATTCTGTAGATATTTTAGGAGGCAATGTTGCAACTCCTGATGGAACAAAAGCCCTTATAGATTCTGGAGCTGACGTAGTAAAAATTGGCATTGGGCCTGGTTCAATTTGTACTACAAGAATGGTTGCTGGTGTAGGATTGCCACAACTGTCAGCTATAATCGAATGTAGTAAGGTTGCTAAGAAAAATAAAATTCCTGTGATTGCAGATGGTGGAATTAAATACTCAGGAGATATAGCAAAAGCGATTGCGGCAGGAGCTAATGGCGTAATGGTTGGATCACTTTTTGCAGGAACTGATGAGGCACCTGGAGAAGTTTTTTTATATCAAGGAAGGTCGTATAAATCCTATAGGGGTATGGGATCATTAGGAGCAATGGCAAGAGGTTCAGCTGATAGATATTTTCAAGAAGAGATCGAAAAATTAAAATTAGTTCCCGAAGGTATTGAAGGACAAGTTCCTTACAAAGGACCAATAGAAAATGTAATTCATCAATTAGTAGGTGGGTTAAAATCAGCAATGGGCTATACTGGAAATGCTAATATTGAAAGTATGAAAAAAAATTGTGTTTTTAGAAAAATTACAAATGCTGGTCTAAAAGAAAGTCATGTACATGATGTTATGATTACAAGGGAATCTCCTAATTATCGACAATGACAAAACAAACCAAAACACTAAAAAATAATATTAACGAATGTCTACTTGTAATTGACTTTGGAAGCCAAGTTACACAATTAATTGCAAGAAGATTAAGAGAACTTAGTGTATATTCAAAGATATATCCTTTTCAAAATATTAATCAAAAACTTTTAAAAGAATTATCTCCAAAAGCTATTATTTTTTCTGGTGGGCCTCGTAGTGTTCTAGATAGAAATAGCCCAAAAGTCTCTAAAATTATTTATAAACTTGGCATTCCAATTTTAGGAATATGCTATGGGCAACAACTTCTTATGTTTCAATTAGGAGGAAAAATAAATTCAAAAGAAAAAAAATCAGAGTTTGGAAGAGCATTTATAGAACAAAAAAGAAAATCTAAATTTTTAGATGGTTGGTTTGAAAAGGACCTTGAAGAAGTATGGATGAGCCATGGTGATCATGTAAGTGAAATGGCACCTGACTTTAAAGTTTTAGCAACTTCAAAAAATGCACCTTTTGCAATGGTTGCTGATGAAAAGAGAAATTTTTATGGCGTTCAATTTCATCCTGAGGTCCATCATACTCCAAAAGGAAAAGTTTTATTTGATAATTTTTTAAAAATCTCAGGCTTTAAACGTGACTGGACAATGCAATCATTTTATGAAGATGAGATTAAAAACATTAAAAAAAAAATTGGCAATAATAAAGTTATTTGTGCACTATCAGGTGGAGTTGATAGTTCTGTAACGGCTATCCTTTTACACAAGGCTATTGGTAATAATTTAACCTGTATTTTTGTTAATCATGGATTGCTTAGGAAAAATGAACATTCAGAAGTTTTAAAAATGTTCAGAGATAACTTTAAAATACCTCTAATTTACGCTAATGAAAGCAAGCTTTTTTTAGACAAATTAAAAGGTATTACAAGTCCAGAAAAGAAAAGAAAAATAATTGGGAATTTATTTATAAAAGTTTTTCAAAAACATGCAAAAAAAATGGATAACATTAAGTTTTTAGCTCAAGGTACATTATACCCTGATGTAATAGAAAGTGTTTCTGTTAATGATGGTCCATCTGTTACCATAAAATCACATCATAATGTTGGTGGATTACCTAAAAGAATGGGTTTGAAATTAATTGAACCTTTAAGGAATCTTTTTAAAG
The DNA here is from genome assembly GCA_902590245.1 of uncultured SAR116 cluster alpha proteobacterium. GTDB lineage: Bacteria > Pseudomonadota > Alphaproteobacteria > Puniceispirillales > Marisalimonadaceae > TMED54. Next base: position 9,028 of record CACIWG010000027.1, on the reverse strand, counting down.
ATGAAGTTAGAAAATTAGGAAATGAATTAAATTTACCTAAAACATTTATAAATCGACATCCATTTCCAGGGCCTGGTTTAGCTATAAGATGCCCAGGAGAAGTAACAATTAAAAAAGTTAAAATTTTACAAAACATTGATGAAATATTCATCGACCAAATCAAAAAATATAACCTTTATGATGAAATTTGGCAGGCTTTTTCAGTATTATTGCCAACAAGGTCTGTTGGTGTGATGGGAGATAAAAGAACTTATGACTACGCTTGTGTGTTGAGAGCTGTAACTTCTGTTGACGGAATGACAGCTGATTATTTTAAATTTGATCAAAGTTTTCTTTCTGATACATCAACAAGAATTATAAATGAGGTAAGCGGTGTTAATAGGGTAACCTATGACATTACCTCAAAACCACCTGGTACAATAGAGTGGGAATGACTTAAAAAAAGTAGTCATTAAAAATATTGCTAAACTTTCGTTTTTACCTGATAAAATTTTATTTTAAATATTTTTTTTTAACTAGGTATTTTTGAATACCTTCAAAGACTAAAACTTTATTTTGATTAAGTATTGTTGATTTCATTTCAATTATACCCGTTGTTTTTTGAGAAATTAAATTAATGATTTCAAGTTCTGGGTATAAAGTGTCATTTTTATAGACTGGCTTTAGAAATTTACCACTAATTTCAATCATTCCTAATAAACTTTGCCTAACCTCTGATGGAAAATTTCCTGCACCAGCGGCAGTTTGAGACATAACTTGCATTCCATGAGCAAGCATGTTTTTGTGACCTTTTTTTTTGCAAAACTCTATGTCATAGTGAATTGGGTCATTATCTCCTGACATACCCTGAAACATTGAAAAAATACCGCTTGTTTGTGTTCTTGAAGGAAGTATATATTTGTCTCCAAGATTAAAATCTTCAAAATATTTATTTTTGATCATATCAAAGTAGTTAATTTAAAAATTAAAAATTTATAAATTAGTATCATTTTTTGTAATTGAGAATTTTTTCATTTTCTCAATTAGGGTGGTTCTTCTTAGTTTTAAGATGTCAGCTGCGTTAGCAATTTTCCCATTAGTTTTTTCTAAAGCTGCTTCTATTAATATTATTTCAATATCTTGTAAATGACGTCGAATATCAATTTCATCATAAAAAGTAAACCAATCTTTATAATTATTTGGATGAGGAAGATTATCAATCTTATTTTCTTTATCATCATCATCATCAAATTCGACTTCATCAATTAACTCTGATGTTACATCCCAAATTTCATTTTGTTCTTCAATTGTGTTTGGAGCTTTTAATCTCAAGAGGTTTTCAGTAACATTTGTACTTGTAACTTCTTGACCTTGAAAAAGTATGCATGCTCTTTCTATTAAATTTTTTAATTCTCTTACGTTACCAGGCCAATTGTGTCTTGTAAGTGATGTTATTGCATCAGTTGTAAATTTTGGCTTCAATTCGTCTTCAGTTTCTACATTTTTTAGCAAATTTAATACTAAGTCAGGTATATCATCTCTTCTTTCAGCAAGTGATGGAACCTGTATAGGTAATACATTTATTCTAAAAAAAAGATCAGCTCTAAATTCACCGCTTTCAACCTTTTTTTCTAAATCTCTATGAGTTGCACATATAAGTCTAAGATCAATTTTAATGTCTGTAGATCCTCCAACTCTTTGAATTGTTTTATTTTCAATTGCTCTTAATAATTTTGCTTGGAGTGTCAATGGCATATCACCTATCTCGTCGAGAAACATGGAACCACCACTTGATTGTTCAAACTTACCTTTTCTTAATTTATCAGCTCCAGTAAATGATCCTTTTTCATGTCCAAATAATTCTGATTCCAATAGTTCTGATGGAATAGCTGCGCAATTAACAGTTATTAGAGGTCCATTTCTTAGAGAGGAGTTGTGAATTGCTCTTGCAATTACGTCTTTACCAGTTCCAGTTTCACCTAGGATCAATGCTGTACTATTGGTTCTAGATACCATTTGAATTAATTTTATTAATTCATTAGTTTGTTTACTTCTACCAGAAATTAAATTTCTAACATCAAAGCTATTATTCTTTTTTGATTTATGGTCTGATATTTTTGCGACAGATGCCATTTAAGTGTCAAAATTTTGTAATTTACTATAGTTTTTAACATAATGTCATAAAACTGACTCAATAAAAAGGATTTTCTCATATAATTTTACCTAAATATTCAAGTCTTTGATAAAAATTATAAAAATGTATTTTTTGGCAAACTTCTTGCTTCTTAGTTTGTATTAAGGAGTTATTTATGAATCACACAATAATAATAAGTAAATATTTAAGTATATTTGAAGATTTAAGTAATTTTTTTGAAAATAGAAATATATCAATTATTAAGCCTGATGAAAACAATGATTTACCAAACCTATCAGGACTAGCTTTAAGTGGTTTAAATATTGAAACAATTATTTGTTCTAAAGAATATGAAAATTACCTAGAAGGTGGCCGAGAAAAATTACTTGCATTTGCAAGAGAAAATAAAATAAAAAAAATTATTATTATTGAAGAAGATAAAAGCATAGATGATTATTTCATTTTTAATGAATTAGGAGGGGCACTAAAGACATTAAAGTTTAATGATGTTTATGATAAAATAACTAAAGAAATAATTTTCCATAGTTGTATTACGGATAATTCTTATTCAGCAGGTGACAAAAAAACCTTTGAACTTTTAAGTTTATCAAGAAGAGTAGCACTGACAGATGTAACAGTTTTTATTAATGGTCCAACAGGATCAGGTAAGGAAGTGTTAGCAAACTATTTGCATGAATATTCTCCAAGAAAAAATGAACCATTCGTAGCAGTAAATTGTGCTGCAATTCCAGAAAATATGTTAGAGGCAATTCTTTTTGGACATGAAAAAGGTGCATTTACGGGAGCTTCTTATGCAAATAAGGGGATCTTTAGAGCAGCTGATAAAGGTACCTTGTTATTAGATGAAATTTCAGAAATGCCTTTATCTTTGCAAGCAAAATTATTACGTGTTTTACAAGAAAAAAAGGTTACTCCTGTTGGTGGTCTCAGAGATATAGATATTGATGTAAGAGTTTTGGCAACTTCTAATAGAGATATGGTAACTGAGGTTAAACAATCTAGGTTTAGAGAAGACTTATATTATAGATTAAACGTATTTCCTCTTCAAACTAAAAATTTAAAAGATAGAAAAGATGATATTTTTCCTATAGCTTTGAAAATTTTAGAGAAACATTGTAAAGAAAAACAAATTCCAATAATTTCTTCAGAAGCACAGGAAGTTATTATTAAACACGATTGGCCAGGTAATGTAAGAGAATTAGAAAATACATTACAGAGAGCACTTGTGTTATGTGAAGGAGATAAGATAACAAAATCATCAATTATGATTGATAATTCTCTTAATAATATGTCTTCAGACGGTCAGGTTGAGAGTTTTATTGATAGGTTTAATTACGCTTGAGTTAGTAAAAGAGGATGAAAAATGTCTAAAATAAACGGAAATATGATACAAAATAATTTAAGAGCAGATGTATTAAACAATGCATCAAAAGTTTTAGATAATAAAAGTTCTGTCGACTTCAGTTCAAAAATTCAAGATGCAATAAAAGAAGTTGCAGAATCTCAAACTAAGGCTAATCAGATTACAAAAGACTATGAATTAGGAAAGGAAACAGATCTTACAAAAGTAGTTATGCAGCAACAAGTAGCAAATATTGCATTTCAATTAACACTGAATGTAAGAAATAAAGTTTTAAGTTCATATAAAGACATTATGAATATGCCAGTATAATATAAATAAAGGATAAAATTATGGCGGAAGTAACAGGAACAGAATTAACAAACACAAATACAGGAATTCTATCAAAAATTTCTGGAATTTTTTCAAATGTTAAAAAATTGAAGTCAGACCCAGCGGTACAAAAATCTGTACCATTAGCTTTTGGAATAATTGTTACATTTATAGGAATTATTACTTTTTATTCTATGCAAAAACCAGAAATGACTACTTTATTTTCATCCTTGCCAGAAAATGAGAAATCTGCAGTTTTTGATGCGCTTAAACAAAACGGTGTAGATGTATCCTTAAACTCAGCAACTGGCGAGGTTATTGTTCCTGTGGACGATTATCATAATGCAAAAATGTTATTAGCATCACAAGGTTTGCCTTCTTCAGTTCCAGATGGATATTCTTCTTTAAATGACATGCCAATGGGAACAAGTAGATCAGTTGAAGCAGTTAAAATTAAACAAACTTTAGAGGCCGAACTGTCAAAATCACTAAATTTTATTTCTGGTATTTCATCAGCAAGAGTACATCTTGCTATTCCAGAAAAAACTGTCTTTGCTCGAGATACAGCTCTACCTTCAGCTTCAGTGTTTGTTAGGTTATCAGCAGGACGTTCTTTAGGAAGGCAACAAGTCCAATCTATTGTTCATTTAGTTTCCTCATCAGTGCCAAATTTACCTTCAGAAAATGTAACAGTAATTGATCAATTTGGTGAGTTATTATCAAAGCCAAAAACAGACAATAATATTTCTGCATCAGAAGAACAAATTATTCAACAAATGAAGCTAGGTGAAATTTATAGATCAAAAGTTGTTTCTCTTTTAACGCCAATGATAGGTGCTGGAAATGTAAAAGCTGAAGTTAATGTAGATATGAATTTTACCAAAAAAGAGATTACTGAAGAATTAGTTGACCCAGAAGGAAATGCTGTAAGAAGTGAACAAAATACATTAGATGAATCCGGAGATGCCGAAGCTCAAGGAATACCTGGTGCATTAGCAAATCAGCCACCCCTTAAACCTGATTTGAAACAGGATGCTCCTGGAGCAAAGGGAGGGGTAGGAAATATAAAGTCAAGAAGTCAATCTTCAGTAAAAAATTACGAGGTTAGCAAGAAAATTGAAACTACATTACCTCAAGTTGGTAAAGTGACAAAAATCAAGGCAGCTGTTATTTTAAGAGAGAAAAAAATAATATCAGATGATGGTGTCGTTTCTTTCGAAAAAGTCGATCAAAAAAAACTAGATGAAATAAAATTACTTGTGATGGAGACACTAGGTTTTGATGAAAACAGAGGAGATAGTATTACTGTTACAAGTAGCCCTTTTGTAGATACATTGGTACCTGTTTCAATTCCATGGTATGAAAGTGGAACATTTAAAGAATTATCCAAACAACTTGGTATGATATTAATATTTGCTATAATTACATTCGGAGCTTTGTTACCTTTGTTAAGAAGAGTAATAGTTCCTGCGTCATTTTCTTCAGGAGCTCCTGTTGTAGGTGATGGTGATTTTGATGAAGATTTAGATAAAGTTGAAGTTCAAGAAGGCGACACTTTAGAAGATATTAAAGCAAAGTTAAAACCAAAAAAACAAGCAATATCAGCAGAAATGCTAGATACTGCAAACACTTATGATGACAAAGTAGCTGTTATTAGAATGATTGTAGGAGACCAAGCCGGTAGAGTTTCAAATGTATTTAAAAATATGATGAAAGAGCAACCAACTGATAATTAAAACTTAATAGAGATAGGATATAAAATGGCCGAACTAGTATCTACAACTGAAGACATAAATGATCTATATGACAATTTAACCGGAACTCAAAAATGCGCAATTTTGATGATGTTACTTGGAGAAGATGAAGCTGCTGAGATTATGAAAAATCTCTCGCCAAAGGAAGTACAAACATTAGGTAGTGCTATGTATTCAGTCCAAGGTTTGCCACAAGAAACAGTAAATTTAGTGCTTGATGAATTTTTAGCAATTATAAAGGGGCAAACAAGTTTAGGAATTGAAGGAACAAGTTATATTAAAAATGTTTTAACAAAGGCGCTTGGAGAAGATAAGGCTGAAAGTGTATTAGGAAGGATTACACCTCAGGATAGTGTTAAAGCCATTGAAATATTAGAATGGTTAGATGCAAGGTCAATCGCAGAATTAATTTTAGAGGAGCATCCACAAATTATAGCATTGATTATTTCTTATTTAGAACCTGGTATTGCCGCTGATGTATTAAATCTTTTACCAGAAAATATACAGTCAGATATAGTGAAAAGGATAGCCACACTTCAAACCATTCAACCTGAGGCTTTGTCAGAATTAAATAGAGTAATGCAAAAAGTTTTTTCATCAAATGCAAGCTTAAGAGCTAGTAAAGTTGGTGGAGTTCAAGCAGCTGCTAGAATTATGAACTTCTGTAAACAAGATATGGAAGGAAGGATAATGAAAGATATTTTAAAAGCTGACAAAGCACTAATGCAGGGTATTCAAGATAATATGTTTGTTTTTGAAACATTATTACTATCCGATGATAAATCTCTTCAAACTCTTTTAAGAGCAGTTGATGATGAATTAATTATTTTGGCTTTAAAAGGCGCTGATGACGAGCTTAGATCAAAATTATTTGGATGTATGTCTCAAAGAGCTGCTGCTAACATACAAGATGAAATGGAAGCATTAGGGCCTGTAAGATTAACAGAAGTTCAAGAGGCTCAAAAACAAATAATTGCTATTGCTAGAAGAATGTCTGATGAGGGATCGATTGTTCTTGCGGGTCGAGGTGGTGATGATTTTGTATAATATTTAAAAGAGTTATATTATGATAAACACAAACCAAGATGAAGATAAGTATGAAGAGTTAAAACTTTCTCCTTTAGGTACGGAAGAAATTAACTCTGTAATTAAATCATTTAAAAATTCAACTTTTAATCAAGAAGAATTGTATAACAAAGATAAAAACAACTTTGTTAAAAAAACATTATTTGATTTAGCTAAAGAATCAGAGAAAATTTCATTAGAAGAAAATCAAAGTGAAATTGATATTTCTGAACAAAAAAATGATCTAGAAAAAAAAATTGATGAAAGTAAAGAAATTATTGAAGAACCTGATCATAAAAATGTTTCTGATAATACATACTCTTTAAGAGATACAGATACAAATAATAAAAAAGAAGAAGATGAAATTCATACCTCTATTGATGAAACTATTAAATTAGATAAAGATCTAGAAGAAAATATTGATAGTGTACATGATAAATTAGAAGAAGTTGTGGAAAAAGATGTTAATCAAGATCTAGAGGTTTCAGATAAACAAATTCCTGAGGTAGATCAAGGTGAACTAAATGAAATTGAATATGAAGAAAAAACACTTGAAGCATTAGACTCAGTTCGCGAAGCTGTTACAAAATCTTTAGAAGAAAATAGTGAAACTCAAAATGAAGAAATTAAAAATCAGACTGATGATTCTAAAATAGCCTCTATTGATATAACTTCTGAAATCAATTTAATAAATACTTTATTTAAAAATATTAGAGAAATCAGCAATGATGAAATTGAAAATATTGTTAAGTCAAAAGTAATTGAATTAGCCGAAGAAGTTGTTGGTTATCAAATAGAGAAATTTCCTGAAAAATTTTTAAAAAAAATAGAAAACAGTATTAATGATATAAAAAGCATTAATAATGAAATAAAAATTTATCTTAATGGTCATGATTTTGATCTTATAAACAAATTTATAGATAAAAATAAAGTAGAAATTAATTTCAAATTGGAATTAGATGCTTCTTTAGGAAGAGGAGACTTTACAATAGATATGGGTGGAGTGGTTCAAGCAATAAAGTATAAAAAAGTGATTGAATAAATTATGAATTTTACTTCTAACATTTCAGAAAAAATTAAAAATATTTCCATTCAAAAAAATATAATTCATATTGGAGAAGTAAAAAAATTTGATGGCAATATAATTTACACGGATCCTTTCCCTGCACCAATTGGGAGTTTGTGTTTAATATATGATTCTGAAAAAAATAAAATCATGTCTGAAGTCATTAGTTTTGATGAAAAATACAATATGTTAGCCGTTTTAGGACAAAATCCAAATTTAATTATAGGTTGTAAAGTACAGTTATTAGATGATGGAAAAAAAATTAATATAGATGACCGGATTTTAGGACGCATTACTGATGCATTTGGTAATCCATTAGATGACAAACCAATGAATATCATGAAAGACCATTGGCCATTAATGGGAAAGAGTATGAATCCTTTAAAAAGAAAGCCAGTGAAAGAACCCCTAGATGTAGGAATAAAAATTATCAATTCACTCTTAACTATCGGACAGGGACAAAGAGTAGGTATTGTTGCAGGTTCAGGAGTAGGCAAATCTATTTTAATAAAAATGATGAGCCAATTTACTAATGCAGATGTGGTTGTTCTTGGTTTAATTGGTGAAAGAGCCAGAGAAGTTGGAGCAATGGTACAAAGTCTTTTTAATAATGAAAATAAAAATAAAATTACAGTTGTTGCTGTTCCCGCAGATCAATCTCCACTTTTAAGGGTTAGAGGTGCTAATAGAGCAACGGCTATAGCTGAATACTTTAGAAGTAAAAATAAAAATGTTTTATTAATTATGGATAGTTTGACTAGAATAGCACATGCGAAAAGAGAAATTGGCCTCTCTTTAGGAGAACAACCTACGTCAAAAGGTTATCCCCCATCAGTTATTTCAATGATACCAAATTTAATTGAAAGAACTGGAAACTCTGATATTTCTAATGGTAGTATAACTGCATTTTATACTGTTTTAGCAGATGCTGATGATCATAATGATCCCGTTGTCGATACTGCTAGAGCTATATTAGATGGTCATATTTTGTTAAGTAGAAGTAATGCACAAATGGGAATTTATCCAGCAGTTGATATCACTAACTCAGTTAGTCGTGTAATGAATGAAATTATTAAACAAGATCACTTAGATGTAGCTAAAAAGTTCAGAGCTCATGTTTCTTCTTATGTTGAAAATAAAGATCTTCTTATGATGGGTGGATATGTTCAAGGAAAGGATGCATTGCTTGATGAGGCAATTGCGCTTTGGCCTAAAATTATTGATTATATATCTCAAAAAGAGGATGAAAAAATTAGTTACAGCGAATGTATATCAAAACTATTGAAATTATATAATGAATAAAATTAAAAAAGAAATAAGATTGTTTACACTTCTTG
>CACIWG010000026.1 GCA_902590245.1 uncultured SAR116 cluster alpha proteobacterium | reverse complement strand
TTTCGAAATTAATCTATCAACTAATTTGGTGAGACTTATTCCACAATATTTAGCTTGTTCAGGAGATAAGGAGGTTTTAGTCATTCCTGGTTGAGTATTTATTTCAAGCATATATAATTTATTTTTATTTTCATCATATCTAAAATCACTTCTTGAAATTCCTGAACAGCCTATCAGTTCATGAGCTAATTTAGCCCATGTTATGACTTTATCGTAAATATCATGAGGTATTTTTGCTGGCAATATATGTAAAGAACCATTTGAAGAATATTTTGAATTATAATCGTAAAAAGAATTTTTTTTTGAAATAATTTCTGTAACGACTAATGGTTTGTTTTCCAAAACTGATACTGTTAATTCCCTATTACCAACAAAAGATTCTACTATAAAAAGGTTACTAAATATTTTATTTTTAACAAGTTTTAACTCATTTTCATTGTTTAATATATTTATTTCAACAGAACTGCCGCCACTTATAGGTTTGACGACAAGTGGCAAAAATTTTTTATATTCATTAAGTGTTTTAAAGTTAAAAGTTTTTGGAAAGATGATCTGCTCTTTCATATTTTTAGAAAATTGGCTTAAATAGTTTTTTGTTAATAACTTGTTCATTGCTATAGTTGAAGCATTAGCCCCTGAGTGAGTATATGGAATTTTAATTTTATTTAAAATTGATTGAATCGTTCCATCTTCTCCAAATGAACCATGTAGTGCATTAAAACAGATGTCAGGTTTAATAGTTAAAATTTGATTATAAAAGTTTTTATCAACAATGATTTTACTTGCATCATATTTTTTTTTATCAATAGCATCATAGCAAGCATTTCCAGAATTAATTGAAACTTCTCTTTCTGAACTTAAACCTCCCATTAAAAAGGCTACATGTTTTTTTTTAATTTTCATTTTTTACCAATAATTTTAATTTCCCAATTGAGTTTTTTTCCCGTATTTTTGAAAACTTTTTCTTTTACTATTTCTCCCAATGCTTCAATATCAGTTGCAGTAGCATTATTTTCATTAATTATAAAATTGCAGTGCTTATTAGAAATAATTGCACCACCGTTTTTTAATCCTCTACATTGAGAAGCATCAATAAGCTGCCAAGCTTTAAAATCTTTGCCATTCATAAAAGTACTTCCACCAGTTTTTTGACCTGTTGGTTGACTTTTTTTTCTTGATTGAATTATTTCTTTCATTTTTTTTTGAATAAGATCTTTTGAACCGATATTTGACTTAAATCTTGCTTTTAAAAACATCCATTCGTCATTTAACTTATTTGTTCTATAATCTAGCTTAAGATCACTAACTTTAAATTTTTTTAGAATCCCGTTTTTATTTATTGCAGTAACATCAATGAGAATTTTTTTAATTTCAGAGCCGTATGCTCCAGAATTCATTTTTATTCCCCCACCAATCGTTCCAGGTATTCCAATTAAAAATTCCAAACCTGTTCTTAGATGATTTCGAGCAAATCTAGCAACATCAGCATCCATTGCGCCACAATAGGCAGTTATAACTCCTTTTTTATCAATAAAAATTTCTTTTAATTTATTAAAATGAATAATTATTCCATCATAACCTTGATCTCTTATAATTATATTTGACCCCGCCCCTAAAGGATATATTGGTAAATTCATATTATTATCTTTTAAAAAAGAAAATAAATCTTGCTCTGATGAAGGTTGAAAATAATATTTAGAGCATCCACCAACGCCAAACCATGTTAACTTACTCATATTTTTGTTTTCGATTAAAGAGCTTCTATTGATCATGTTGATTGTTTTATAGTTAAAATTTCCAATTCATTTTTTAAATTATTTGCCATTTTTGTTATATTACCTGCTCCCAAAAATATTATTATTTGGTAATTATTTATTTTTTTTAAAATAATTTTATAAATTTCTTCATCGTTTGCTACTGAGCTTACATTTTTGTGACCATAATTTCTTATTCCATTTTCAAGATCAATGTTACTACAATTTGTTATTCGTTTTTCACCTGCAGCATATACATTTAATAAAACAACTTCATCTGCATCGTTAAAACAAGAGCAAAATTCATTAAAGTGATTTTTTAATCTAGAATATCTATGAGGTTGAAATACAGCTAAAACTTTGCTTTTGTCTCCTATTAATTTAGTAGCGCTTAAAGCAGCTTTAATCTCTTCCGGATGATGCCCATAATCGTCAATTATTTTTGTATTTTTATATGTGTCTATTAACTGAAATCGTCTTTGAACCCCATTGAAGTTTTTTAAAGCTAATTTTATTATATTTGGGTTTATGTTTAATTCTAAAGCAATAGATATTGAAGCTAGGGCATTTTGAATATTATGAATTCCAAGCATTGAAAAGGAAATATTTTTAATTGTGAAATTTTTATGATTAGTTTTATTTTTATAAACAACATCAAAGTTCATTTTTTGACTCTTTACAATTATATTATCAGCTTTAACATCAGCATTTGGCGATAAACCATACGTTATAATTTTTCTATTTTTTAAATTTGAAAATATTTTTTGTACTCTTGGATGGTCAATGCAAACAGCACAAAAGCCGTAAAATGGAATTGAAGATATAAAGTTTATAAATGCATTCTCTAAATTTTTTTCATTTTTATGAAAATCAAGGTGTTCTAAATCTATATTTGTAATTACTGCGACAGTAGGCGTCAACTTTGAAAAACTACCATCACTTTCATCTGCTTCAACAACCATCCATTGACCTTGACCTAATTTTGCATTACTTGCTAAAGAAGAGATTATACCACCATTTATAATGGTAGGATCCATTTTATTAGTATCAAGAATTTTCGAAATTAAAGAAGTTGTTGTTGTTTTGCCATGAGTTCCAGCAATAGCTATTGACTTTTTAAGTTTCATCAATTCACTAAGCATTTCAGATCTATGAATAATTGGAATAAATAGTTTTTTTGCTTCAACTATTTCAGGGTTATTTTGTTTAATTGCAGATGAGTAGACTACAATACTTGTATTCCGTATATTTTTTTTATCATGTCCTATATGGATTTTAATTCCTAAAGAAATTAAACGATCAATTATATTTGATGAAGATACATCACTACCTTGAACTTGATAACCAGATTTTATTAAAATTTCAGCTATACCACTCATGCCTATGCCGCCGATGCCAACAAAATGAAAAGAACCGAAATTTTTAGGTATATTAATTATCATTTTTATTTTATTTATTTATATGCTTAGTAAAAATCTGATTAGAAGTTTCATAATTTTTTTTTCTATCATTTTTGTTTTTATATTTTTCTAAATTTAGCTTTATTTTATCTAAATGTAAATTTTTGGTAACTACATCCTCAATTAATTTTATAAAATTATCATTTTTAAAATTATTTTCATCTATTACCCAACCAATTTTATTATCATTAATAATTTTGCTATTAATCTCTTGATGATTATCCATCGAATTTTTTAGTGGTATTATTATGCAGGGTATTTTTAACTCTAAAATTTCAGCTATAGTTGAGCCTCCAGCTCTACAAATAATTAGATCTGCATTTTTATAGTATTTTTCAATATTGGGGAAAAAAGATTTAACTTCAGACATTACATTATTAATTCTATATAATTGTTTTACTTTTTTTATTTTTGAATTAATTACCTGATGGAATATATATAATTTCTGCTTAACTTTTGGGTCTAAATTTATGAATGAGTTAACTAATGAGACTGAAAAAAATTCTGCACCTAAACTTCCTCCAAAAACAAGGACATTAAGTTTGTTTCTATTTTTTTCTTTTATTTTTATAGATTTTATTTCCTTCCTGATAGGCGTGCCTGAAAAAATTCTTTTATTAACGTGTTTTAAAGGTATAATTTTATCAAATGGTATAAAGGTTTTAGATGCAAAAGGTTCTAATATTCTATTTGCTCTTCCCATTATTGCATTTTGTTCATGAATAAAATATTCGATACTAAAAAATAATTTTCCTATTAAGCAAGGTAATATAGTTGTATAACCGCCAAAACCAATTTGAGATTTTGGTTTATATTTAAAATAAAAATATATTAATTTAATAAAAGAACTTATGAATAAATATATAAATTTAAATTTATTTATTAAACCTTTTTTAAAAGGACTAATTATATCTAAAATCAAAATTTTAAAACTACTTTGACCAAGAAGGGTTTTGTTATTTGTCAAGTAACTATAACCTCTTTTATCTGTAATAAAAAATACGTTATTTTTTTTTTTTATTTCATCAAGAATAGCGATAGCAGGGTACATATGGCCTCCTGTACCTCCAGCTATCAACACTGTAAAATTACTATTTAATTTAATACTCATTTATAATCTTCTATTTTTATACTTGCGTCACTAAAATCAATTCGTTTTCTAGTTAAGCTTAATAAAAAACCAATGACTATTGCGGCTGAAATTGTTGAAGAACCACCATAAGATAATAATGGTAATGTCATACCTTTTGTTGGAATTAAAGATAAATTACTTGTTATATGTATCAATGATTGGATGCCAATTAAAGCTGATAAACTAGATATACTAAGTATTTGAAAAACATCATTACAATTAAAGGCAATAATAATAGATCTCAAAATAATAATTGCATAAATTAAGATTATAATAAGACATACAATTAAACCAAATTCTTCAGCTATTACTGAAAAAATAAAATCAGTATGAGCGTCAGGCAAGTTATTTTTTAATGAACCTTCTCCAATGCCTTTCCCAAAGTAACCAGCGTCATTAAATAATTTTAATGCCTGGTTAGCTTGAAAGTTTGTACCAAATATAAAATCATTTATTCTTACATATACATGTGAATAAAAATTATATGCTATTAGTATTACTGTTGGAATTAAAAATATTAAAAAAATAAAAAAAAGCATTGGAATTCCCGTTATCAATAATTGAAAAATCCATATTGTTGTAATCAATAAAGTCATACCTAAGTCAGGTTGCAATAATAGCATTATGTCAATTAATATAATTGACAAAATTGATAAAATTAAAAATTTATTTTTTTTTGTTGATTTCCAAATAGTTAAAAGCCAAGCATTAATAATTATAAAAAAAGGTTTTATAAATTCACTGGGTTGTAAAGATTGGTTAAAGATCTCAATCCATCTTTTGGCTCCTTTAATGTCAGCACCATATTGAATGCAATAAAACAATGCAGCGATTAGCAGGCTAAAGCATAAAAGAGAAAGCAACTTAATTTTGTGAAAGTTTAATTCACTCAAAATGATAGCGATTAAAAAGCTAAATGTTACAAAAACTACATGTTTTATTGAAAAATAATAATTTTCTTTATTTAATTTTACTTCTAATGTACTAGACGATGTTAGGATAAATATAATACCAAGTAGTAACAATGTAAAAAAACTAAAAAAAATCCATTTGTCAATTGTCCAAAGCCATATTGACAAATTTGACCTGTCAGAACGTGAAAGCATCACTTGTTAATAACCTTTACCTGCTTAAATACTTCTTTTTTAAACATTTTGCCTCTTTCCTCAAAATTTTTATATTTATCAAAACTTGCAGCTGCTGGGGAAAATAGTATTGTAATATTGTCATTTTTAATCTTAGATATTTTGGCAAATAGATATGTCATTAATTCTTTTAAATCATCAAAAAGAAATATTTGTCTTTTAAAATTAGTCTCTTTTAATTGTTTATAAAATCTTTTCTTGGAGCTTCCAAATAAATAGATTGCTCTAACTTTTTGTAAGTGTTTTACTGCATCTCCTAAGCCATCTTTTTTTTCAAGACCACCTGCAATCCAATGAATATTTTGATATGATCTCAATGCGGCTGATGCAGATTCACCATTTGTAGCTTTACTATCGTTAATAATTTCAAGATAACTTGATTTGTAAATAACTTCCATTCTATGAGGTAATGGAACAAAATTAAATATTGATGACTTGATTGAGGATCTTTTGATACCAATCTCTTCAGACAACAAAAATGCAATTTCAAAAAGAATTTTGTTATGTTCTCCTAAAAGATTTTTACATTTAATTTCTTTCCCGCACGTATTAAGAACATTAATGTTATCAATATTTTTTAATTTTTGTTCAATTTTATTTTTTAAAAAAATATCGGTATGATTTACAATTAAATACCCATTATCTCTAATTGCTTCAATTAATCTTAATTTTGCATCCAGATAAGAATCAAAATTACCATGATAATCTAGATGATCATTTGATATATTAGTAATAATACCAAAATCTATTTTTAAACTTGGTATTGAGAGCAATTGATAACTAGACAATTCAACAATAACTATATTTCTATAAGTAGGATTAATTAAACAGACAGGCTTTCCAAAATTCCCGCAAATAGTATTTTTAATTTTATTTTCTGACAAAATATGAGAGATCAACGAAGCTAATGTAGATTTTCCATTTGTGCCTGTTATTCCAATAATGATTGGTTTAGGACTTTGTTCAAAAAATAATTCAATTTCATTATGTAATTCAACTTTATAAGCTTCAGCAAGTTTAACTATTGGATGTTTATTTTCCCCATTAATTTTGATTCCTGGTGAAATGATTATTCTTTTCAATCTAGCCCAATCCCAATTAAAATAATTTTTCCAATATTTTTTTAGTTTTAAATTTGGTTTAATTTTATCATCAAAAACTACTATATTTTTATTTTTCTTTTTTAAGAACTCTAATGCAGCTAAACCAGATATTCCTAAACCAAGTATTCCTGTCAAATCTCTCATTTTAATTTTTCAACAAAGTTTTATCTCAATTTTAATGAAGATAGGCCAATTAAAGCTAAAATTACTGCAATAATCCAAAATCGTATAACAATAGTTGATTCTTCCCAACCTTTTTGTTCAAAGTGATGGTGCAATGGTGCCATTTTAAAAATTCTTCTGCCTGTAAGTTTAAATGATACAACTTGAATAATTACTGAAATAGTTTCTAAAACAAAAAGACCTCCTATAATTATCAAAACAATTTCATGTCTTACAGCCAAAGCTGTTGAACCTAAAAATGCACCTAAAGATAAAGATCCAGTATCACCCATAAAAACCATTGCTGGAGGCGCATTAAACCACAAAAAACCTAATCCAGCTCCAACTAAGGCTCCAGCTAAAACAGCTAATTCCCCTACACCAGGCACATATGTTATTTGAAGATAATTAGAAAAGTTTATGTTACCTACCAAATATGAAATCAAAGCAAATGATAGACATGCAATCATAACTGGTACGATAGCTAGACCATCAAGCCCATCTGTTAAATTAACTGCATTTGAACTTCCCACAATGACTAAAATACCAAAAGGTAAATAAAAAATTCCTAAATCAATAATAAAATCTTTAACAAAAGGTAAAGAAATAGTATTAGTATAATTGATTGGGAATTGTAAGTTAATTAAATATACAGCGATAAGAGATGCTAAAATTTGTAACATTAACTTATATTTTCCTTTAAGCCCTTTTGTTGATTTTCTTTTTACTTTTAACCAATCATCATAAAGTCCAATAAGACCAAAAAAGGTAGATGTTATTAAGATAATCCATACGAGAATATTATCTAATTTAGACCATAAAATTGTTGAACATAAAAAAGCAAATAATATTAATAATCCACCCATTGTTGGTGTTCCTTTTTTTTTAATTAAGTGTCCGCTTGGACCATCATCTCTTATAGGTTGGCCAATAGATTGAAATTTTTTTAAACTTTGAATCAAAATTGGACCAAGTAAAAAACTAATTATTAAAGCTGTTAATATTGCGCCACCAGTCCTAAAGGTTATGTATCTAAATACATTAAATGGTTGAAAATACTCTACATAGTTTAAGAAAATTTCAGGAAACAATTTTATTCTCCAAGTTTATATTTTTTTTCTAAGTTTTTACAAAATTTATACAACCCAGTACTATTTGAACCCTTAACAAAAACTATGTCATTATTATGAATAAGTTTGTCAAAATTTGTTTCTAATAATTCGATATTTTTAAAGTGTTTACAAATAATATCATTTTTTAAATTATCTGATAAAATCTTAGATAGATTCCCAATAGTTAACAAAGTTTTTGGATTAAGTTTTTTTACAAAAGGGACTATTTTTTTGTGATAGGAATAAGAATTAGGTCCTAATTCAAGCATATCACCTATAATCAAAACGTATTTATTTGAATTATTTATTAATAGGTTTTTTAGAGAAGTCTCTAAAGAATGTGGACTTGAGTTGTAAGCATCGTTTATTAAAGTTATTGTTTTATTAGCATTTATTTTTAATTTAAATTTATTTCCTCTACCATCTGAAGGTGAAAGTTGTTTAATTTTTTCTTTTATCTTATTCAAATCAAGTTCCAAACATTTTAGTACGGTTAATATACTTATAATGTTCAAGGCTAAATGATGTGGTAGGTGATTAAGGTAAGTTTTAAAATCGTTGGACTTTACCAAAAAACTACCTTTTTCTTTAAAAATGGAAAAAATAGATTTTTTAACTCCAAATGGTATTATATTATTTGTATAATTAAAGGCAATATTTTCAAGATAGTTAAACCATTTATTGTCATAATTTAGAATAACTTGTCCATTTTTTTTTAATCCACAAAATATTTCACTTTTAGCTAATGCTATATCTTCTTCTGATTTAAAATTTTCAAGATGATTATTTGAAACATTACTAATTATAATTAAATCGGGATTTGCAATCAAAGAAAGTTTTTTTAATTCGTTCTTCTTGCTCATGCCTAGTTCTAAAATGCAATAATGAAAATTATATGGTAGCTTCATTAATGAAAGGGATAATCCAATTAGGTTATTGTTATTTCCAGGAGTGGCAAAAGTTTTACCAAATTCATTAAAGATAATTTTTGCCATATCTTTTGTAGTAGTTTTTCCATTTGAACCAGTAATGGCAATTATTTTCCCTTTAAATCTATTTCTACTAAATTTAGCAAAACTTAATAATGCTGCATGTGTATTTTTTACAAATAGTCCATTATATCTTAGCGCACTATCTTTACATGATACAACAACTCCTGAAGCTCCTTTTTCTAATACTTTTTCCAAGAAGTTGTGCCCATCATGATTTTTACCTCTTAAGGCAATAAATAAATCATTTTTTTCAATAGAACGTGAATCTATACTTATTCCAGTAATTTTTTTGTTATTTAAAAATTTTGTGGTTAGATCCTTACCTTTTGAAGCAATAATTAATTCATCTTTCGTCCACAATATTTCATCTTTAAAACTAGAACTCATTAGTTGAGATTATCAAGTGTATTTTTTACAACTGAAACATCATCAAAGGGTAAAGTTTCAGTGCCTATTGTTTGATTTTGTTCATGACCTTTTCCTGCAATAATTAAAACATCATCATTTTTTAATAAACTAATAGCTTTTTTTATTGCTTTATCTCTCCCAGGAATTTCAATGGCTAAAGGGTTATTATTTATAATAGTTTTTCTAATTAATGATGGGTCTTCTTTTCTAGGATTATCATCTGTAATAATTGTAAAATCAGAATTTTTAAAAGCAACTTCACCCATTCGTGACCTTTTGCCAAGATCTCTCTCACCACCACACCCAAATAATGTATAAATTTTACCATTAACATTCATTTTTTTAACTGCTAAAATTGCATTTTCTAGAGCATCTGGAGTGTGGGCATAATCAACAATTATTGTTGCTTTACATAAAGGATGATTAATTAATTGCATTCTTCCTGGGACAGTTTGTAGATAAGATAAAGATTTAAAAATTGTGTCTTCTTTCATTCCGAGACCCAAACATATTGAAGCTGCGGCCAATGCGTTGTAAATTTGAAAATGACCAACCAGACCAATATTAGTTTTGTATAATTTATTTTGATATAAAATTTCTAATTGCCAAAATTTTTCAATTTTATTTATTTTAATTAATTTGAGTTCACTTTTTTTATTAAACCCAAAATTAACAAATTTAAAATTCTTGTTTTTAATCTCAGTATATAATTTCATACCATATTGATCATCTAAGTTAATTGACACACAAGTTCCATCTTTTAAATGTTCAGTGAATAATTTTTTTTTAGCACTGAAATATTGGGCCATGTTTTTGTGATAATCTAGATGATCATGAGAAAGATTTGTAAATATAGCTCCATTAAAGTTAATACCATCTAAACGATTTTGAATTATTCCATGAGAAGATGCTTCTAGAGCAACGTAGGATATTCGTTTGTCATATAATTTCGATAATTGTTTATTTAATTCACTAGAATCTGATGTTGTCAGATTATTTCCAATCTTATGGTAACGGTTTTCTGTAGAATCTCTTATACCCAAAGTGCCAAGTGATGCTGATTTCAAGCCATAAAAATTCCATAGTTGACGACAAAAATCTGTTACGGAAGTCTTACCGTTTGTTCCAGTTATAGCAATTATATTTTTTGGCTTTTTATTGTAAAACGATGAGCACAAATACGCATAAATTAAAGAATAATTTTTTTTTGGTAATTTAATTATATCTTTGTTTTGTTTTTCTTGTGAAATTATAATTTTTGCCCCATTTTTCCTGGCTTCTTCAATATATAAGTTTCCATTAGTTTTATCACCAGAAAATGCAAAAAATATAAAATTTTTTTTAATTTTTTTACTATTATTTGAAATTCCATCAATCTCAGCCTCTTTAAAATAATCTTCAAGATTTTTAAATTCATCTTTTAAGAAATTACTTCTATTAATTAATTCTTTAAATTTCATTTAAAGAGTCGCTCCTCTAATTTTATATTTTTCTAAACCTAATTCAGATGGCAATAGATTTGAGGGCTTTATTTTTAATAATGGTGAAATTCTATTAATTAATTTGCCGATCATAGGAGCTATTACCCAACCAGCTGTATTTTTCATAGCAGAAAATTTTTGGGGTTTAGGTTGATCTATTACTATAGTAAACACATATTCAGGCTCATGAATTGGAAAAGCTCCAGTAAAAGCAACTATATTTTCAGTTTCTGAGTATTTACCATCGATAAATTTTTTTACTGTTCCAGTTTTACCTCCTATTGGGTAATAATAACTTTTAGCTGATTTACCTGTCCCGTTTTTATCATTTACAACTAAATAAAGTATACTTCTTAATTTTCTAGATGTTTCTTTAGAGAGCACTTGAATAACTTTATTTCGATTTAGCTTGTTTTGAAGTAAAGTTGGTGTAATTGATTTTCCACCATTTAAAGCTATTGCTGTAGCTTTTGTTAAATGTAATGGCGAAATTTGAATTCCATATCCGAATGATTTAGACATTAATGAAGATGGATGATTGTTATCTATAATTAAAGGTGTAGAGGTTTCTATAATTTCTATATTTAATTTTTTGTCAAACCCAAAAAGGTTAAAATATTTTTTTTGAATATGATGACCTAATGAATTTGCTATTTTTGCAGTTCCAATATTACTTGAATGCACAATTATTTCTGGTAAGTTAATTGGAAAATTAATTTTCCTAATATCACTTATCCTATGTGATTTGCTAATTAAAATAGGTGAAGAAACATCTATTAACTGATTATCTTTACCATCTTCAATTGCCATTGCTGCAGTAAAAATTTTTAAAGTTGACCCTAACTCATAAAGTCCTTTTGTTGCATTATTAAAAACTTGTTTTTTTGAGAGATTGTTGTTTACGTTATTATCAAAATCTGGAAGAGAGATTATGCTTTTAATTTTTCCACTATTTGCATTCATAATAATTCCTGCACCTGCATCAGCTTCAAACTTTATGATTTGGTCAAGTAATAGCTGTTTTAAAATATTTTGAATACCGCTATCAATAGATAAGTGAATATCTTTTGATGATGAAAGTTCATTATCTAGCTTTTTTTCAATTCCAGATACACCTTTCCCATCAATGTCTACTTTTCCAATTATATGAGTAGCTAGAGATTTTCCAGGATATTTTCTAACATAGTTTTCTTCTATTCTAATGCCTGGCTCTCCAATTTTAAGAATTTTATTATAATCCCTTAATGATATGTTTTTCTTAACTTTTAAATATTTTAAGTTTGTAAAAAATTTATCTTCAAAATTAAAGTTTATGTTATTGCCAAATATTTTTTTTAGTTCTAATTCAAATTTTTTAGGGTCTCTTAAAACACTTGGGTTTACGATAAGGTCGTGTTTTCTTATTGTTGTTGCAATCAAATATCCATTATTATCATAAATATTACCTCTTATTTTTGATTTTTTTTCACTGACTTTAAAATTTGATTGATAGTTTATTTTTTCATTAGGCTTCATAATTAGCATTGAAAATGCAACACCAAAATAAATTATAAAAAAAGATAAAGAGCATATGAAAAGCTTTAACTTAATTTTCTTTATGTTATCCATTTTGTCAATTTGCTTGCCTTCTCAGAAAAGCTGGTATTTCTAAAACATCTTCCATATTTTCAGTTTTTTCATCTTCATCTATGTCAAGTAAGTTAATTTGTTCGCTATTATTTTCAGATTTAATAGAATTTTTACTAAGATTAATTAGAGGTTTGTTTTGATCGATTTTTTCATTTTCAACTATATCTTTTAAAGGATAAAGTTCACTATTTTTTTCTAAATTGTTTACAATATTTTTATCTTTATTGTTTGAAAACAACTTTGAAATTTTTTTCAAAAATTGATTTTCCTCTGTTTCATTTTTTAGGTTATTGTCTTTTTTGTTAAAGATATCAGACAATTCCTTTTCTTTAGTTTCTAAAAATGTTAAAGAATCTTTATTAGATTTTGTAACAATCTTATCTGAATCGGAGGTTTTTTTCACATCAGCTATCTTTGATTCTAAATCAATTTGTTCTTCAATCTTTGTGCTTTCATCTTCTTTATTACTTATTTCTTCTTCATTTGTATTAATTTCTTCTAAAGATTTATATGATTTATTAATTCCAGTAGCCACAACTGAAATATTAATAATTCCATCAAGATTTTCATCAATTGATGATCCAAAGATGATATTTGCATTTTCGTTTACTTTAGACCTGATCAATGATGCAGCTTCATCAACTTCAAATAATGCCAAATCTAGACCACCTTTTATATTTAACAAAATAGACGATGCTCCATCAATGGAAGAATTATCAAGTAATGGATTATTTAAGGCCATTTCTGCTGCTATTTTAGCTCTATTTTCTCCAGAATGTTCTCCTGTTCCCATCATCGCTTGTCCTTTATTTTTCATAACAGTTTGAATATCTGAAAAATCTAGATTTATCATTCCTGGTGCGGTTATCAAATCTGTTATTCCGATTATTCCCTGATAGAGTACATCATCAGCTAATTGGAAAGCTTCTGAGAATGTTGTTTTATCATTTGCTATTGTAAAAAGATTTTGGTTTGGAATTACAATTAATGTATCTACTGAATTCTCTAATTTCTCTAATCCTAATAATGCTGTTTCCATTCTCTTTTTACCCTCAAAATCAAAGGGTTTTGTAACAACTGCAATTGTTAGAATACCTTTCTCCTTTGCTTTTTGAGCGATAATTGGTGCGGCACCAGTTCCAGTTCCGCCTCCCATTCCAGTTGCAATGAAAAGCATATTTACATCCTCAAGTTCCAACATAATCTCATCAATAGTTTCGAGGGCAGCTTGTTCTCCAATAGTATAGTCAGAACCTGCTCCTAATCCATTTGTAAGTTCTTTACCTAGCTGTATTTGTATTTTTGCCATGCTTCTCGATAATGCTTGACCATCTGTATTTGCTACTAAAAAATTTATATTATTAACTTTGGAGTTAATCATTGTGTTGACTGCATTACACCCTGCTCCTCCAACTCCTATTACAGAAATTTTTGGTTGAACATTTTCAATATTTTTTGGTATTGCTAGATTTAAATTCATATTGATGCTCCTTTTCTAATTTTTTTCAAAATACAGTTTTGAGATATCATTTATATTCCAGATATCCGTAGGTAAAATTTCTTTCATATTTAATTGTTTTTCTGCAATAGATTGAAGTCTTTCAGGTCTAGATAAATAAGCTAGTTCAGCTCTCATAAGTTTTATATTTTGTTTTTTTTCTGAAATTAATTTATTTATCAATACAATTTCTTTTTCTTTGTGATGATATTTATTTTTAATTTCGTAATTAAAAAAAATTACACCTAAAACAGATATTAATATTAACATATAAGTTCTTTTAATCATGCTGCAGCCTCATTGTTAAAAAAAGCATTAAACTTAGTTCTTTTTGCAATTCTTAATTTTGCTGATCTCGACTTATAATTGATTTTAACTTCATCAGGAGAAGGGATTATTGGTTTTTTTGTAATTATTTCAAAACTTTTTTTTGTATTTTCTTGAATAGGTAAAAATTTTGAAATAAACAATTTAGACTTTCCCTGGCATACATTAAGAAAATTTTTAACAGTTCTATCTTCTTTAGAATGAAAAGATACTACACATAGAATGCCTCCATATGTTAAAAACTTTTCTGATGCGATTAACCCTTTGGTAAGCTCGGTTAATTCATCATTTATGAACATTCTAATTGCTTGAAAAGATTTTGTGGCTTTGTCTATTTTTTTCTTTCTCCCAGGTATAGCTTTTCTAATTATGTTTGCAAGTTCTTGTGTGGATGAAATTGCATTTATTTCTCTCGATTTTACAATATTACTTGCAACTCTTCTTGAAAAAATTTCATCTCCAAAGTTATAAAGAATTTTAGCTAATTTCTCAGCACTATAGCCATTAATAATATCATAAGCCTTAATGCCTTCTTTTGACATTCTCATATCTAAAGGGCCATCAAATTTGAATGAAAACCCTCGATTTTTTTCTGTTAATTGTAAATTTGAAACACCTAAATCGAATATCATTCCTTTTATTTTCTTTTTGGAATAATTTTGTTTTGAAAGTACATCATCAATCTCTGAAAACTTTTTTTGAAAAAATGTAAATCTATTATCATATCTCTCTTTCAATTTATTAGCATATTTTAAGACCTCTGGATCTCTGTCAAATCCATAGACATCACAATTTGTATTTTCTAAAATGGCATTACTATATCCACCTAAACCAAAAGTAGCGTCAATAATAACTCCATTAGTAATATTAAATTTTTCTAAGTTTTCTAAAATTTCGTTAAGAAGTACTGGAACGTGTTCTAGAAAATTATTCATTAGATACGCCTGAATATTTATTAAGTATTAATTTTGGTGGTCCACTAGATTGTAAGATTTTTTGGGTGTTTTGATATTCTCTATCATATTCGGAGTTTGACCAAATCATAAATGATTTACCAATTCCTACAAAAACAGCAATATCATTTATATTCGCATAAGATAAAAGAGCTTCTGGGATATTAATCCTACCTTCATTATCATATTTAATTTCAAAAGAGTCAGCCATCATCATTCTTAATATAGATGCCTCTTTTGACATAGTATCTATTTCATCAATAGCTTCTACGTATTGGCTAATTCTTTTAATTGTAGTGCCTTCTATACATTTGAATTGTAAACTTTTAAATAGAATTAATAAACCTCCCTCTAAATCAAGATATGTTCTAAAATTTCTAGGCACAGATACTCTGCCTTTTTTATCGATTTTATTATGAGAAGTTGATAAAAACATAATAATTTCATAATTTGTCACAATATTAATATTTTGGGATAGCATGGGATTTGTTGGGAGTCAATGGGAATTTTATTTTTTTTGAAAGAGAGCTTATAAGCCGGATTCTGTTTAATGTGATAATTCATCTTAAAAAGTTTTCACAAACTTTTTTTAGCGGCCTACCCAGAAACGTTCAGGAAAAACATTGTTTCTTCTATTTGGCCTTGCTCCAAATGGGGTTTACAATGCCAATTGTATTGCTACAATCGCGGTGAGCTCTTACCATCACCTTTTCAACCTTACCTATATGGCGGTATATTTTCTGTTGCACTATCCCTAGGGTTTCCCCTGCTGGGTGTTACCCAGCATTTTCTACCTGTGGAGTCCGGACTTTCCTCTGCAATGCAGCTATCACACAGCTCTCTTGCTATGATTATTATATATAATTTTATAAAATGCAATTTATGAATATCTTTATTTATAATGATTTTTTTTAACATATTCCCATGACTTATTTATCAATTTTACGTAATGATTATTTTTTTCTACAAATTCTATTGGTTGGCCTTTTGCAATTAAAACGTCAGGATGATGCTTTTTTAAAAGATATATTCTTTTTCTATTAATTAGATCAATTGGATCATTGATATTTGATTGCAAGACAGTATAAGGATCATTATCATTATTCGAGTAAATTTCTTTCAATAAATAAAACTTTTTATCATCAAATCCAAATATATCAGAAACCTTTTTAAGAAATTTTTCTTCTTCAAATGTAATTTGGCCATCAGATTTTGCAATTGAGAATAATAGATGTATTAAATTCTCGAGAATGGAAGAACTTGGTTTAAATAACTTAGCAAGCTGTTTTGCATAACTCTCAAAACCATGTACTGATTGTTTTGCAAAATTCCAGATTTTTTCAACATTTTTTAACTCATTTTTATTTATAATTAATCCTTTCTTAAAAGCATCTAATTCTTGACTCGAAACAATTCCGTCTGCTTTAGCCATTTTTGCCGACAATGCAATAACTCCAATAGTAAAATTAACTTGTTTAACAGCAATGCTCTCTGGTAATTTTTTTCTATTTAATTTATCAATGGCGTGACCAGCAAAAATTCCTAATAATCCACCTAATGGCCCACCAAGAACAAAACCACTAGTTCCTCCAAAAATTTTCCCCCAAATACCCATTGTAATAATAATTATACCATTTAACTTGATAACATCATAACAAGTTTAATATCATAAATGTAAATTTAACGTTGGAGTGATTTTTGAAAAAGTCTGATTTTACTGGATTAAAGTGTCCACTTCCAGTTTTAAAAGCAAAAAGAGTAATTAATAAGCTGAAACAAGGAGAAACGCATCAATTTCTCTCTGACGATCCAAGTAGTCCAATTGATTTTTCACATTTATGTGAGGTTGAAAATTTGGAATTGAATTTT
>CACIWG010000025.1 GCA_902590245.1 uncultured SAR116 cluster alpha proteobacterium | reverse complement strand
TACTGATAAGATAGGTGCTGAGGAAACAAAAACTTTTGTTGATGATTATAATGTTAACTCTAGAATTATAATAGGAGATTTAACAGATCAAAACTTTGCTAATGACTTAGTTAACGAAGCATCTGAACTTGGTAATCTGTCAGTTTTAGTAAATAATGCTTCTCAAAGAAATTTTTTTAAATTTGAAGATATGACATATGAAGATTGGAGACATATCTTAAATATTAATTTAGATGCAGTATTCTTGACTTGTAAAAAAGCAATACCACTAATGAAAAAGAATTCATGGGGAAGAATTGTAAATCTAGGTGGTCTTTCAGCACATATTGGAGCTATTGGAAGATCACACGTTGTAACTTCTAAACTCGCTGTAGTTGGTTTTACTCGTGCTTTAGCAACAGAATATGCTGGTACAGGTATTACAGTAAATTGTGTTGTACCAGGATTAATTGATACTGTAAGAGGTAAGTCTGCTGGACAAGGATTAGTACACCCTACTCATTCAGATCCTCCGATAGGAAGAAAAGGCAAACCTATTGAAGTTGCAAAAATGATAAAGAATCTATGTGAAGATAATTCTGACTTCATTAATGGACAAACTATCCATGTGAATGGTGGAAGTTTTTTCTGTTAATTATTTACTAGCTCGTATTGCTGCTTCGGATTTGTGATTTCCATGTTCATCCCAGTAAGGGACTGAACCATATGTTTTTACCAAAAAGTCTAGAAACGCTCTAACTTTGGGTGAAAGATGTTTACCACTTGGATATACAGCATAAATTGGAATATCTTCTTGAAGAAAGTTTTCTAATAAAGAGATTAATGTTCCAGCTGCTATATGTCTGCCAACTACAAATCTAGACAACATACATATTCCACCATTGTTAATACATGATCGCAAAATTGCATCACCATGATTTAACTGTAACATACCTTTAGCCGTAAAAACTTTAGGCTTATTGTCTACTAAGAAATGCCATTCATTGTAGGGACTGCCAAGTTGGAAAGAAATAATATCATGTTTATCTAAATCATCAGGGTGTATAGGCTTACCTTTTTTCTTCAGATAATCAGGTGAAGCAACCATAGCTCTTGGATTAGAAGCAAGTTTTCTTGATATTAGAGAAGAATCCCTCATTAAAGCAATTCTGATCGCAAGATCAATGTTATTCTCAACTAAATTTAACTCATTATCAGAAATTATCATTTCAACTTCAACATCTGGGTACATTTCTCTAAAAATAGGCAAATGAGGAGAAATATGTCTATATGAGAAGGTACTAGGTGCTGTTATTCTTAAATGTCCCCTAGGCGCATTCGTTACACTTGAAACTGCTGCCTCCGCTTCGTCTACATCACCTATAATTCTTCTAGCTCGATCAAGATAAGCATGTCCAACTTCAGTTAAAGAAACTGATCTAGTCGTTCGGGTTAACAACCTTGCACCAAGTCTATCTTCAAGAGCAGATAAATTTTTAGACATTACAGATGGAGATAAATTTAAGTCTCTGCCAGCACTTGCCATAGAACCCTTATCCGCTACTGAAACAAAAACTCGCATCATTGAAATTAAATCCATAAAAACTCACTAATTAATTTTATTAAAAGTATATATTACTTTAGATAAAACTTGAAATTCTTAAACTAATTGCGTATCAAAAAGATGCATACGGCGTGTGAATTTTAATCATTTACCACAATGCGGAGGGGTGGCCGAGTGGCTGAAGGCGCCGGTTTGCTAAATCGTTAGGGGAAGAAATTCCTCTCGGGGGTTCGAATCCCCCTCCCTCCGCCAATAAGATAACTACCTTAAGTCATACTGTGTCATAAACCTAAGGTAGGTCTCAATTTTGTTGACGAGGGCTCTTCAAGCTATTTCACTCTAAATCATCTTTAATCAACCCAACTTGTAGACCGAGTTGTAGACTGGAGATGACATGAAAAAATTAAATGCGAGAAAATTATTATTTTTACCTAAGGACAAATACCATGACGGTGATGGGCTTTATATCTCTATCTCTAGCCCTGGAAAAGGTAAATGGTTGTCTCCGCCGTGATAAGGTTATTTTACGAAATTATTTCATCAGTATTATTATCAACTATAACTGGGTTTTCATAAAATTTTATATCAGGTGCTGAGTATCTTTCTGTTATCCATTTAACTCTATCTTCATCAAACCAACTTTTTGCATTATTTAAATTATCAAAGCAATAAACGCCACCTGCTAAATTCTTTGAAGTATCGCATATATAATTTTTTCTAATTAAACCTGGAGTATCCTTATATATAGGAGATGTTTCTAAAAATTTTTCTTTCAAAACCGTATCGTTTAATTCTTTATCTATTTCAAAGGTAACAATTACAATTATCATTATTAATATCCCTAACTGTAAATTTATTATTTAAATTCTTTAGAAGTAAATTCGTGTACCACAATACCACGACTACCTACTACTTTTGTTATAAATGTTTTAACCATTGGAATATAATGCTTTTCTAATAAACTTTGACATGCAGCAAATGCTTTTTCATCTTTATACTCAAATAAAATTCCTACTCTGTGGACACCTTCTTTGTTCCACAGTTTTGTTAAAACTCTTCTTAGCATTCCAGCCTTATTAAATTCTTCTACAACTTTAGGTGTAAAAATTTCATTTTGCTTAGCAATATATTGTTCAAGTTCATGGTCTGACATAAATTCTCTTGTAGTGTAATTAATTAATTTTGAAGACGTCATAAAATTTCCTTTTTAAAAATTTAGAGTAAATAACTTTAGAGTATTTTAACGTCTAATAATTGTAAACACTTCATGTTAATGAACTGCTAAGTTGTTATTATGGAAATGAAACTTAATCTAAGTTTTCAAAGTATTAGTTTTGTTTACTTTGATGAATTGTAGACTAAATTGTAGACTGAATAATGATTAGTCTATAAAATATAATTAAATCAGATGATTAAAATGGAATAACGAGGAGGTTCTCTCCTTCATAGAATTAACATTTTTATAAAATTATATTAGTATAGGAGTACATCCTTTGTAAGAACATTGATGATGTTTGTTTCGCTGGAGTGTTTATTGAATGAGTGAAAATAATGAAAAAGAAGTTCTGAAAGCGTATGAAAAATATTTAGTATATTTTCTAAACAACGATATGGATGGCATCAATTCATTAGTTAAATTCCCTATTACATATATTGCTGATGGAGAATGTAAATCGTTAGATACATTCCCAGTCAAACCAAAAGAAATGATGGATAGCAAACAATGGGATACTACAATTGACACAAATACTTACACTCATGGTACAAATTCTACTAAAGGTCATGTTATCAGTAGTGGTACCAGGATAAGAAAAGATAAATCGGTAATAGAAAAATATACAGTTTTCTATGCATTTACTAAAACTAATGATGGATGGAAAATGTATGCTATATCAGATATAATTTTAGACTAGTTTATAAAATGAATAAGAATAAATTTATAACATATTTGTGGACTAAAATGTGGATTGAAAAACTAATAGTCCATAAAATACAAGTGAAACAGATGATTAAGATGAAATAACGATGAGCTTGTCTCAGCCAATAAGTTGACTTCTTAAAGTTGACTTTCTATTAGAAGAATTCTGTCTTGACCAAAGTACATTTTGTTTTCATTTAAAAAGAAAGTTGGTGACCCAAACCCTCCACGATCTACGAGTTCTTGAGTGTTATCTTTTAGTCTATCCTTAGTGTCTTGTTGCTGAAGAAAATTTAAAAACTTGTTAGGATTTATATCTAAATTTTCAACAATCTTAATAAGATTTTCTTCTAAGGATATATCTAAGCCATCAGTCCAATATGCATAAAATATTGAATTAACGTAATTTTCAATACCTCCCTCATCTATAAACATAAAGGCGCCTCTCATCGCTTTAACACTGTTTACAGGAAAAACTTTTGGAGAAAAGCCTTCCCCAAAACCATCGTGGTTGATTCTAATATTTCTAAAGCAACACCAGTCTTTTAAATCTTCAAAATAGTATTTTAATTTTTCTTTTACAGGGTTTGGGTTATTTCTTGCCTCATAAACACTTGGATTAGTTGTATTAAAAATACCTCCAACTAAAATAGGCTTCCAAATAAGTTCAAAATCTTTTTTTTTTGATAAATCTGTTATACCTTTAAAAGCCAGATAAGTCCAAGGGCTACTGCAATCAAAAAAATATTCAATCTTATTTTTCATCTCAATAATAATCTAACTTAGTCATGATTGTGTAAAGTTGCAATTTATTTTAATAATAAAAATGCCCAATTAATGTACTTTTTAAATTTTTTTAATAAATATTAAAAACTTGTTTTTGTTGGACATTTATTTTTTAATAATGACATGAATATATTCTTTGTCTTAAATTTCTTAAATTAAAATAATTGTACCTATTCTAAAATGCCGATAGCTGATATAAATGGTAATAAAATTAATTATATAGATACAGGTGGAAATAAACCTGTCATTATTTTTAGTCATGGTTTTTTTTTAAATCTAACGAGTTTTGATAAACAAGTAAATGTTTTAAAAGACACCTATAGATGTGTAGCCTGGGATGAAAGAGGGTTTGGCAAATCAGTAACAAACAAATATTTTACTTATTGGGACTCTGCAAATGATGCAATTTCTTTATTAAATCATCTTAACATTTCAGAGGCAGTATTTGCGGGTGTAAGTAAAGGTGGTTTCATATCACTTAGAGCTTATTTGACAAAGCCTGATATGGTCAAAGGCATAATTCTAATTGGAAGTGATTCGGGTACCTTTACTAATGATGAACAAATTGAGTTTTCAGATTTAACAGAACATTGGTGTAATTCAAAAGTTTTAGGTGAAGCAGCAGAAGCTGTTGGTGAAATCTATTTTGGAGACAACCCACAAAAATTAAAATGGATTGAATATTGGGAAAATTCAGATCGCACTAATATAAAATATCCTGCTCAAGCTCTCCTTTTAAGAGATAATATAACTCATAAGTTGAAAGACATTAAGTGCCCTATTTTAATTATTCATGGCAAAAACGATTCTGCAATTACAATTGATAAAGCAAGAGCCTTATCCAAAAGAGTTCCTAATTTATTTAAACTTGTTGAGATTGATGGACCTCATGGACCAAATTGCACACATCCTACAGAAACAAACAACACGATAAAAGAATTTATGAAATATTTAAATAGCTAATATTTGATTTTTTATAAAACTTTTTATTTAAAACAAACAATTATAGAAAATATATTTGTAGACTAAATTGTAGACTGGTTAATGATTAGTCTATAAAATATAAGTAAATCAGATGATTAAGATTGAATAACGAGGAGGTTCTCTCCTCTATTTAAATTGTCACAATAAAGTCCTTTAATTGTTACTTAAATCATGTAGGCTAACTTTTGTATAATTATTTGTAAATTAATAATGGTAGAATTGAGTCAATTTCAATTAGATGTATATGCGCATAAAATTTTAGATGATTATGACGCAAAAACACCATCAGAAATTTTTAAAGACAAAATATCTATAAGTATTGAAGATGCCTTACGCATTCAGCTTGCAGTAACAAATTTAAGAGAGAAAAGAGGTGAAGAGGTTATAGGCTATAAAATCGGATGTGTTTCTAAAGACACACAACGTAAAATGGGTTTTACTAAGCCTGCTTGGGGAAGGCTTTGGAAAAATGAATTATATTTAGATGGTGTCACTTTAGATAAAAGGAACTTTGCAAATCCTGCAATGGAAGCTGAGTTTGGAATTGTATTAAATCGTGATTTAACACCTGAGTTAGTAAATTTAGACTATATATTAGATTCAATAGAAACAATTCATCCTATTATAGAAATACATAATCTAGTTTTTAATGGTGACCCACCTTTTGGTGCAGAGCTTCTTGCTAATAATGCTATTCATGCTGGTGTAGTTATGGGTAAACCTACAAAAGCAAATATTAAATCTGAAATAACAGATTTAAAACTTATATTTGATAATGAGATAATTGATACATGGTCTGATAAAAAGTGGCCCCATGATATGTTGTCAGAGGTTGAATGGTTGGTTAAAGAACAGTATAAAATAGGGAATATTTTAAAAAAAGGTAATTTAATTTTGACTGGAGCCTATGGCCTTCCAATTCCTATAAATGATAAAAAATTAATACAAGTTACATCATCATTATTTGGAAATGTGTCTGCTTTATTTCAATGAAAGTTGAATATACTTAATACATTTAATGATTTTTCCCATTTAATAGAATTGTTTAAAATTATTATAAGGTTCTAACTTGTAGCATAATAAAATATAATCCATTTATTAAAAAATTATATAAACGTATTGACCAATGTTGCTATTTAATTTTATTAAATTTATAAAATAAACATGTTTTATAAAATTTTAATTTTAATATCTTGTTGTAGTTATTTTATCTTACCTATTAAAGTTTTTGGACTTGAACCAACATCTGGAATTGTTTGTTACTCATTAAATAAAAAACAAAAAACAGAATTTTTATTTAAAAGAAATAACGATAATATTTTTGCAAAAGCTTTCAAAAGGATTAATGGAAATTTTATAGAAGTTGGTAATGTTGTTGGTAGAAAAACATCTTCTTTCATTTTATTTGAAGATAATAGTGTTAATAAAAATTTAGATTTTGCTTGGCATCTTGACGAAGTGACCAAAAATCTAAAGCCATATATTCTTAGTAAAAAAAATAATGAATTAATAATTTTGCCTGATGAACAATCCTGTATAAGTAAAAATTTTTGGTATTAGTAATTATGATTTTACTAAAAAGGAGGTTGTCTCCGTATTAAAAAATCCTAACTGATTTATAATTAAGCAATTTTGTTTCAACTTTGTTTTAAGATTTACTTTCAAACAGTCATTTATCATTATTACATAGATTTAAATAATTTAATTATAGGAGAATTTTAATGTCAGAAGAAATAAGATGTATCAATCTTGGTTATGTAGTTCCAAAAGATAATTCCGAAGAAGTTGAAAAGATTTTTAAAAAACACGCATCGTGGATGGAAGACTTTTATTCAGAAAATAACGGTGGACAGACGCACCTTTTAAACTCTTATTTCACTAAAGCACCAGAATTTGTTGATCCAACTGATCCGTCAAAAGGTGAAACTGGAAATATAGTTTTTACAATAAATGAGAGGTTTACTTCATTAGAAAGTGTTCAACGTCATATAGAGAATGCTATGAAAAATGATTATTTTGAAGAATTTGGCATTATACTCCAAAATTACGGAAAAGTTATTAGTCCTGGAGGAGTGATTTATCATTCAATAAGGTAAAAAGCTCATTATAGTCATTTATTTTAAATGCAAAATTTAATTTGTAGACTAAATTGTAGACTGAAAACTTATTAGTCTATAAAATATAAGCAAATCAGATGATTAAATTGGAATAACGAGGAGGTTCCCTCCGCCATAATATATTATCAATATATTGTTTTTATTAAAATTTCATTTTTAATTAAATTTCTACCCTCAACGTGATAAATTGTCAGATCAACTAATTTGAAATAAGGAATTAATTGGATGATTAATATCTATTTCCTTAACATTTTCAAAGCCAGCATTTGAGCAAAGTTCTTCCACTTTTTTTAAAGGTAAACCTACAGTTCCGAGACCTATACCATTATAGGCCAAAGAAGTTGTCATACAAAAATGCAAACTTGCACCAAACTTGAACAAAGCCATTGGGTCATCATTGTCTATAGGATCTTCTGTACATTTAATATCCATCAGTAAAAAAATACCTCCAGGTTTTAAAGATTTTTTTATAGCTTTAATACCTTCTTGAGGATGTGGTAAATCATGAATTAAATCAAAAGCTCCTGCTAAATCAAACTTATCATCAGGACCTCCTTCGTCTGCATCCCAAACCTGAAAAGAAGTATTTGCTGTAACATCGCCAGATTTTGCATTGATCTGTGCTTCCTCAATATTTGGCTTAAATTTATCAAAACCAAAGAAAGTAGATTTTTTAAATCTTTTAGCCAATTCAACAGCAGACCTACCAGTACCACACCCGAAATCAGCAAATTTTACACCTTTTTCAAGTTTTTCTTTTATGTCTGGAACTTGATCAATCCACTCCGGTACAAGAAATGACCTATATCTAGAACAACCTGTAAGGTCTAAACCTTTCCAAAATTCACTATTATATTCCTCAAATTTTATGCCACCACCATTTTTAAACGAACTAAGTAAGTTTTCATAAGGTAGCAACATATTGTTGATGACTTTAAAAAAACCTTTAAAAGAGTTCTTCCCACCCTCAGTTGTAAATAACTCAATATAATGATCGTTGATTGATGCTTTTCTGGTTTTCCTATCAAAATCTATGTAACCAGTTTTTGAAATTCCATAAAGCCATTCTCTTATATATCTCTCATTATATTTTTTTCTAAATGCTATTTCCTCACTTGAAGAGGGACCATTAATTGACAAATCTTCAAAAAGGCCTAAATCGACACCTATAGAACATAACCGAAAGGATATTGTTCTTGAAATGTCATTTAAAATTTCTTTTTTACAATCATCAAGATTTTTATTCATAACTTTTATTATTAGAAAATAAATTTATTTGTAAACAAAATGATTTAATTTTATTTTAAAACAATGGAAAAAAAATTAATTCTAAACATACATGCAATTAAAGCATATTTAGTGCATTTGTTAACTGGAACTGGTATTTTAATGAGTTTTTTTTCAATAATTTCAATATTAAATGAAGATAAACTTTTAACCTTTTTATTTCTTATTATTGCATTGTTTATAGACGTTATTGATGGAAATTTAGCTAGAAAATATAATGTTAAAAAATTTTGTCCAAATGTTGATGGCTTAATGCTAGACAGCATAGTCGATTATATAAACTACGTATTCATACCGTGTATAATTATTTATAAATTCAATTATGTGCCTGAGCAATTTATAATTATTTTACCGATACTAATATTAAGTATTTCTTTATTTTCATTTTCTTATTTAAAGATAATGACTAAAAATTATTTGTATATAGGATTTCCTTCTATTTGGAATGTTATCATTATTTATTTATCGATTTTAGATTTAAACGTTTGGAATAATTTATTTATACTTGTAATTTTAATAGTATTAAAGGTAATTCCTATTAAAGTAATTCATCCTATGAGATATAAAAATCATAAAATAAAAAATTCTATCATTGCTATTGGTTTAATTTTTATAACACTTACTTTACTTTTAAATTCCTTAGGTATAAATTTTTTAGATAAATATAAATCAATTTTGGAAATTATTTGGTATGTTTTAAACGCATATTTTATAATGTTTGTAATATGGATAAACTTAAATTTTAAAACAGATTAAGCT
This sequence comes from uncultured SAR116 cluster alpha proteobacterium, assembly GCA_902590245.1. Classification (GTDB taxonomy): domain Bacteria; phylum Pseudomonadota; class Alphaproteobacteria; order Puniceispirillales; family Marisalimonadaceae; genus TMED54. Next base: position 9,950 of record CACIWG010000025.1, on the reverse strand, counting down.
TGCATTAAAACTTTTTTGAAGCTACTACCATTGATTTTAATTTTTCAAATACGATGTCATCGTCAACATTTCCATAACCTGCAAAAGTGCCAAAACCACAGTCTGATCCAGCTATAACTCTTTCTTTACCAACAATATTGACAAATTTCTCTAGTCTTTGGCAAATTAAGTCTGGATGCTCAACAAAGTTACTTGTCGAATCTACTACACCTGGTATTAAAATTTTTGTTTCAGGTATCTTGTTTTTTAAGTCATCAAATATTTTCCATTCATGAGCATGTCTTGGATTAGAAGATTCAAATAAAATATAATTACCTCTAAAAGACATTATGACCTCAAAAATTTTACTAATTGAAATATCATCAATATGGGGGCCTTCATAATTTCCCCAACATACGTGCATTCTTAACATACTTGGATCAATTTTACGAAGACTGTGATTTAAGATTTCCATATTTTCATTTGCAATTTTAATAAATTCTCTATCACTTAATTTTGAAAAAATCATGTGTCTAGACAAGGCTAGATCTGGACAATCTAGTTGTAATTTTAATCCTGAGTTCGCAATAATATTAAATTCTCTTTCCATAGCTTTAGATATAGCTGCAAGATAATCTGTTCTAGTTTTGTAAAAAGAATTAGTAAGAAATAATGATATGACACCTGGTGAAGCTGAATTCATAAATCCTTTAGATAAATTATATTTTTCCATAGCATCCTTCAAATTTTTAATATCAGCAATAAGTTCATTGTCACCTTTAGAAGAAATTTTAGAAACACAACAAGGTCTTGAGTAAGTTGGTGTTCCACCACTTTCAGCTAACTTCTTTAAATAGCCAGGAAACCTTTTGAGATCTGATGGTGCATTTCTAGGACTATCACCTGCAAATCCATTATATCTATCTTTCACATAGGTTGCATAAGATATTTTTGACATCTCTCCATCAGATATAATATCAATCCCAACTTCTTTTTGTTTTTTTACAATGTCAAAAACTGAGTCTTTTACAACTTTATTAAATGTGTCCTTGTCATAAATTTCATTATTTTCTTTTTTAAAAAGAAGGTCGGATAATTTTTTGCTTCTAGGCAATGATCCAACGTGAGTTGTTAACATTGTCATTAAGCAGATCTAGTATAAGTTGCTCCTGCAGGATCATCTGTAGGAATTACTTGATACATTGAAGACATATATGGTTTAGTTGTTTTAAGATCGAATTGTGTATTTTTGGGAACTGAAAATGTATCACCAGGATTTAAAGTTAAATTAAATATATCTGATACTATGTTCCAACAGCCTTCAACAGGCATTAATACAGTATCTTTATCAGAAAAATTTTTAATTTTATTTGTACATTTCTCAGATATAAAATTTACTTCAAAACCTGGTTTATCATATATAACACCATACTCTCCAATAACTGACACAAAGTTTCTTTTTGACAAGGAATATAGATCCAAATATCTAGCTACATAAAATGGCGTAATTTCACTAGCTTCTATTTCAGGAAATTGTGACAATTCTTTTTTAGTTAACACGGGCATTTCTTTTTCGTTGTGAGGCAAATTTTGTCCTATTTTAGTGTCATAAATTTTTCCTTTTTCAGATAAAATTAGACCATGTTGTTTCGCATCATTTAAAACTTTTGGTGCCCAAATCACTCCACCACCTGCATCATTTCCACCTAACACAGCCATTAGCATGCCATATGTTTCACCTATATTTTCAAAACCTCTAAAAATACCCGTGGGAATGTTAAATATATCTCCTTTTTCAAGAATGACTTCGCCAGCGTCACCATTAATTCCCCAAAAAAATCTCCATTTACCAAATAAAACAAAGAATACTTCAGCTGTCCTGTGGCTGTGTAGTGAATTGTTGCATTTGGGTGGTTGGCCAGCAGCTCCAATATTAAAACCGTGAGGTATATTAATATGAACGTGTTGATCAGGATTTTCAGAAACTCCTGCACCAATAATTGTAAAATTTTCCTTTAAATTTGAACCAGGTGTATGAGCATCAATGAAAGCAGTTTTGCAAGGTACTAATTCACCAAATCTTACTAACCTATCTTGAATATTGAAATTACTCATTACTGTCAGTATAATTAAAGTAATATCTGTTTCCAAATAGATATTTCATCAAAGATGACATATTCCCTTATTATTCCGGTTTTTCCAAATTCAACATGAGATATACCAGCAATTTCAATATTCTTTTGTGATGGTAATCCGTAATATCCATTGTTCAAATGTATTCCCTTGATTGTCCACCTAATGGCAACTCGGGGAGATAACATTGGTTCTATAATTCCAGAAAAAAAATGTATAATCAATTCTAAGTTTTCAAAACAACTCAAAAAATCTGACCATGTTTTTTTTATTTGTTCATGTGAATAATTTATTTTTCCTCCTGGCCAAAAAGTTTGGGCAGATCTCTCATATTTTTTGTTAATCAAATTAAAATTCTTATCTATTAACTTTTTAAAATACGAAATATAAGTTTTAGTAAATTCGTTAGAATTATTTTTGATAATATTTTTAGTGTCAAAAGAATTTGATAAAGAATTTAGACTATTTTTATCAAATATCTTTTCTTTAATTTTCATTTCTACAAATGTTTTTGTAGTTAATCCTAGTTGATTTAAAATGGCACTTTCATCTCTTACTATCCATTCTTCAACAACTTTGTTATCTATTATAAAACAATCAGCAATAACTCTATACATAATACTTTTCTCAGTTGATTTCCCATAAAAACCATTACCTTTATGTGTTGCTGTAGACAAAATTCTGTGAGAGCTTAAAATACCATTTTTACAATCACCAGACCAAATGACATCTTCCCCAATTAATTGCCTGTCAGGAAATTGACTTAAAGTATCCTTTGTGGAGTCAATTACATCTTTACATTTATAAGTTATATTCCTCGGGGATCTTACAATGACATCCTCATTATAGTAATCATAAATAGAATTAATTTGTTTACTTTCCCAAATCTGTTGTGTAATTCCATATATAAATTTTTCAACTTCTAAATCTTTACCGATTTGGAGTTTATTTTTTTTCATAATTTTAATTATCCCTTTACTGCTCCCTGTGTAAGACCACTTACTATTTTTTTTTGAAAAAACATTACGAGTATAAAAAGTGGAACTGTTGCTGAAACAACAGCTGCAACTGCAAACATTACATTTCCTTCAGTATAAGTTGTTCCTAAAAAAGCAGCAATTTTTGGTATCATTGTTCTATTTTCATCTGATAACAACATAGCAGTTACTGCAAAATCATTATAGGCTAGCAAAAAACTAAATAAACCTGTTGTAATCACACCAGGCCACATAACGGGAATAATAACGTGTCTAAATGCCTGAAATTGCGAGCATCCGTCTACCTTTGCACTTTCATCTAGTTCTTTAGGTATATTCTGAAAAAAAGAATGTAACATCCAAAGTGTAAAGGGCTGATTAATTGATACTAGTACAATTATAGTTGTTGGTAATATTCCCCAGATATTCCACTCAAAAAAAGGTGGCAGGTATCCAGCCACAAGAGTAATTGGAGGCATTGCTCTGAAAATCAGTGCAGTTATTAAAAGCCAAAAAGTATATTTATAATTTGATCTAGATAAAGCATATGCCCCTAATGTTCCAATTGTTAAAGAAGTTAAGACAACAAAAAAACAAACTATGGCTGAGTTTACAAAAGATCTCCAAAATTCTTCTTGAACCCAAGCTCCTTCATAACCAGCTCCCGTAAACTGAGATTTATAAGTATCGAAAGTATTCTTGCCAGTCACTGCATTATACCAATTAGAAATTGAAAAAAAATCAAGTTCCACTTTAAAAGAACCCCAAAATGTCCAAAAAAAAGGGAACGAGGCTAAAAATACCCAAATAATGATAAATAAGTAGATTAATATGGAAAATCTATTTGAACTAGTCTTATTCATTTTTTAAACTTAAAATCCTTCCAGGTTCTTAGCAAAACTGGTGAAAGTAAAATAATTACTCCTATTATTGTCAAAATGGAGCTTGTAGCCGCGGCTGAAAGCTGTCGTGTTTCACCACCTAAGTCATTAAAAATAATCCAGCTTAATGAAGTTGCATGCGCTTCTGCGCTAAAACCAACGATAGGTTCAAATACTCGAAAATTGTCCATTAATTGCATAAGTGTAACAAATGTAATTAATGGCATTAAATGAGGAATAATAATATAGATCACTTCTTCAAACTTATTAGCACCGTCAATCTTTGCAGATTCAAGCTGATCTTTTGGTACAGTTTGTAATCCTGCATAAAATACTATGAATGAAAATGGTATCGCATGCCATACGCCATATACAATTAACATTATCCAAGTTAATGTAGTTGAAGCTTTAAGAGATAAGTTAGGATCATTAAACAACCATTGGATTAAATTTCCAATTATACCTCGTGAGTCAATCATCCAAAATAATATTATTGAGCCTATAAGAGGAGTTACAATCATAGGTAAAAGAGAAAAAAAAATTACTATTCCTCTTAATTTTTTACTTATTGAATTTACACCTAAAGCGATCAATAAACCAAGTAATAGCATTATGGGTGTGACTGTGAAGGTGAAGGTAAGTGTAAAAAAAACAGCTTTATAAAATGGAAGATTACTTAAAGATTGAATAAATGAAAAAATATTTTCAGAGTTATTCCATATAAGTTTAAAATTTTCAATCGCCAAGTGCCCTCTATCAAAATAAATATCTAATCCAACAAATTTACCCAAGGGCTCCGACTGTTTTAAATTTTTTGTTGCTTCATGGTCAATCGATGTAACTTTCTTGCATCCAAAAGGGTCACAATTTTCAACGGTTATAAGAACATTTTCGTGAGGCGTGTGGACTGATTGTAAAACAACAGAAATAATTGGTAAAAAAATAAAAATCAACATCGCCAAAAATGTTGGCAATATGAACCAGAAAAAAGTTTTGTGCTTCATAATTCAAAACTAGAGAGAATATGTCTCTCTAGTTGATTCAATTTTATTTTATAAAAAACCTTTTTCTTTTGCAGCTGCACGATAAGCATCTTCAATATCAGATAAAGTTTTTTTTGCGTTTTCCTTACCTTGCATAAAATCTGCAATTTCTGCACCTATAGCTGAATGCATTAGACCAGCGTACGGCAGCATTGGGTAAGGTGTTGTATTCATTTTTGCTGCAGCAAAAACACCTCTAGCCGCATCTGTTGGGGTGTATCCGTCTAAAAGCCAAACTGCTTGCTTTCTAACTTTTTCATCTTTAATTATAGATGGGTCAATTGCATTCATCATGGCAATGAAAGTAGCTTCAGCTTCAGCGTCACTTATTTTTTTAGCAACGGTCCAACCATCCCAAAAAAGTGTAGATGCTGGAATATTGCCACCACCAACAGTCATTGGACCAGCTATATTCATGCCTTTTTTAACCGCATCAGAAACGCCATCTGCATCAGTTAGTGTGGCCGCTCTACTTCCCCACATATTCATCAAGATAACATTACCAGCTCTAAATTCTGCATTTGTAGCATTACTATCATGTGTTAAAAAATCTGGGTTCATATATTCAGATAAAGATTTCATCATGTTTAAAGCTTTTTTACCAGCATCAGAATTTACGTTTGGTTCAGGTGTATTACCTTTGAAATGTTTTCCACCATATCCAATAAACATATTATTAAATTCTTGTGCTAAATTCCAACCTGCTTTATAAGCTCCACCCACAGGATTTTTCGCAAGACCAGATGCACGTATTTTTTTTGCAGCTGATAACATTTCTTCATATGTTTTAGGTACAGAAATATTAAGTTTCTCTAAAATATCTTTTCTATAAACTAAATGTTGAGCATTAGCCATGAAAGCTACTGCCATCACTTTACCATTAATTGTAATAAGCTGATTTTTCTTAAGTTTTGAGCCGTGTTTTTTTACTAAATCGTCTAAGGGTCTAATTAAATCGTTGTTTAAAAGTGCAACAATGGATGTGTTAGCTACTATAGCAGATGTATATTCCGCTGGTTCACTACTCATTCCAGCTACATTAATTTTTTGATGATCTGCTGTTAAGTTTGTTTTAACTTCAGCACCCTTACATTTTTTTGCACCTGCGCCAACTGTTTGTATAGCTGGAAATTCGTTTCCAACAACACTCACTCTTGCTTTAATTTCGCAGGCAAAAGAATTTTTTATTAGAAAAAACAAAAAGCTTGTTATAAAAAAAGGGGTCTTTATTAAATTCATATTTTACTCCAATCTATTTACAAATGAATTCCAGTTTTTGAATAAAAAAAATGACATAAATTATTTGGTATTTTTACTGATACAATTTCACCAATTTTTGAGGAAAAATTATTAGAGGTTTTTATATGTAATAAATTATTTTTAATTTTTAGTGTAACTATCGTGCTATCCCCTAACAGTTCTATTGAATAAATTGGCCCAGTGAAATTACCTTTTTTACAAATACTAGCATCTTCAGCCCTAAATCCAAGTATATATTTTCCATCTTTAATATTAATTTTTGAAAATTTCACATATTGAGAAATTGATGTTTTATTTCTAATAGAAATTGGAATTAAATTCATGGGAGGACTTCCGATAAAAGACGCAACAAATGTATTAAAAGGTCTATTATATATTTCATTTGGTGATCCAATTTGTTGTATTTTTCCATTGTTCATTACGACAACACGGTCTGCTAATGTCATTGCTTCAACTTGGTCATGCGTTACGTAAATGGTTGTAATTTTAAGTTTGTTTTGTAGGTGTTTTATTTGGGCTCGCGTAGAAACTCTCAATTTTGCATCTAAGTTTGACAAAGGTTCATCCATTAAAAATATGTTTGGATTTCTTACTAAAGCTCTAGCAAGTGCAACTCTTTGTTTTTGTCCACCTGATAATTCTGCTGGCTTTCTTTTTAAAAATTTTTCCAATTCCACCATTTTTACGGCACGCATAACGAGCTTTTCGTGGAGTGACTTTTTTATTTTTCTAATTTTAAGAGGGAATCTTATATTTTCAAAAACACTCATATTTGGATATAAACCATATGATTGAAAAACCATAGATACGTCTCGGTCTTTCGGTTCGAGATCATTAACTATAACATTATCAATCTTTATGGTCCCGGAAGATAACTCTTCAAGTCCAGCAATCATTCTCATAGTTGTTGTTTTTCCACATCCAGACGGTCCTAATAAAACTAAAAATTCTTCATCCTCTATAGTTAAATTAAAATCATCAACTGCCTTAAAATCTCCCCATGACTTCGAAACATTTTCTAATTTCACTACAGCCATATTAAATTCGTTATATCTCGAAAAAATTTTTAACTTCATCAAAAATTTTGTATGAAGATGAAATGTTGTTTTTATTTACTGAATATTCACCAGGAAATAAAATAGTCTTAATATTGGCTTTTTTTGATGAAGTGTAACTAATAGGAGTATCTTCAATTGTAATTGAATTATTTTTTGCCACGTTGAGATTGTTTATTGCAAAATTATATATGTCTGGATTAGGTTTCTTTTTAGAACAATCTTTTTCATATGTAATAAGATCAAAATTATTAAAATCAATATATCTCGCTAAACTATCCTTGATAATATCAATAGTTTCTTTGGTAGTTGTTGTAATAAATCCTAGCTTAATATTATTTATATTAGCATAATTGATAACATCTAAAACACCTTCCCTCGGTTTCACAGTGTTGGTGGAATATTCTCTAAAATATTTGATTTTAAGATCATATATTTTTTTTACTTCATTATCTTTAAGCTGTAATTTTGAATATTCTTTAATTCTTAGAATTCCACCTGGTTTTTGAATCATATTGATATAATTTCCAATATTCCAGTACCAATTTAATCCAAATTCTTTAAAAGCAGTATTAAATGCTTTACGTTGAATTTCAGATGTTTCAACCAAGGTTCCTATAGAGCCAAAAAAAATTGCTTGCATATTTTTCCTACTAACACCTCTAATAATATTTATAACCTAATATAAAAATAATATTTATTAAAATATTTTTTGCTAAAAGAAGTCTTTAAAACTCATCATTGTCATCTATTATTTTATAGTAAATAATAAAGCTATTATCTCTAGATTAAACTTTTTAACGAGAAAATATATAATTAAAATTAACAAACATATAAAATAATCTTGAAATTAATATTGAATAAATTTTTAAAATTTTAAGAGACAATTAACGGAGAATTTAATGAAGACATATAATCATTTTGTAAATGGAAAAGAAATGGTACCAAGTAGTGGAAAATATTTTGACACTGAAAATCCATATACTTGTCAGAATTGGGCAAAAATTGCTAATGGAAATGCTCATGATGTCGATGTTGCAGTAAATGTTGCAAAGGAAGCTTTTGAAAATAATTGGTCTAAACTAAAACCTACAGAAAGAGGTAAATTACTTGTAAAACTTGCAGAACTTGTTGAGAGAGATGCTCAAAAACTTGGCGAAATAGAGGTTCAAGATAATGGAAAATTGATTGCTGAAATGGGAGCGCAAACGAAGTATCTTGCAGAATGGTATAGATATTTTGGAGGACTTGCAGATAAAGTTGAAGGCTCTGTTTTACCATCAGACAAACCTGGAATTTTTAATTATACGAAATATGAGCCATTTGGAGTTGTAGGAATGATTACAGCTTGGAACTCTCCTTTACTTCTTTTATCTTGGAAACTTGCTCCAGCTTTAGCTGCTGGAAATACTGCGGTAATAAAACCATCTGAATTTACTTCGGCATCGACTTTAGAATTTATGAAATTAGTATCAGAGGCAGGATTCCCTGATGGAGTTGTAAATTGTATTACAGGAATGGGGGTTGATGTTGGTCAACCACTTGTTGAACATAAGCATGTATCTAAAATTGCATTCACTGGTTCTGATGTTTCTGGTCAAAAAATATATGAATCTGCTGCAAAAAAAATAATGCCTGTTTCTTTAGAACTCGGAGGTAAATCTCCAAATATTGTTTTTGAGGACGCAGATTTCGAAGCTGCAATCATGGGTGTGATCTCAGGTATATTTGCAGCTACTGGTCAAACATGTATTGCTGGGTCCAGATTGTTAGTACAAGAAAAAATCTATGAAAAATTTGTGAAAAGACTTGTTGAAGTTGCAAGCGAAGCAAAAATTGGAGACCCAATGTCATTAGATACACATGTAGGACCTGTAACGACTCAGCCTCAATTTGATAAAATTATGAGTTACATAGACATTGCAAAATCAGAAGGTGCGAAGTGTATTTTAGGAGGAAATGCTTACTCGAGTAAAAACATAAAAGGAAATAGATTTGTTGAACCAACAATTTTTACTGATGTAAAAAATGATATGAGGATTGCTCAAGAAGAAGTTTTTGGACCTGTATTATCAATTATTAAATTTAAAAATGAAGAAGAAGCTATAAAAATAGGAAATGATGTTATTTTTGGTTTGGCTGCAGGAGTTTGGACTAATGATATTGGAAGGGCTTTAAGAATGTCTGATGCTTTAAGAGCTGGAACAATTTGGGTAAATACATATAGAGCAGTGAGTTTTATGTCTCCATTCGGAGGTTATAAAAGATCAGGAAGAGGTAGAGAAAGTGGACAAGAATCTATAAAAGAATTTTTGCAAACGAAGTCAGTTTGGATAGCTGAAAAAACATCTGTGTCGAATCCATTCATTATAAGATAAACTTGTAAACACTTATAATTAAGATGAGAAAAAAAATACCTCTCATCTCCAAATATTAGCTTATTTTAAATTGCTTTTTTTCCTTAGATTTAGAAAAAGAACTAGATACGGCATTAACAGAATCGGTAAGAGCTTTAATTATCAAATTAACATCTTTTGTATTATAGTCATAATTCCTTGGATTTGATAAACCGATTAAGTTTTCAATTGCTAAAACTGCTTTTTCAGTTCTTAGCTCAGCTAG